>JAMCRS010000202.1 GCA_023380675.1 Chloroflexota bacterium
CTCATGCGCCAAGTGCGTCGAGGCGTGCCCGGTCTCCGTGCCGGACCTGTTCGAAGCCGGCCTCTCCGCTCGCCGCGCGATCTACCGCGCAACGGACGGCAAGTTCGTCGTCGACGATCGCGCATGTAGCTTCGTTCAGGACCACGTGTGTGTCGCCGGCGACGTCGGCGCTGCCGGGTCGGTCGAGCCGGCGTGTGTCGCGGCATGTGCCGAGCGAGCGATAGACGTGACGCAAACCGAGACGTCGACCGAACTCGAGGTCGGCGCGATCGTCGTCGCCACCGGCGCCGCGACCTTTGAGGCAAGTAAGAAACCGGAGCTGGGCTTTGGCCGGTATTCGAACGTGATCACGTCGCTGCAGTTCGAGCGACTCGCGAGCCGGGCGGACGGCTTTCCGGACGCCTTCAAATCGGCCCGGCGAGTCGTCTTCGTCCAGTGTGTCGGTTCGCGTGACGAGACGAGCGGCAACTCCTACTGTTCGCGGGTATGCTGCATGGTGAACGCGAAACAGGCGCACACGGTGAAGGAACGTCTGCCGGACGCCAGTGTGACCGTTCTCTATGCCGACGTGCGCGCCTTTGGCAAAGGACACGAGGAGTTCTACGACGCGGTACGGAAGGAAGGTGTGCGCTACCGCCGCGGCTACGTGTCGGAGATATTCAAGCGCGGGGACGAGCTCGTCGTGCGCGCAGAAGATACCCTTCTCCAAACGCCGGTGGAAATACCGGCGGACTTGGTCGTGCTCGGCATCGGCCTCACCCCGCGGGCAGAGACGGACGAGATTGCCAATCTGCTCGGGCTCCCGCGCTCCGGGGACGGCTTTCTGTTGGAAATTCACCCCAAGCTCCGGCCGGTCGAGACCGCGGTCGACGGCGTATTTCTTGCCGGGACGTGTCAGGGGCCCAAGGATATCGTGGACACGCTCGCCCAGGCACGTGCGGCGGCCTCGTCGGCGCTGGCGCCGCTGTGCCGCGGCCAGGTCAAGGTCGAGTCGGCCACCTCGCGCGTGAACGAGGATGTTTGCGCCGGGTGTGGCTTGTGCGTGGCAGCCTGTCCATACGGCGCGCCCGCGATCAACCCACGAACGGGCAAAGCGCGCGTCAATGCAGTATTGTGCAAGGGCTGCGGCGCCTGCCAGGCGGCCTGTCCCTCCAAGGCGATCCAGGTGATGCAGTCGACCTCGGCGCAGATTCTGTCGCAGGTCGCAGTGCTGGCGTAAGGTTCGGCGCCGTTTTGACTTTTGTTCCGGCCAGGGATAGAATGAACAGGGAATGACGAAGGAGCCCGCGTCCTTCGTCGTTCAATTTGACGAAACTCCTTCAAAGGAGAAGGCGCGAATGGCAGAAAGCGCTGCGACAGCGCAGAAAGTCGAGCTCCGGCGGGACGTATCCGTATGGGGCTCGTACACCTGGGGCTATGCGGACGTCGGCGCGGATATTTACGCCGCCCTGGGCCTCGTGATCGCCGCAGCGCAGGGGCTGGCGCCGGCTGCGTTTGCATTTGCCGGCCTGGTCTATATCATGATCGGGCTGGCGTATACCGAGCTCGCTTCCACTTATCCGGTCGCCGGGGGCGGCCAGTATTTCACGCTGCGCGGGCTGGGTGATTTTTGGGGTTTTGTGACCGGCTCGGCCCTGTTGCTCGACTATACGATCGATATCGCTCTTTTCGCAGTGGCCTCCGCCGGCTATATCAATTTTTTCGCCCCGTTCGTTCTCGGCGTCGACATTGGAAAGGTCTCGATCGCGATCGGCCCGTTCGCCGACATCAAGATCATCTGGCTTGCCGAGACGATGCTGTTGATCGCCTTTCTCATCGTCGTCAACATTCGCGGCGTGCGCGAGTCTTCGCTGCTGAATGAAGTCCTCGGTGGGGTGGATCTGGTGCTCGAATCGTCGGTCGTGTTTTTCGGCTTCGTCCTCGCCTGGAATCCGCAATTCCTCCTCCAGCAGTGGACCCTCTCGTTTCAGACGCTGCCAATCGACCGATTCATGTACGGTTCAAGTCTCGCGATCATCTCGTTCGTCGGACTCGAATCGATCTCGCAGGCGGCGCAGGAGACGCGCCGTCCCGCGACCGTCATTCCGCGCACCAGCATCGCGCTCATCTTCACCGTTTTCATCTTCGCCCTCAGTTTCTCGACCGTGGGATTGGGGATCCTGCCCTGGCAACATTTCGCGCAGAATATCGGGGACCCGGTGGCCGAGCTCGCCAGAGCGATACCGTTTCTCGGGATCATCGCCGGCCCGTTCGCCGCCATCCTCGGCGCGACGATCCTGTTGATCAGCGCGAATACCGGCGTGATGGGTGCGTCGCGGTTGACCTTTTCGATGAGCCAGCTGCACCTCGCGTCCAAGTGGCTGGACAAGGTGCACCCCCGCTTTCACACGCCGGTCCGTACGATCGTCGTCTTTTCATTGATGGGGGCCGCGGAAGCGTTTCTTTCCTTCTTGACCCCGAGCGCGCTGGATACGCTCGGGAACATGTATGCCTTTGGCGCCACCTTGGGCTATACACTCGTGTTCGTTTCGCTCATCGTCCTCCGCTTCAAGGACCCCTATTCGCCGCGGCCTTATATCATGCCGTTCAACGCCAAGATCAATTGGCGCGGCCGTCGGGTGGATTTTCCGGTCCTCGGCGTCGTCGGAATGATCGGCGTCAGCTTCATCTTGTTCGAGGTCATCCTGACCCATGAGATCGGGCGAATCGCCGGTCCGGCCTGGGTCCTGCTCTGCATCGCCTACTATATTCTGTGGCGGCGCCGCAACAAGCTCACGCTTCTCGGGAACGTGCACCACGACTGGGAAGCGGAGCAGATCCAGGTGTTGACGAGCGCCGAGGAATTCGAGCTGCTCGAAGAATACAAGGACGCGCTCGCGCGCCGCGATAAGATAACGAATCATGCCAAACCGACTTCCACCCCCGACGCAGTTCACACTCGGGGATAAGTACCGCCTTTTGCTCGCCGTGCTGTCGCTCGCGCTCGGCGTCGTTATCCTGGCTCGCACGCTCCAGGTCGCGATCTCCCCTCCGGCGATCCTGACCGGGCTGGCGTTCGTCGGATTTGGGCTTTATCGGCTCTGGTTGGGCCATACGCGGCTCAAGCAGTGGAACAGGACGGGGCGATGATTCAGACGCACCCTATTGGAATTCTTCTCGGGCTGGTATTCGTAACGGCGGTGGGAACGCTTTTCCTATGGATGTTCCGCGTTCCACCCGCGCTTCCACTTCAGGCGGTCAAGGTCCGGCGTTCGCTTACGTCGATGCACAAGATACTGGTGCCGGTAGGACAGACGATTCCGTCTGAACGCGCGGTGGAGCTCGCCTGCCGG
>JAMCRS010000203.1:0-1296 GCA_023380675.1 Chloroflexota bacterium
TGAGCACCTCGCGCATCACCAGACCGTCGCCGCCGCCGATGACGAGCACATTCTCGCGTGACGGCGCGAGCGACATCGCGGGATGGACGAGCGATTCGTGGTAGCGGTATTCGTCGCGGCTGGAGAACTGCAGCTCGTTGTCCAAGAAGAGCCGCACGTCATCCTGGTAACGCGTGACGATGATGCGCTGGTAGCGCGATTGCTCGGCGTAAATGATCTGATCCTGGTAAAGACGATGCTCGAAGAGCGATGTGATCGCCGCCGACTGGACAAATCCGCCAGCGAGCAGCGCCGCGACACCAAGCGTCGCCGCCGAAATCAAACGCGTTTGCGCCAGGCCTTTCGCAAACACGCGCAGGTTGATCGCAACGACGAGCAGGTTGAACATGCCGGCCATGAAGCTCGTCTTGCTCAAGCCGAGATACGGCAGGAGGACCAGCGGAAACTTGACATTGAATTAGAGATACTATAAAATAGAGATGCTCTAATTGGAATACCGGCCGGTGAAGAAGGGAGCCAATGGAACAATGGTGGTCTCAAAGAATCGCAAGACGGAAGAATGGCGGCAGCGGGCAGCCCAATCGCGTCGCCAACAGTCGCGGGACAAGATTCTGAGCGCCGCGCGGAAACTGTTCAACCAATTCGACTATGGCGCTGTCTCGGTCGAGCAGATTGCCAAAAGCGCGGGTGTTGGTCCTGCCACCGTGTACAATCGCTTTGGCAGCAAAGCCGGCGTCGCCGCCGCGCTGTTCGAAGAACCGCTGCACGCTTTGCAGGCTTCAGCCGAAAAAGGGATCCAGGTTAACCGGTCCTTCGAGACCGTGGTACACCGCCACTTTCAGCGTCTGGCGGAGATGGTGCCGGGTAACCGACCGCTGGTGAGTGCGCTCTTTCAGGCGGTCACCGAGTACGCACTGACCGGCTCGCGACCTACGGCTGCTACAGATCCGCGCCGGATCGCGCCCCTACCTGCCCCGTTGACTGCCATCCTTCAAGCGGCACCAACGCGCGGGGTGAACGCAGCGCACGCTGCGGCGATGATGACCAACGCCTTGCTCATCCGCCTGCTCAACGGCGATGATCCGCAGACCGCCGCACGCGAGACCGCGAACTTGCTGCTCTATGGCATTTGTGGCGCGCCGCCGCGCACCAGCGCCAAGACCGCCAAACCCAAGCGCAAAACTTGCAAATGATGCTGCCCTTATTGTTTGGAAACACTACCTACACGCTCATCTTCTGGATCGCGTTTGCCATCTGGGTCGTGCCCGAATGGCTCGGCGCGTTCTTCCAGCGCGC
>JAMCRS010000203.1:1306-2880 GCA_023380675.1 Chloroflexota bacterium
AGACGCGGAGGACATCGCGCCGATTGGCTATCTGACCCAGGAGCGGCTCGGTCCCGCGTTCGAGCCGGTTGATTTCGGAATCGGCGAAGCGCTAATGCTGGTGGGTGTGGCGTTGCGTTGGTACGCCATCCGCGTGTTAGGGCAATACTTTACGCGCGATGTTGCCGTGCGCCCCGATCAACCTGTTGTGCAATCGGGACCCTATCGCTACATCCGGCATCCGGCGTATCGCGGAACGCTGCTGACGATGCTGGGTCTAGGGCTGACGGTGACCAATTGGACGAGTCTGGTCGCGATCATGGTCTGCACCTTGCTTGGATACGCCTACCGCGTCTCAGTTGAAGAGCAGGCGCTGCGCGAAAAAATCGGTCAGCCGTACGTCGACTATATGCGGCGCACACGACGCTTCATTCCATTCGTGTTCTAGAGGAGATTACCCGTGACAACAATCCCACCGCGTCCTCCGCGGAAGATCGCCGTCCAGGCGGAGCGCCACGCGCTCGTCACCGCCGTGCTGCTCGCGCTCGTCTATTTTGCCGGTTTGCAGTTTGTCGTGCTGTTCCTGCGCGACCATGCTCCGAATCTGCCATCGTTTGTCTATGGCTTGCTGCTTTACGCGCTTTTTGTCGTGGTCGGAATCGTACTGCTGACCGCGTTTGGTTGGTGGCGTGAAGCGGGGGTCGTCGCGCCCGCGCGGTGGCGGCATCGTGGTCTCTGGCTGCCGCTGGCGCTCTGGCTGTTGATCGAGATCGGCGGCTTGATCGCCCTCAGTCCACACGTCGAACTCGGCGCGCTGTTGACAGGCAATCACCTGACGCTGATTCTGCTCGTCTATACCTTGCTGATTGCCTTCACCGAAGAGACGTTCTTTCGCGGACTGGCGCTGCGCGCGCTGGAGCGTTACGGGTGGATGAACGCAGCGCTGATCTCGTCGGTGCTCTTCGGGCTTGCGCATCTCAGCAATGCGCTCGTGCCGTATACGCCCGCAGAACTGGCGCTGCGCGCGGTGCAGGCGGCGCTGTTTGGTTTCTTTTTCGCGGCAGTCCGTTTGCGGATGCGGACGATCTGGCCCACGCTGATCGTCCACGCGCTGTTCGATACGACGTTCACGCTGGTGGTGGGCGCGTTTCAACCCGACGTGTACTCGCTCCCATGGAGCATCGTCACCCAGGGCGTGTCGCTTGTCTTCGCCGCGTACGGCGTTTACTTGATTCGCCGCGGAGAGCGAAATGGAGCATAGTGATTTCTGGCTCGCGCTCGATCAGCTTGTCGCAGCGCATCCACTGCGCATTGATCGCCCGAAAGGATCGGCGCATCCCCGTTACCCGACCGTGATTTATCCGGTGGATTACGGATTCCTCGAAGGAGCAAGATGGAAACCAGCGCGCCTGCGAACGAGCCGATCGTCATTCAGCAATCGTCGAAGGACTTGAACCTGTTGCGTGTTCTGTTCGGCGCGACTGGGATGTTGATCGCCGCGCTCGCTTTGCTGTATCCGTACAGTCCACGCATTCCTTTTTTGAAAACCGGGGTTGAGATCGTCGGAGTTATCTTGGCGCTCCTATCGCTGCTCA
>JAMCRS010000204.1 GCA_023380675.1 Chloroflexota bacterium
ACGTTCTTCAAGAAACGACTGAGCGCGCCACTCCTCATCTCGTCGATGACGGGCGGTGCGGACGAAGCCGACCGCATCAACAAAACGCTCGCTGCGGCGGCGCAGGCGACCGGCATCGCGATGGGACTCGGCTCACAGCGCGCGGCGATTGAAGACGAATCGCTCGCGTACTCGTACCAGGTGCGCGGCGTCGCGCCCGACATTCTCCTCTTCGCCAACCTCGGCGCGGTGCAACTTAACTACACCTATTCCATCGATCAGTGCCGCCGCGCGGTCGAAATGATACAAGCCGACGCGCTCATCCTGCATCTCAACGCAATTCAGGAGGCGGTGCAGTCCGGCGGCAACACGAATTGGAAAAACCTGCTGACGAAAATCGAAAACGTGTGCCGTGCGCTCGCGGTGCCCGTCATCGCGAAAGAAGTCGGCTTCGGGATTTCCGAAGACGCGGCGCGCCAACTCGCGAGCGCAGGCGTTGCCGCGATCGATGTCGCCGGCGCGGGCGGCACGTCGTGGGCGGCGGTCGAAGCGCGGCGCGCGCCATCGTCCTTCCTGCGCGATCTGGCAGAAGCATTCTGGGATTGGGGCATCCCGACTGCCGAGAGTCTCGTGCGCGCGCGGCGCGGCGCGCCAAACCTGCCGCTCATCGCGAGCGGCGGCATCCGCGATGGCGTTGAAGCCGCCAAGTGCATCGCGCTCGGCGCGGGTCTCGTCGGTTACGCGTCGCCCATGCTGAAGCTCGCGGACATCGGACTGGAAGCGACCATCGAAGGAATCAAGCTGCTCAAAGAAGAACTACGCACGGCGATGTTCGGCGTCGGCGCGCCGAATCTCGACGCGCTGAGAAATACAAAATACTTGGAGAAAGTGTGACTCCGCGTGTCATTGCGAGCGAAGCGATGACAGATCGAAGAGATGACTGATGAATGAATACCTTGCCACACTAGATGCGGTTTTGCGCGCGCTCGTCGTTTCACCTGACTCGGTTTACAATTCGTACTACGGGATGTTTCGCTACCATCTCGGATGGACGGACGCGAATTTTGTCGAAACCAGGACAGACTCGGGCAAGCGGATCCGTCCGCTGCTCTGCCTCCTCAGCTGCGAAGCGGTCGGAGGCAACTGGCGAACCGCGCTGCCGGTCGCGGCGGCGATCGAGTTGGTGCACAATTTTTCGCTGATTCACGACGACATCGAGGACCAGAGCGACGAGCGGCGCGGGCGCGCCGCGGTGTGGAAAGTCTGGGGACTGGCGCAGGGCTTGAACGCCGGCGATGGCATGTTCATGCTCGCGCGCCTTGCGCTCGATCAACTGGGGCGGCACGGCATTCCTGTAGAAAAATGCGCGAGCGTCAATCTCGAATTCGATGCGACGACGCTGGCGCTCTGCCACGGGCAATTCCTCGACCTCGGTTTCGAATCGCGGCTCGACGTCACTGTGGACGAGTACCTGCAGATGATCCGCGGCAAGACCGCCGCGCTGATCTCCGCCTCGACGCGCATCGGCGCGATGCTCGGCACCGAGGACAAGGCAACCATCGACGCATTCTCGCGCTTTGGCGAAAACATTGGCTTGGCATTCCAGGTCACCGACGATGTCTTGGGCATCTGGGGCGATCCGTCGCTCACCGGCAAATCCGCCGCGACCGACATCTTGTCGAAAAAGAAATCGCTGCCGGCGATCCTCGGTTTGAGCGATGCGCGGCACGGCGCGGCGCTGCGCGCCATTTACAGCCAGCCGGAATTGTCGCAAGACGACGTCGCGCGCGTGCTTGAATTGCTAGATGCCGCTCAGGCGCGCAAGGAATCGCAGCGCCGCGCCGATGAATTCCGCGCGAGCGCGCTGGAGGCGCTGGAAGAGTCAGGATTGAGCAATCGCGCGATGAATCTGCTGCGCGAGATCGCGGATGCGATGACGCGGAGGGTAAAGTAACATGAGGAGCGTTTCTGACGAACTGAGACGCATCGCTTTTCTTCCAGCTAACCCTCGATCCAGCGAGGAAGACATTAAGATCAACATCACGCTTCCGTTCTTACGTGCGTTCGGTTACGACGACGGTGACTTCAATTATGAGGGTCGAACAGGTAAGGGCTACGTGGATGTAGCCACCGACCGTTTTCCAGCGGGTATCGTTGTAGAGACCAAAGCACCGCAGAAGAAACCCCAAGACTACATTACCCAGTTGGAAGAATATGTTTTCCAAAAGCACAGTCGCGATCGCGCAACTGTTGCAATCCTCACGAACGGCGAAGATTTTCTTATTTATGGTCTCACTGATGCTCTCTGGCGCGGCTCTTTGGCTGAGAACTAAATAGAAAAATTCAGGCGTTCACAGCTCGCGGATCCTGCATTGGCAAGTAGACTGAGCGCGTTGCTCTCAAAAGAGCAGAATCAGAGCGGAGCGATAAGCGTGGTGATAAACAATCGCCGTCGTGAATTGAGTAATATGAAGGAACGATTGAAAGACATTGACGCCGAACTTGCATCACTTTTGTCAGACCGTGATCGCATTGATGCGCGGGTACAACAACTACAAACCGAACGAGAATCCATCGTGGGCGCACCCACACCGGAGGTGGCGAACGGGGGTCATATCACCGAGCCGCCAGCCGGTTTACCAAAGCACGCGGCTATCCCGCATATTCTCCGACTCCTGACCGAACGTCAAGCGAATTCCAAATCGCGTGCCGTCAAACGCGCGTGGCTTGACGAACAACTCGTTGGAAAAGTAGATCGTGTGGACAACAAGGAAGCAGTAAGCTTCGGTCTTTGGACGCTGAAAGACGCAGGTAAGATCGATTACGGAAAGCGAGCCGGTAAAATTGATTCGGTTTGGCTTACGTAACAAGCAACCGCTGGCGTGGATCGTTCGCTTCTCATGGCAACAACCTCCAAAACACCTCGTTCGACAACAATCGCCCGCGCGAGAAACAGCACAACGGACAAGAACGGATTAATCGGACAAACCGCGCCGTAGCGTCCGTTTAATCCGCAGTTGTCCGTTGTCCTCACCTCACGGCAACAACCTCCAAAACACTTCGTTGGATAGCAATCGCCCGCGCGAGAAACAGCACAACGGAAAAGAACGGATTAAACGGACAAACCGCACCGTAGCGTCCGTTTAATCCGCAGTTGTCCGTTGTCCTCACCTCATGGCAACAACCTCCAAAACACTTCGTTGGATAGCAATCGCCCGCGCGGCGTCAAGCGCACACCGCAATCCGACAACTCAATCAACTCTAATCTCTTCAATTCTCTCAATTGTGCTGCATACCCCTGCCTCGCGTCTTCTCCATACCGCGCGGCAAACGCGTCAAACGCGATTCCCTCGTTCAGCCGCAAACCGAGTATCATCGTCTCTGCCATTTCCAGCTCGCGATTGATTTCCTCGCGCCCCGCGACCGCGCGCTCACCGCGCGCGACGCGCTGAATGTACTCCACCGGCGACAACACATTCCAGTAGCGCTCGCCGCCAAAGCACGAGTGCGCGCCCGCGCCAAAGCCGAAGTACGGCTCGTTGTGCCAGTAGGTGAGGTTGTGGCGGGATTGGAGGTTAGAGATTGGAGATTGGAGATTGCAAACTTGATCCTCAATCTCTAATCTCCAATCCCTAGTTTCTCGGCTCCAATTCGA
>JAMCRS010000205.1 GCA_023380675.1 Chloroflexota bacterium
CGTTTGTCTGCGAGGCCTCATCACCGTCATAAAGCTATCGTGCAGCCGGCGTTTGGATCGGCGATGCGTCCGGTATGGAATGCGTGTGGAGATTATAGAAGTAGATCCGCCAAGATCGGGTAATCGCGTAATAGCTGATTAACCGCCGCCGTGCTCATAGGTTCGACGCTGGTGATGCCAGCGAGGGCGCCGCTTGCCGTCCCGCGGTCGGATTCTGCCAGGAGTGCCAGTAGTGCCAGTAGCGCTTGAGCGTAGCGGTCCCATGCCTGTCCTGTCGGTGGCAGAACGCGGCGATTCTCAACGCGACTCAAATAGCTAACGTCAACGTCTGCCTCGCGCGTCAATGCGCGTAGCGTGTAGCCCGCGCTCTCGGATGATGCGGAACTTTTCGCGGGCCGTTGTCGGCGCTTGTAGGGCGTCGCTCAGCTCGTCGGTCTCCATTGGCCGCCCCCTAGCTGTTTGTTGAATGTTTTCATCCAACGGGCCGGGGGCCGCGTCAATTGGTCACTTTTTGGTAGTTGCGGGGCGTGGGGCGATCCTAGGGGGCTTCCCAGTCAGAGTGACTGATGCCGGCCTGCCTGAGGGTACGTGTGAGGAGATCGACGTCGATATCTCCGGCGTTAGGTCAACTCCGTCAAGCGTGGGGATCGGTTGTCCCAGGCGCAAACCTAGGATAATCCAGCCTTCGAGAACGCTGCGCAACTCGTCCCGCGCTTCCTCGCGTGTGGGTGCATTCGCCCAAACCCCGGGCAGGGCAGGTATCTCGCCGTACCAAGTGCCATCTGGTAGCATCTCGTAGACTGCTCGGCGCATGGCTGCGTCGATGTAAGCTGATAGCATTGCGGCCTCACTCGCTTCGTCGGGGTTCATACTGCACACGCGGTGCCCGTCGTTATCGCTATTTTGGGGCGCTCGCCTTTCGGTGTCGGGTCGCGTGTCGCCAACGATAGCGCTTTCGTGTGGATCCTCTGTCGGCAATCATACTCCGTCTGTCTAGATCTTTGAATCTTCTCTCGGGATAATCCGCAGAGATAATGGACGTTTATGCAGACAGTTTCGCCGTGCAGGGTACTCAAACGGGCCGAATCGACGTTGCTAAGCCCCAAAAACCTGTCGGTATAATGCAAGGATGGCCCGGAATGAGTGAGGATATGGCCGCGTGGCTGGCCGACCTAAGCCAGGAATTGAGCGCGCATACCCGGGAAGCGTACGAGAGTGATTTGCTCCAATTCGCGCGGTGGTTCGAGTCGACGAACGGGGAGGCGTTCTCCGCCGCGGCCGTGATAAGGACTGACATACGCGACTAGACGATCGGGGCTATCTGCGGACGGTGGCGAATGCCAAACCGTCGACGATCAATCGTCGTCTTGCCGCGCTGCGCAAGTTCCTCGCGTGGGCGCACGCGACACGCAGGCTCTCCGACATCCAGCCGATGAGGTTAAGGGCATGCGCTCGGTGCAGCTCGCGCCGCGATCCCTCGATCGGCGCTCCGTCGATCGCATTGTCCGTTCTTCAACCTACAGTCGGTAAAGGTGACCAAAGTAAACGCTTATCGTGATAACGAGAAGGCTGAGCCAGTTGGTCAAAGCAAGACTGACTCCGAAACAGCTGAGCAGCGTTCCGTCGTATGCAGGGTGGCGGATAATCCGATAGTGTCCCGCCGGACGACCTGCTGCCCCGATTGGATCGCGATGTCGCGCGTGAAGTAGCGCCCGAGCCCCGAATTACGTGCCACCGAACGGTCGCACCCAGAATTTCCCAGGCGATGGCTAACCCGACCCCCATTACCATTTCCAGGCGCACTGATAGTCGGCAACGTCGCGGACCGCACCACCCCGGTGGAGAACCTGCGCCGCCGGCAAGGGCTCCTCGCGCACAATCCCGCCGAGCGGCCCTTGGTAATCAGCGTTCTGCACAAGGAGGAGCGGATTCGCGCCCTGGTCTTCTGTACCATGGTCGCCGTGCTCGTCTTTGCCTTGTTGGAATTGCTGGCTCGCTGCGCGGCGCTGACCCGATCCGGTACGACCTTCCTCGCTCAGCTCGCTTCGGTCAGCATCCTGGTTCTCGCCTTCCAAGACGGCAGCACCCTGCGTCGTCTGAGCGGCTTGGCACCACCCTTACCGACGATCCTGGAGGCGCTAGGCTTCCCGCCCGCAGAACGCTACGTCACCGGCCGGGTCTGATCACCGTGCGAAATCCAGACTTAGCAATGACCTGGACTGGTAAACAAATCAGATTGTTACGAATCGCGGAGCACGTTCCGAAGCTCCTCGGTGAGTCTCTCGCTCAGTTCCGGGCGTCCGTGGAAGGCGGCGGGGGTGTTTTGCAGCATTTCGACCTGCCAGGTGCCATTGTGTTCCGCCGCGACGAGCGTCTGGATGGCGTTGAGTGCTGGATTGATGTCTGAATGGCCGGGTTGGATCATTCCGACGACCGCGCGCAGGATAGCAACGCCGGATGCCAGGAAGCGGACTTCTCTGACTTTTTCGACGAAGGTCGGCGTCCGATGGTTGGCAAAAATCTGGCGAAGATGCGATGTCACCTCGGATCGTCCATCAACCTGGCTTCCATCGAAGCCGACCAGGTTGCCATCCTCGGCAAACCGAGCGCCAAACTCGTCGGCAACGCGCCGGTTCCAGCAGTCCAAGACGTTCTGATAGAGCGAGACGACCTGACCCTCGTCGTTCGGCATTCG
>JAMCRS010000206.1:0-16585 GCA_023380675.1 Chloroflexota bacterium
GATCGTAGGGCTCGTAGTCAGACTGGGATGGACTAATCTCCCTGAAGCGCGGCGCTATTTCGACGCTCATCCGGCCAAGGCGCAACAGCTTGTCCTACGCAGGTTGTCTGACTTTTGAGAAGCCGTGAGCACAGCGGCGCAGCCGCTTGACAAGAACTAGAAGCATGTGTAACATGTGCAAGATTTTCTAGCTCCGCGAAATCTTAAGGATGGAAAACGATGCCTGAGGAAAATGGCAATCGCTGGTTGATTGGCGTTGTCGTCGTTCTCGTAATTGCTTTGGTTGGCGCGCTTTGCGTTGGCGGAGGCGCGCTCGTTTATCTGAATCAGCAGACTCCGGCTTCCCAGGGAAGCGCTGTGACGCCGGCGGCGCCGGGCGCGTCGACGACGAGTCCCGCTCCGTCGTCGAACAACGGGACAGTGCTGCGCCTCCCCGGCGGAACCGGGGCAGGCGGTGATCCGCCGACGCTCGATCCGGTCATGGCAAGCGACGCCGAATCGGCGGTGTACGTCGCAGAGATATTCAGCGGCCTCGTGACGTTGGACCAGAATCTCAAAATCTCACCGGACCTTGCCAGTAGCTGGGACGTCAGCGCAGACCGGATGACCTACACGTTTCACCTGCGTGATAACGCCACCTTTCACGATGGGCGGCCGGTGACGGCACAGGACGTCAAGTATTCGATCGAACGGGCGGCAAACCCGGCGACCGCCTCGCCGACGGCGGAGACCTATCTGGGCGACATCGTCGGCGTCAAGGACAAGTTGGACCGCAAGGCGGCCGACGTGAGCGGCGTGAAAGTGATCGACGACCACACGGTGCAGATCACGATCGACGCTCCCAAGGCGTACTTTCTCGCCAAGTTGACGTTCCCGTCGGCGTACGTCGTAGACAAGAACAACGTCGAGCGAGGCGGCCGGACCTGGACGGACAAGCCGAACGGCACCGGCCCGTACAAGCTGAAGGAGTACGTCCGAGGGCAACGGATCGTGCTGGTCAAGAACGACAATTTCTATCTCGATCCCAAACCGCAAATCCCCGAAGTCGATTTCATCTTGGGCGGCGGCTCGTTCATGACGATGTACGAGAACGGCGATCTGGACTCGACGTTGGTGTCCATCAACGACATCGACCGCGTCAACGATCCGAGCAGTCCGCTCAACAAGGAATTGTTCGTCGGCCCACAGTTGAGCACCTGCTTCATCGTGTTCAACGTGAACAAACCTCCGTTCGACGATCCCAAGGTCCGGCAGGCCTTTTCGCTCGCCATCAACCGCCAGCAAATGGTAGACGTCGTCACCAAGAAAATGGACGTCGTCGCGAACAGCATCCTGCCGCCCGGAATGCCCGGTTACGTTCAGCCGTCGGCTCCCGTGTTCGACGCCGCGCAGGCCAAGCAGGTCCTGGCCGGGTCCAAGTACGCGAACAGCATGCCGGATATCACCTGGACGACCGCCGGCGGAGGGGGAGCGGCTCCTTCTGACATCCAGGCCATGACGGCAATGGTCAAGGATGGGCTCGGGGTCGACGTATCGATCCAGCAGACCGACTGGGCAACCTTCATCAGCCAGTTGAACGACCCGGCGACCAATCCCTATCAGATGTTCGATATCTGCTGGATAGCCGACTATGCCGACCCGCAGAACTTTTTGGACATCCTGTTTCACTCGGGCAGCTCGCAGAATTGGTCGGACTACTCCAACCCGGACGTCGACAAACTGCTCGACCAGGCCGGAGTCGCCGCCGATACGACGACGCGGTTCCAGCTCTATCACCAGGCCGAGCAGATGATCCTGGCAGACAACCCGGTCATTCCGCTATTCTATCAGCAGCAGCACTGGCTGACCAAGCCGTACGTCAAAGGCTTGATCTATCCGCCGCTGATCATTCCGCGGCTGCGCTATGCCTCGCTGAGCAAATAACCAAGAGCAGGGGCGGATTCCATCCGCCCCTGCGGAGTTGATTTTCGCCAATGGGGGCTATAGTATTCCGGCGCCTCTTATGGCTGCCGGTCCTACTCTTTGTCATTTCGGTCATCACGTTTGCGTTGGGCCTGTACGGTCCGGGAGACCCGGTGCAAGTGATGCTGGGTATGCACGCGACTCCCGCGACGATCGAGCGGCTGCGGCACGAATACGGATTCGACCAGCCCTTTTACGTCCAGTACGTCAACTATATCGCGAACGCACTGCACGGCAACTTTGGTTACTCCCTTGTCAAGTACCGCGATCAACCGGTCGGCCCTCTGATCGCCGAAAGACTCCCCGTCACGATTCAGCTCAATATCGTTTCCATCGTGTTGGGGATCGTGGTCGGAATTCCTCTGGGCCTCCTCGCCGGGGTCAAGCGTGACACCTGGATCGACCTGATCGTACGGATTCTCGTCATTGCCGGCATCTCTTTCCCGGTCATTTTTCTCGACCCCGTACTGACGTTCATCTTCTCGCGGCGGCACGACATCGTCTTGTCGGCGCTCCATTTTGCGTTTTCGATCGGCCCGCTCCTGCCCGAGGTGGGCGGCCACTGGGACGGGATTTTCAGCCTCAAGATCGTCCTGCCGGCCTGCATCGAGGCGACTGGCGTGATCGCCATCATGACACGGCAGATGAGGGCCGGCATGATCGAGGAGCTCGGCAAGGACTATGTTCGGACGGCGCGAGCCAAGGGCCTGCGGGAGCGTGCGGTCATCGTGCGGCACGCGATGCGGAATGCCCTGGTTCCGATCGCGACGATCGTCGGCTTGATGCTCGGGGGGCTCGTCGCCGGGTCCTTCCTGGTCGAGAACTGGTTTGGAATACCGGGCGTGGGCGCACTCGCGTTCGACGCCCTGTTTTCGCGCGACTATTACATCATCATGGCGCTCGTGCTCCTGATCGCAGTAGCCTACGTCGTCGCCAACATGCTGGTCGATTTGACCTATGGTTTTCTCGACCCGCGGATACGGCAGATCTGATGAGTCAAGCCGCCACCGTCTTTACGCAAACAAGCGCGGGGTCGCTCAAGATCGGCTCCGCCCGCCTGAACCTCGCACGGCGCGTGCTGCGCAACGTGCCCGCCCTCCTTGGCACGATCGTCATCGTCGTGATGGTGGTCTGCGCGATCTTCGCCCCGATATTGGCCCCCTACCCGTACGACAAGCAGAACCTGAACGACGTCGAACAAGCGCCAAGCCTGGCGCATCTCCTGGGTACCGACCCGCTCGGCCGCGACATGCTGAGCCGCGAAATCTACGGCGCGCGCTCGGCCGTCTTCGTCATCGTCATGGTGACATTCCTGGACCTGGCGCTCGGGCTTCCGTTGGGCGCCGCGGCGGGGTACCTTGGGGGCTGGGTCGACACGCTCGTCATGCGCGTGGCGGACGTCCTGTTCGCATTTCCGGGGCTGCTATTCGTGTTCTTCATCGCCGCGACGATCAAGCCGGCCATCTTGACCTGGGCGCGTTCGAGCGGACTGAACGCGCTGGCCAAAAGCGGCTATCTGGACTACGCCGTGGTCATCATCGCATTGGGCATCGTGGGATGGGCCGGCCTCGCGCGCCTGGTCCGCGCCCAGGTCCTAACGATCAAGGAGCGCGAGTACGTGATAAGCGCTCGCGCGATCGGCGTGCCTACCTGGAAGCTGATTCTGCGCCACGTCCTTCCGAATTCGCTCGCGCCGGTGATCGTCGCACTGTCGATGGGGATGGGCGACATCGCCCTGTCCGAGGGATATTTGAGCTTTTTGGGCATCGGGCTGCAGCCGCCGGCGCCGAGCTGGGGAAACATCATCGCCGACCACGCCAGCCTGTATTGGCGTCGTTTTCCCGAAATGATCTGGCTGGTGCTCATTCCCGGCCTGGTGCTCGCGGCCGTCGTCTTTGCGTTCAACTTTCTCGGCGACGGCTTGAACGAAGCGCTGAATCCGGAAATCAATTCCTAAACGGACTCATAGTCATAACAGCATCGTACTGGAGGATGGATGGCGACGTTACTCGAAGTCAAGGATCTTCACACGCAGTTCCGCACGCAAGACGGAATCGTGCACGCCGTGAATGGCGTGTCGTTTACGGTTGACGAGGGAGAGACTCTCGGGCTCGTTGGCGAGTCCGGCTGCGGCAAAAGCGTGTCCGTACTTTCGGTCATGCGGTTGATCCCCCAACCGCCGGGAAAGATCACCAGCGGTCAAGTGCTTTTCCAGGGGCGCGATCTGCTCAAGGTGGACGACGAGGAGATCCGCTCGGTGCGCGGCAACAAGATCGCGATGGTCTTTCAGGACCCGATGACGTCCCTGAATCCGGTCCTCACGATAGGCACGCAGATCGGCGAAGCGTTGGAGCTGCACCTGGGTATGACCAAGGAGCAGGCGCGCAAGCGATCGGTGGAGCTGCTCAAGATGGTGGGGATTCCGGAAGCGGAGGGCCGACTCGACGACTATCCGCATCAGTTTTCCGGCGGGATGCGGCAGCGCGTCATGATCGCCATGGGGCTCTCGTGCTCGCCGCAGCTCCTCATCGCGGACGAGCCGACGACGGCGCTCGACGTGACGATTCAAGCGCAGATCGTGGACATCGTCAAGCGCTTGAAGCGTGAACTGGGAATGGCGATCGTCTGGATCACGCACGACCTCGGCGTCATCGCCGGCCTGGCGGACCGGATCAACGTCATGTACGCTGGCTTTGTGATCGAGACCGCGCCGGTGAAAGAGATCTTTGGAAATCCGCTCCATCCGTACACCCTCGGCTTGTTGGCCTCCATTCCCCGTCTCGACGCCTCGCGCAAGAGCAAGCTGACGCCGATCGAAGGACTTCCGCCCGACCTCATCGAAATGCCAAAGGGCTGCCCCTTTTACGACCGCTGCAGCTTTCGAACCGACCCATGCGCGAACGAGAACCCCGCGCTCGAACCGGCCGCGGTCCGGCACTCGGTCGCCTGCTGGAACTGGCAGACGGTGCAAAAGAACCGCGGGACGATCTTGAACCGGGCGTAGCGCCGCCCTCCGGCGTTTCACGTGCAGAGAACACACCTGCACCGGCACAGAAGAATCTTGAGACGGAGTCCGTAAAATGGAAAACAACCAGGATGGAGCGCTGGTCAGCGTCGTCGGATTGAAAAAGTACTTTCCAATAACGCAAGGCATCGTCTTTCAACGCAAGGTGGCGGACGTCAAAGCTGTGGACGGGCTGGACTTTCAAATCCATCGCGGCGAGACGCTGGGGCTGGTGGGCGAATCCGGCTGCGGCAAATCGACGACCGGACGAACCCTACTGCAGTTGTACGCGCCGACGGCCGGCGAGGTTTTTTTCCGCGGCAAGGACCTCACCAAGCTGCACGGCGAAGAACTGCGCAAGATGCGGCGCAACATGCAGATGATCTTTCAGGACCCGTACGCGTCCCTGAATCCGCGCATGACGGTCGGCGACATTATCGGCGAACCGCTCGAAGTGCATGATATCGCCAAGGGCAAGGAAAAGAAGCAGCGGGTACAGGACCTGCTGCAGACGGTCGGGCTGAATCCCTATTTCGTCAATCGGTATCCGCACGAATTCTCAGGCGGCCAGCGGCAGCGCATCGGCGTCGCGCGGGCGCTGGCGGTCAACCCCGATTTCATCGTGTGTGACGAACCGATCAGCGCGCTGGACGTATCAATCCAGGCGCAGATCATCAACCTCCTGGAAGAATTGCAGGAAAAGTTCCACCTGACCTATCTGTTCATCGCGCACGACCTCTCGGTGGTGCGGCACATTTCGGACCGCATCGCCGTGATGTATCTCGGTAAGATCGTCGAGCTCACCGATCGAACCAGCCTGTACGCCAACCCGCTGCATCCCTACACCAAGGCGCTGCTGTCCGCGGTGCCGATTCCCGATCCGGTGGTGGAAGAAAAGCGCGAGCGGATTATCCTGGTCGGCGACGTGCCCAGCCCGGTGAATCCACCCAGCGGGTGCCGGTTCCATACGCGTTGTCCGCTCGCGATCGACATCTGCAAGCGGGTCGACCCGGAATTCCGGGACGTAGGGAACAGCCACTATGTGGCCTGCCACGTGGTTTGACAAATCATTGACTGGTGATTACCCACAAGGGGCGATCCCTTGTGGTCGCCCACAATTGGGCAGGCACAAGGCGCTGCCCCTACGCGATGTGTACAATCACCAGATCATTGACGATGGCGCGCGGTTGTGCTATAGTCCATTCGCAACGCCCTCGCTTTCATTCTGCGGAAACCCCGGCATGTGGTAGTCTAGTCCTGAACGATCTCAGAGGGAGGTGATGCCCAGCGCACCCTAGGCTTTGTCGGTATGACTTTTATTTCGTAATCTAGACCAGGAGGGGAAGATGAAAAAGTTCGTCTTCGCAGCTGTACTAGTGCTCATTGTCGCAACGGTCGCCGCGTGCGCGCCAGCGACGCCGCCGGCAGCCGGTACCCCCGGCCCAGCGGTGACCGCGGCTCCCACCATTCCACCCGCGCCATCCATCAAGAACCCGGACACATTCGTCGAGGCGACCTACGGCGAGCCTGAATCGCTCGACCCAGCTTGGGCGTACGACACCTCGAGCGAGAACATCATTCAGAACGTGTACGAGTACCTCGTAACCTACAAGCGCGACGCGGTCGATCAGTTTGTCGGCGTTTTGGCGAGCGACTGGAAGACGTCCGCCGACGGGAAAACGTGGACGTTTAACATCCGCAAGGGAGTCAAGTTCTCGAACGGCGACCCGATGAGCGCGAGCGATGTGGCGTACAGTTACGTTCGCGGATTCATCCAGAGCCGCGACAGCGGCCCGCAGTGGATTATGCTGCAGCCATTCTTTGGCGCGCAGGTTACGTCGGGATTCTTGGATAAGGGAGTCAAGCCGGGGGACAAAACCGGCGACGACGTCGTGAATACGCAGTTCAACGGCGACTTTGTGGCGGCGTGCACAGCCGCGCAAAAAATGATCGTGGCCGACAACACCGCCGGCACGGTCACGATGACGCTGCCTCAGCCTTGGGGCGCTCTGCTTCCGTCCATCGCGAACGCATGGGGCGCGGTTGTCGATCAGAAGTGGGCCGTCGCACAAGGCGACTGGGACGGCACTTGCGCGAACGCCGAAAAGTTCAACAATCCAGACGCGGACAAGTCGGCGCTGTTCGACAAGATGATTGGCACCGGTCCCTACATGCTCAACAAATGGGACAAGGGCAACAGCATCACGCTGGACGCCAATCCGAACTACTGGCTGACCCAACCGCTGTGGGACGGTGGTCCCTCGGGCCCGGCCAAGATCGCGCACATCGTTTACAAGAACGTTCCGGAATGGGGCACCCGATACGCCTCACTTACGACCGGGGATACGGACTATGCGACCGTCGATAGTAATTTCTATGCGCAAGTCGATCCTCTCGTTAAGGAGGACTGCGATCCTTCTGGGAACGGCAAGTGCACCCCGGTCAACGCGAACGGATTCCTGCGCCGCTACTCGAACATGACCCAAACTTCGCAGGACACGGTCTTCTTCAACCAAAAGATCAACGTGACCGGCGGCAATACCTTCGTCGGCTCGGGCAAGCTGGACGGGAACGGCATTACGCCTGACTTTTACGCCAACGTGCACATCCGAAAAGCTTTCGTCGCCTGCTTCGACTACGACACGTTCATCAAGCAGGTGCGCAACGGCTTTGGCATCGTGCCGAATGGCCCGGTGATCCCGGGCGAGCTCGGTTACGATCCCAATGGTCCGAAGCAGCAGTTCAGCCTTGACACGTGCAAAGCCGAATTCGACGCGGCGGCCAAGGATCCCGGTTTTGAGAACTTGACAACACAAGGCTTTTACGCCGGCTTCGTTTACAACACCGGCAATGCCAACCGCCAGGCCGCGGGTCAGATTCTGGCCGCGAGTCTCGCCAAGGTGAACCCCAAGTTCCACCTTTCCGTCATCGACGAGCCGTGGCCCGTCTTCCTCAAAGACTATACGGCCGGCCGCCTCGGCGCGTTCATGCTCGGATGGCTTGAGGACTTTCACGACCCGCAAGACTGGGTTGCGCCATACCTCGGCAGCGGCGGGTCGTACTCCGGCACGCAGAGCTTTGATCCGGCCCTGCAAAAGCAGATGGACACGCTGATCGCACAGGCGCTGGCAACGAACGACAGCGCGGCGCGCGCCAAGATCTATTCGCAGCTCAATGCGATGTCGATTGACAACGCGCTCGACATCTTCGTCGACACGCCCGTCTCACGGCGGTACGAGCAGCTCTGGGTTAAAGGATGGTTCTTCAACCCGATCTACCAGAACAACAACGTGAGCGACTACTACGTTCTTAGCAAATCTCAATAACGCTCGCGTCAAGCACGCAATCGCTGATGGGGCAGGGGTCAGAATCGTATTCTGGCCCCTGCCGTGCACCTTCGCCGGACCAGTCGGGACGGCGTGCCGCGCTCGCTCCACTCGCCCATGGATCGCCGAGCCAGCGAGTCGCACGTCGATGCCATCGTGTGGTCTGCCGCATTTTGCCGATAACGCACCCCCAAGCGGCCTCTGAACACCCCGGTGTCCATCGGTAAGTCTTAACGCATTGGTCAGCGCATCCTCCGGCGCGTTGACCAATGCGCGTAGACATGCAAAGGAGCATTGTATGGGTAGATACATTATTCGAAGGCTTTTAATACTTCCGATCGTCCTCGTCGGCCTGAGTTTCATCATCTTTGGCATGATCTCCCTTCTCGATCCGGCAGAGCGGGCTTCGCTTTATCTCACGCAGCCGCCGAAAACGCAAGGCGCGCTCGAACAACTCATTCGCAAATACGGACTCGACCAGCCGCTGCCAGTCCAATATCTCAACTGGCTGGGAAAAACCCTGCACGGCGATCTCGGCTATTCCAAGACGGCGCAGCAACCGGTGATGAGCGCGATCGCTTCGTTCTTTCCAGCCACGTTCGAATTGGCGCTTTGGAGTTTCGCTCCGATCATTTTGATCGGTGTTTGGCTTGGGGTTCTGGCCGCGACACACCAGGACAAGCTCATCGACCAGCTGGCACGCGTGTTTAGCATCATCGGCTACTCGTTCCCCAGCTTTGTGTTTGGCTTGTTGGTGCTGATGATCTTTTACGCCAACCTGCAGTGGTTTCCACCGGGAAGGCTCTCCACCTGGGCTCAAACGGCGGTCGATCTCCCGAGTTTTCACGTGTATACGCGCATGTTCACGTTCGATTCACTGCTCAACGGCCGAACCGACATCTTTTTCGACGCCCTCCGGCATCTGGTTCTTCCCGCACTCACGCTTTCATACATCAATTGGGCACTGGTCTTGCGCGTCACGCGATCCTCGATGCTCGACGTCATCCGGCAGGACTATGTCACGGTCGCACGCGCCAAAGGATTGAACGAGAGAAACGTCATTAACAAGCACGCCCGTCCGAATGCCATGATCCCGGTGGCAACGCTGGGCGGGCTGCTGCTCTTTCAGTTAATGAATGGGGTCGTCATTACAGAGACCGTATTCAACTATCGCGGGATGGGTTTTTGGATCGCCCAATCGGCGCTGCAATTGGACGTCATCTCGGTGCTCGGCGTAACGCTGTTCGAAGGAACACTCCTCGTCCTCGCGAATCTCGTCGTCGACGTCTTGTACGCCTACCTGGATCCGCGTATTCGGTTAGCCTAGAGGTCTGCTAGAGGTCTATATGACAACCGCGAGCAATCTGGATATCAACTCTGCCGCCACCTGGGTCATGCGTCCGCAAAGCCGGGTGCCTGCGTGGATCAAGGTCCTGTTCAAAAACCCGGTATCGATCAGCGGCATGGTGCTCATCACGTTTTTCGCGGCGGTTGCCATCTTTGCACCTGTCATCGCCCCGCCGGCCAACCCGGACAATCCGTTTCAGATCCCGCGAGATGGCTATTCGGCCGAGCCAAAGCCACCCAGCGCGGCGCATCCGTTCGGAACCACCGAGGGTCAATACGACATCTTTTACGGCGTGGTGTGGGGCACGCGCACGGCGTTCATCGTCGGAATCGTCATCACCGGTATCACGCTCGTCATCGGCATGGCGGTCGGCACTGTTTCGGGGTATTACGGCGGGATGGTGGACGAAGGCGTTCAACGCGTCGTCGAAATCTTTCTCGCCTTTCCTTACCTGCTGGCGGCGATCACCATGGCGGCCGTTCTCGGGCCGCGAGTGCATAACGGGATCGTGACCGGCATGATCGCGCTGACGGTGTTCGGCTGGCCGTCCTACGCCCGCCTCGTACGCGGCGACGTGCTCTCGGTCAAAGAGCGCGATTTTGTGACCGCCGCGCGTGCGACCGGGGTAAGGGACCTGCGCATGTTGATGCGGCACATCCTCCCCAACGCGATGTATTCGGTGCTCGTCGTCGCGTCACTCGACATCGGAACGTACGTCCTTTCGTTTGCGGCGCTAAGCTTTCTCGGCGTGGGGGCAGAGCTGGGCTACGCCGATTGGGGCCAATTGCTGAGCTTCGCCCGCAACTGGATCCCGAACCTCGCCCGCTACTGGTGGATCCTGGTTTACCCCGGCGCGGCGCTGATCCTGTACGTGCTCGCATGGAACCTCGTCGGCGATGCCTTCCGCGACGCTCTGGATCCCAAAATGCGCGGTTTCCGCGCCGGTTAACTCGCTTGAATGATAGTCCGATTGCTGCCTCTCTCGATTTGAGAGAGGTTTTTGTTGCGAGATGACAAAATCTCTGGTCCTATGGATCGGGTGTGGCGCCCTGGCGCTGCTCGTGCTTCGATTGCCGGCCGCGCCCGCTCAGGCCGAGAACGGCCCGACGCCCACGCCGGCCACTTCGAGCGGATCCATGAACAGTCCGGACACGTGGATGAAACCGCCGCCATCGGGTCCGACACAGGCCGATCTGGGCGCATACACGTATTGGATGCGTTGCATGGTGTGTCACGGCGATCGCGGGCAGGGGCTCGCCATATTCCGATACTCGTACCCCAAGGCCGATCAGAACTGCTCGTCCTCCAAGTGCCACGGAGGTCCCAACCCGGGCGCCGGATTCTCGTTCCCAGACGCCCCGGCGATCATGGGGCCGGGAACGCTGGCGCGGTTTGACACGGCGGCCGATCTCTACGCGTTTGTCAGCGCCAAGATGCCGTACCAGGCTCCCGGCGCCTTGCCAAGTGAACAGTACTGGGCGCTGGTCGCGTATCTCCTGAAGCAACATAATGCGCTGCCGCCGACAATCGTGATCGGCCCGTCCAACGCGGACTCGGTCCCACTCGTCCGAGCGAGCACGCCTCCGCTGCAATTAGCCGCGCTCGGACTCGGAGCAGCCGGACTGACCGCGCTCGTCGCCCTCGTGCTCGCAATACGCCGCCGCAAAACCAAAAGCACGCCTTCCGGTTGACTATTTTCCACGCCTTTGATAGACTGCCGCGCGTTTCGCTTTGACGGTTTCCATTCTTGCCTTGCGCGGGCAACCTCCGCGCGGAGTTAACAATGCGTGTCGCATCACTCGTCGTGGTTACCGCGGCCGTTGCGCTTGCAGCGGCGGCATGCGCTCCAGCTCCTACACCGAGTCCAACCCCTCCCTCCACATCTCATCCGTCTCCGACGGCTGCAGCGCCGACGCCGACGCTCGCTCCGTCATCAACTCCTTCTCCGACCGCGACTGCGGTCCCCAAAGCCAAAGGGCTGCGCATCGGTCGCGTGGGCTATCCAACTGTTCTCGATCCGCAGCGGTCAGCCACCGGGAATGGGATGGACGTCCTAAAGCTGGTGTACGACGGGCTGTTGACACTGGACGAAAAAGGCAACGTCGGACCCGGCGGCGCAACCGGCTGCGCTTTTTCTTCCGACGGCAAGTCATTGACGTGCACGATCCGCGACGGTCTCATGCGGGCGGACGGAACGCCGATCACGGCACGCGATTATGAGTACGCGTTGAGGCGCGCGGTCGATCCGCGCGTTCCCGACCGCGTTCTGAACTATGCGCTGTTCGACATCGAGGGTGCGAGAGCCCTCGACCGGCTGAGCGCGAACGCCACCTCGGCCGAGATAGACAAAGCCTATGCGAACTACGGCGTCAAGACGGTGGACAGCCGAACGCTGGTCATAACGTTCGACAAGCCCATCGGCTACTGGCCGTCCGTCGCTGCAACGCTCGTCTCATTTCCAACCGACCAGACGCTGGTGGACAAGGACCCGTCGACGTGGTGGTCGACACCGGCCGGCCACAACGGGAACGGTCCCTTTAAGATCCAGTCGATCGTACAGGGAAAAAACATCGTCCTGACCGCAAACGACCATTACTGGCGCGGCAGGCCAAAACTGGACCGGATCGAATTCGTCTACTTTGCCGACGTTCCCGCGATGCTTGCGGCCTACAAGGCCGGTGCGATCGACCTGGCGAGCACCGCGTCGGCGGCGGGACTCGCCGCGATCGACCAAGACGCGACCCTCAGCGCAGAGGCGGTCCGCGCGCCGGCCGCAATCTCGTACGCGCTGGCCTTCAACAGCGCCCGCAAGCCTTTCGACAACAAGAACGTTCGCATCGCTTTTTCGCAGGCGTTTGACCGCGAGGGCTGGGTCCGGCAGGTGCTGCAAGGCGCCGCCAAGCCGTACACGCGTTGGATTCCGCCGGGCGTGCCCGGCGCGCAGCCGGACAAGCCGGGCGTTCCAGCATACGATCCGAACGCGGCGGTCCTGACTCTCGTGAACAACGGCTATGCCGCAGCCGGCAGTACGGCGGACAATCCAAAGGTGGACTGCAACAAACTTGGAGGTGTAGAGCTCGACTATGTAGGCGACTCGCAGCTTCAGTTCGCCGCCGTGGAGTTCCTTGCCGGCGACTTTGGCCGTGTGTTCAACTGCCCGATCAGCCTCGTATCGGTTTCCCCCTCAAAATACGATGCTCCCAGCGGCGACCCGAGCACACTACCTATGATATCGCTTCGTATTTGGGTAGAGGACTATGCACACCCCCAGGACTGGCTCAGCGTTTACTGGACCTGTTCCAGCGCGTACTCTCTCGACTACGCCTACTGCAGCCAGGGACTGGACACGCAGCTGGACAAGGCAGATGGAATCGTCGATACGCAGAAGGCGCTGGAAGCCTATCAGGCGGCCGAGGACATGCTTATGGCCGATGTGCCAGCAGCCTTCGCGAGCTACGGCGAGATCGGATATCTGATCAAGCCGTACGTGATCGGACCGAAGGACCACGTCGGATCTGACGATCTCGAGTGGGCCGGGGAGTGGGGGCCAGTCTGGGAGTACGACGTCGACCTTACGCGCGTGCCGTCGGAGTATCCGCGCTGATCGGTCCACTCGCAATCAGCTCTCTCACGCGAGTCGAAATCGACGTGACGGAGCGAATCGGAGAGTGTCTCAGCACGGTGGAATTGCGAATCGTGCCCTCGCGCGTTGACATATTGTCGGTACGCAAGTATAATCGGCGACTATAACTCCATATTCTTCGAGCGTGCTCTCTAGCAAAAGGAGGTGATGCCGTCGAGTGAGCTGATGTCGTCAGCAAATGAATTACCCCTGTTTTGCTCTGACGCAACTCGGCAAATGACGACCGAGTTTATTTCCAAAGGAGGAGACAGTAATGAGCACCGCTTTGACCAAGCGATTGGTCATTTTCTTTGCGCTCGCTGCACTCTTGACCCTCGTCGCGGCGTGCGCGCCGGCA
This sequence comes from Chloroflexota bacterium, assembly GCA_023380675.1. Next base: position 13,621 of record JAMCRS010000206.1, read on the forward strand.
CCCACCCCCGCTCCGACAGCCGCGCCACCGACCGCGGCGGCGGCCCCGACGAGCGCACCGCAGCCAACGGCTGCACCGCAGGCGACGACGGCGGCGGCCCCCACGACCGCGGCCGCGCCCACGACCGCAGCAGCGACTGGCCAGTTGCTAAAGTTCTCGGCCCCCGATTGCAACTACACGGACAAGAACAAGAACCCGGCCGAGTTCAAATCCATTGAGGCCACCGACGCCAACACGGTCGTCTTTACACTTTGCCAGCCAGACCCTGACTTTTTGCAGAAGGTGTCCTTTGCGGCTTTCGGCATCGAGCCCCAGGCCCTGTTGAACAAGACGAACGGCGACACGACCAAGATCGGGGACACCCCGATCGGCACGGGTCCCTACATGGTCAAGGAATGGCAGCACGGCGACCACATCACTTTCGTAGCCAACCCGAATTACTGGGGACCCGCCCCCAAAGCCAAGACCGTCGTGCTCAAGTGGTCAAAAGAAGCGTCTCAGCGGTTGATCGAGCTTCAATCGGGTCAGGCGGACGGGATGGACAACGTCGCGACCGAAGACATCGCCGCCGTCCAGAAGGATCCGAACCTGAGGCTCACGCCGCGTGACCCGCTCACCATCGTCTACCTCGGCATGAACAACAAAATGAAGCCGTTCGACAACGAAAAGGTGCGCCAGGCGATCGCCATGGCGGTCGACAAGCAGCGGCTCGTCGACAACTTTTTCCCGGCCGGCTCGACGGTCGCCGATCAATTTTTGACCCCCAACATCCTGCCCGGCTACACCGCCAGCTTGAAGCCAACGCCTTTCGATGTGGCGGGCGCCAAGAAGCTCCTGGCCGACGCGGGGTACCCGAACGGCTTTGACGTCAAGTTGTCTTATCGGACGGTCGTCCGCCAGTACCTGCCCTCGCCTGACAAGGTCGGAGCGGATCTGCAGGCCCAGCTGAAAACCATCGGCGTCAATGTCACGTTGAACCCGATGGAATCGGGCGCGTTCCTCGATCAGACCGAATCTGGCAACACGCAGTTCTATCTCCTCGGCTGGATCGACGACTATCCCGGCGCGACCGACATCTTCAACCCTCACTTTTCCGCGACGATCAAGCAATTTGGCGATCCGTACCAGGATATCGCCCAGGAAGTCGCCGCGGGCGGCTCCGTAGTCGACCCGGTCGCGCGGCAGCAGCACTACGACAAGGTGAACGAACTCCTGCAGCAGCACGTGCCGATGGTCCCGCTGGCGCACGGCACCTCCGCCTGTGTTTATCTTTCCAAGGACACGGGCGATCAGTGCAGTCCGTTCAGCGACGAGTACTTCCAGTACATCAGCAATGGCACGGACCAGGTCGTATGGGTCCAGAACGCCGAGCCGCTGAGCCTGTGGTGCGCGGACGAGGAAGACGGCGAGACCTTCCGCGCCTGCATCCAGGTCTACGACGCGCTCTACAACTACGAACCCAACGGCACCAAGGCGATTCCCGCCCTGGCGACCAGCTACGATGCCAGCACGGATGCCAAGACCTGGACGTTCCATCTGCGCCCGGGAGTCAAGTTCAGCGACGGCAGCGCGTTCTCCGCGAACGACGTCGTCGCGAATTTCGACGCCTGGTGGGACGTCAAGAGCCCGAATCACAAAGGACGAACAGGCAACTGGACGTACTTTGGCGCATTCTTCTTCGCGCAGTTGAACGCCGCGCAATAACCTGACCGTCGCGGCCGCGACCGCTCGCGCGCTGCGGCCGCGACGTCGGTTGTTTGCGTTCGCGTTCCGGGAATTACAACATGAGAGAGGGGCGGGTGTGCTCCACCCGCCCCTGTGGTAGAAACAGCCATGTTTCGTTTTCTCGTTCGACGTATTATCTTGCTCGTGCCGGTGTTGATCGGGATCTTGTTCGTGACCTTTGCCATGACGCGCATGATCCCAGGCGATGCGTGCGCCGTGATGCTGGGCGAACGCTACACTCCGGAAAAATGCGCCGAATTCCGAGAACAGTACGGCCTGAACGACAACATCGTCGTCCAATTTGGCCGATACCTGACCACGGTCGGCCGCGGCGATTTCGGCGTTTCGATTCGAAACGGCCGACCGGTGACGACGGTGCTTTCCGAAAGACTCCCGATGACGTTCGAGCTGACGGTTGGCGCTATGGCGTTCGCCTCGATCGTCGGAATCCTCCTCGGCATTATTTCCGCTATCCGTCACAACAGCGGCATCGACGTCGGCACGATGATCGGAGCCAACATCGGTGTCTCAATGCCGGTCTTTTGGCTCGGTCTCATGCTGGCCTATCTCTTTGCGATCCTTCTAAAAGGAACACCGCTCTGGCTGCCGCCCTCCTCGCGCTTGACCGCCGGGGTCAGCATGACGCCGCTGGACGAGGTGTGGCACCTGCAGAATCTTCCCGGTTTTCCGCATTTCATCGTCGACTTTGTGTCCAACTCCGTTATCCTTCACAGCCTCATCACCGGTCAATTCGACGTAACGTGGGACGCCGTTCGGCACTTGATTCTTCCCTCGTTGGCGGTCGGAACGATCCCGCTTGCGATCATCGCGCGCCTGACGCGGTCGAGCCTCCTCGAAGTGCTGGGACAAGAGTACGTGCGCACCGCGCGCGCCAAAGGCTTGCGCGAGCGAACGATCCTGGTGCGCCACGCCATGCGAAATGCAATGATTCCCATCATCACCATCGTCGGTCTCCAGATAGGCAGTTTGCTTTCGGGCGCCGTATTGACCGAGACCGTCTTCGCGCTGCCGGGAGTTGGCACTCAGTTGGTGGACTCTATCTTTGCCCGAGACTATCCCGTCGTTCAGGGGTTTGTAGTCGTGGTCGCCCTGGTATTTGCGTCCGTGAACATTATCGTCGATCTATCCTATTCGTTCCTCGATCCGCGGATCCGCGCGCAATAGACGGGTGAATCTCAACGCAGAGAAGAATCGAGCCAAATGACAGCCAGTTCCGAAT
>JAMCRS010000206.1:16595-17934 GCA_023380675.1 Chloroflexota bacterium
GCCATAGCGCCAACCGTCAGCTCGAACGTCATCGGGAGTCTTTCGGAAAGCACCGTCGTCACCGGTCTCCCCTCACCCAAACGCTCCACCGCCTGACACGCCATCGTTCTTTCCAAGTCGGCATCGTGATGCTCTCAGTCCTGGTCTTTGTCGCCGTCTTCGCCGGCGTGCTGGCCCCTTTCGATCCGACGCTGCCGCTCAGTCACGTCACGCGGCGCGACACGCCGTGCATCCACGCGCTCGGCTGCACCTCCAGTGAAGGAGACCACCTGCTCGGGATCGACGGGAACAACCGCGACGAACTCTCGCGCATTCTTTTTGGCGCGCGACTCTCATTGGAGATCGGCTTCGTCACCACCGGTTTCGCCATCATCATCGGCTCGCTCTTGGGCGCGGTCGCCGGGTATGCCGGCGGTCGGCTCGACACGATCATCATGCGCTCGATGGACATCCTGTTGGCCTTTCCAAGCCTCCTTTTGGCCATCGCCATCGTCGCCGTGCTGGGCCAGGGACTGATCAATGCGCTGATCGCGATCGCGGTCGTCAACATCCCGATCTACGCGCGCTTGTTTCGCGCAAGCGTTCTCACGGTCAAGGACCTGGAGTACGTCACCGCGTCGCGCGCGGTCGGCGCGTCGCCCGTGCGAATCCTCGCGAGCGACATCGTCCCGAACGCCATGACTCCCATCCTGGTGCAGGGAACGCTGGGAATTGCGACGACCATTCTCGACGCCGCGGGCCTTTCTTTCCTCGGACTCGGCGCGCAGCCTCCCACGCCGGAATGGGGCGCGATGTTGAGCGAGGAAAGGAACAGCATTTTCAGCGCGCCGCATCTCGTATTCTTTCCCGGCATCGCCATCATGTTGACGGTGCTCTCGTTCAATCTCATCGGAGACGCCTTGCGCGACGCGCTCGACCCGCGGCTGCGGGTAGGCTAGTCCAAAGGCGTCGAAAGGACAGTTCATGGCAAGCGAACTCAAGATCGGCGCATTGTCGGCCGGGCGCGGCCAGAAGACGAGCGGGATCCATTCGCTCAAACTGCAGGACCGGACGACCGACCTGCCCGTCTTTCTGGTCAACGGACAGACCGACGGACCGACGCTCGTGGTCACCGGCGGGGTGCACGGCGCCGAGTATGCGAGCATCGAAGCGGCGCTGCGGCTCGGGCGGTCGCTCGATCCCGCCAAGCTGCACGGCCGCGTGATCGTCGTGCCGGTGGAGCGTTTGGGTGAGGGGAGAGCGGTGAACCAGGGTGCGGGTTCCCGGCAGGGGAGAGGAGGAAATGGATTCGGAACTGACTGTCATTTGGCTCGATTCTTCTCTGCGTTGAGATTCACCC
>JAMCRS010000207.1 GCA_023380675.1 Chloroflexota bacterium
TTTGTTTCCGTAATCATGCCCATCCGCAACGAGGCGCGCTATATCGCTGCGAGCGTCGAAGCGGTCGCGACGCAGGACTATGCGCGCGATCGACTCGAGATTCTCGTCGTCGACGGCATGTCCGACGATGGAACTCGGCAGATCGTACTGCAGCTCGCCGCTCGAGACCCGCGCATCCGGCTTTTGGATAATCCGCAGCGGATCGTTCCCACGGCGCTCAACCGGGGTATCCGTCAAGCGCAGGGTCAGGTCATTCTGCGCGTGGACGGGCACGCCGTGATCCGCCAGCACTATATTCGTCGCTGCGTGCAAGACCTCGCCGAGATCGAAGCCGACTGCGTCGGCGGACCGATTCACACGGTGGCTGAAACATGGGTCGCCAAGGGAATCGCTGCAGCGCAAAGCTCTCCCTTCGGCGTCGGCAATGCCGCGTTCCGTTATGCCGACCGGCCGCAGTATGTGGACACGCTCGCGTTCGGAGCCTATCGGCGCCAGGTTTTCGACCAGATTGGTCTCTTTGACGAAGAATTAGTGCGCAATCAAGACGACGAATTCAATCTTCGACTGACCGACGCGGGCGGCAAGATCTGGCTCGATCCCGCGATTGGCTCTGAGTATTACTCGCGCGTAACGCTCCGTGCGCTTTGGTCGCAGTACTTTGGTTACGGGTACTGGAAGGTGCGCGTGATTATCAAGCGCGGACGGCCCGCTTCGCTGCGCCACTTGGTGCCAGCGGCATTTGTCGCCGCGCTTATTGGTTCGGCGGCGTTGGGCCTGCTCGTGCGTTCGGCGGCGCTGGCCGTGAGCGTGGCTGCACTGTATTTGACGTTCACGCTGTGCGCCACCGTGTGGCTCGCCGTGCGGCGGGACTGGCGAGTCGCGCCAGTATTGCCGCTCGCGTTGGGCACGCTGCACCTGGCCTACGGGTTGGGGTTTTTCGCCGGAGGGCTGCGGTTTGGTCTTCACCGCAGTTCATTCGGCCCAAAGCGCCCGGCAAGCAGTATTGCGCCAATTGATTCCACTTCGGGTGGAGATGGCTTGTCTTCCTGCGCAGGACTGGAGAAAACACGATGAGACGCCTATTTGATATCGTCGCCGCACTTTTTGGATTGATACTTCTGTTCCCGCTGTTCCTCATCGTCGCGATCGCAATCAAGCTCGAATCGCGCGGGCCGGCTTTCTATCGAGGAGAGCGATTGGGAAAGGACGGGGCCAGGTTCAGGATCTATAAATTCCGAACGATGGTCGCCAACGCCGCGCGGCTCGGCGGCGGCCTCACGCATCGTGGCGATCCGAGGGTCACCCGCTTTGGGCGTGTCCTACGTCGCACCAAGATTGATGAGCTGCCTCAGTTGATCAACGTCTTCAGGGGCGAGATGAGTTTCGTGGGACCCCGTCCGGAAGACCCGCGATATTTGCCTTACTATTCGCCGCGCTATCGTCAGGTACTGGCAGTCCAGCCCGGCATCACCAGTATCGCGTCGATTCGCTATCGCAACGAAGAGCAGCTTCTCCCCGCCGACAATTGGGAGAAGGTCTACGTCGGAAGCGTCCTGCCTGCCAAGCTGGATATCGAGCTCAGCTACCTTGCGACCCAGTCTCCTGGACAGGACCTGCTGATCATGCTCGCAACCGGTTTTGCGCTCCTCAAGGATGAAGCGCATTTTGACCGGCTGACACGTGCGGTCACGCGCTTTGAATTGTTTGTGGAACGTTACGCCTCGTGGGTGGTGATCGACACGCCGCTCATCGTCCTGGCGTATGCGCTCGCCCTGGCCGTTCGCTCGATCACCGCCCAGATAGACCTGCCGCTCGCATTCGCCGAGGCGCTCGTCGGCGTGGCGCTCTACGTCGTGACCAACCAATTCTTCGGTATCTACCATCGGGTCTGGCGCTACGCCAGCGGCCAGGAATCGGTCATGCTGTTTGCCTCCGTCACGACGGCAACGCTCGCCATCAGCCTCGTCAATTTGCTGATGCCGACGCGTGCGCTTCCGTTGGGGGCGATCTGGCTGGGAGGCTTTTTCTCCTTCGTCTTCCTCGCCGCGGTACGCTATCGCCGCAATCTGATTTCCGGCCTGCGCCGCGCGGTCGAAGACTACGTCGGCTTTGCGTCGGGCGAAGGCGCGCGCGTTCTCGTCATCGGCGCCAAAGATATCGGACAGATCATGGCGTACCAACTGCAGAACCATTTGCGCACCTACCAGGTCGTTGCATTTGTGGACGACGATCGGCAGACGCACGGCATGCGCATCCACAACATCCCGGTCTTTGGTGGACGCGACCGGATTCCGGAGCTGGTCGCGCGTCTCCACGTGGACTTGATCCTCGTCGCGATCCCGCTGTCGAAAGCGGACGGACCGCGCGAGCTGCTGAAGCTGTGCCGGTCCACCCAGGCCCAAATCAAGGTCATACCCAGCCTCGGCGACTTGCTGACGCAGAATGGTCACGTGCCAAACTGGGTCGACATCGACGACGAAGAACTGCTGGAGCGCGCGTCCTATCGTGTCGACGAGGAAAGCTGCCGGCAGCTGTTGACGGACCGCGTGGTGATGGTGACCGGCGCCGCCGGCTCGGTCGGGAGTGAATTGTGCCGACAGATCGCCGGCTATCGTCCCAGTCGGCTGGTGATGGTGGACATCAACGAAAGTGGACTGCACGACCTGTACGTGGAGCTTCAGGGGCTCACCCCGGCGCCGAACGCCGCGCTGGTGCTGGGCGACATCAGCAGCCACCACCGCATGCACGAGGTGTTCGAGCAGACCCGGCCGCAGATTGTCTTTCACGCTGCCGCGTATAAGCACGTGCCGATCCTGGAAGAATATCCGGGTGAAGCGGTGCGCGTGAACGTCTTAGGAACGCGGATCTTGCACCAGCTCGCCGAGCAGTTCGCTGTCGAGCGCTTTATCCTCATATCGAGCGACAAGGCGGTCAACCCGACCAACGTCCTCGGAATGTCCAAGCGTTTCGGCGAGTTGATCGTCACCGCCGAGTCCAATCGCGCGTTGCGATCGACCGCCGTGCGTTTCGGCAACGTGCTGGGCAGCCGGGGCAGCGTTATCCCGACGTTCTCCAGGCAGATCGATATGGGCGGGCCAATAACTCTGACGCACGCGGATATGACCCGCTATTTCTTGAGTATCGCGGAGGCGGTCAGTCTCGTCATCCAGGCGGCTGCGATCACGCAGGGGGGTGACATCTACGTGCTCGACATGGGGCTCCCGATGTCGATCGCAGATCTGGCGCACCGAATGATTCGCGCTCGCGGGCTGCGGCCCGGTCAGGACATTGCGATCGAGTACGTCGGCCCTCGCCCCGGCGAGAAAATGTCCGAAGAGCTGGTTGCTTGCGGGGAGAAGCAGGTCGCTACCGATCATCCTTCGATTCTCCGCATTGTGAGTCCGACGTCGATCGATCCGGCGGAACTGACGCGCCACATCGACGACTTGGTGCACGCGGCAGGAAACGGGACGACGCCACAGGCTTTGGCCTTGGATATCCGACAGAGCCTCCAGGCCTTGGAAACGTCCGACGAGATGGCAGTCCCTTCTCCCGCGAGGCAACTGGTTGATGCGAAATCTAGTGGAGAGAATTAGCGTTGTGAGCGACGGAGCGTCAAGCGTGCCGGGCCGGTTGCGAACGGACCGGTCTGGCGACCGTCCGTTCAACGCCAGCACGGAAGAGGTCTTGCGTTTATGCCTTCGTGGCAATTGGGATCCGGCGGCCCTGGATAGAGTACGTGCGCTGGCGGCGGACGACGGCGTAGACTGGGTCGCCTTTCGCCAACTTGCCGCGGACGAGTGGGTGATTCCACTTGTTTTCCAGGCGGTGCGGGGCGCCGGTATCGTCCCTCCGCCCGTCGAAGAGGAATTCGGCCGCGCGTACTTCGCGGCCGCGGCGCGCAACGCGCTCCTGCTGAGCGCGCTCCAAGACGTGCTCGCGCGACTCGACGCCGTGGGTGTGCAGACGCTCCTGCTCAAAGGCGCTGCACTGATCGGGACGGTATATCCCAACGCGGCCCAGCGGCCGATGGAAGACCTTGATCTATTGGTCCATCGTTTAGACCTGCCGGCGGCGCTGAACGCGCTCGGGGCTCTCGGATTCGTCGACCAGCGGACCGGACAGCCGGCGCACGTCGAGGCGCGCTACGAGAATGAAGTCGAGTTGTTCAAGCCGGGTCCGTTCGATATCGCCGTCGATCTGCATTGGAATTGGGTCGATTCGCCGTACGCTCCGCACAAGGAGATCGTCGATTGGCTGTGGGAGAAAGCGCTCCCGGCCGCGAGCGGCAATCCAACACTCGTGCTCTGTCCCGAGGCTCTCCTCCTGCATCTTTGCGTCCATTTTTTGATCGACAAAAACCGGCGGCGATCGCTTCGGTTGCACGATATCGGTCAGTTGCTCCGGCGATATCGGCAAGAGCTGGACTGGAATCTGGTCCTGACACAGGCGCGGCGGTTCGATCTAGTGCTGCCGCTGCGTAATGTCTTGTCTCAGGCAGAGGAAGAGCTGGAGCTTGGCGTTCCAGCCGTCGTGCAGGAGCAGTTGGATCGATTAGCGCCGTCGCCGGCCGAAAAGAGCTACTTCGCCTGGCTCGCCGGATCCGAGCCGCACGAGTACCAAGTTTACTCCGCCAATCTCGCGAGCCGCCGGGGATGGCGCGCTCGGGGTCGGTACGTCTGGCAAGAACTGTTTCCTCCGCCTCAATACTTGATGAAGCTATACCGCCTCCGCTGCACGGCCCTCGTCCCTATGCTGTACCCTTATCGTTGGTTCAGGGGGCTCGCGCATGCTGCAGACATGACGATCCATCATGGGTCAAACCACGCATTCGACAATTGAGATGGAACGCCCCCGCGGCCAAAGCTGGATCAAGCGGGCGGCGCGGGCGGTTTCGGAACATTCCATCTTGGTCGTGGTGCCGGTCGCGTTCCTGCTGCTCTTCCCTTCAAGCTGGATGGGGGTTGGATTCGCGGCGGCGCTTGTACCGTACGCGACGCGCTGGATAGCCTGTTCGAGTCCCGTGCCGGTCACGAAGGTCAATCTGCCCCTGTTGGCCCTCCTGTTGATGACGGCGGTCGGGCTGGTTTACTCGAGCGCGTCGGACCTCGCGCTCCTCACAGTGGGCGAGGTCGTGGCCAGCGTGACCGTGTTCTACGCGCTCGTGGACCGAATTCGCAAGGTCGACGACCTTTGGCGGGTGTGCGCCGGCATCGCCATACTCGGCATTCTGCTCGCACTGGTCGCGCCGTTCACCGTCGAGTGGAGCGGCGCCAAGCTCTTCGGGCTGTCCGCGTTCTACGATCAGGTCTGGCCGCGGCTGCCCAAGGCCACGAACGCGAATATCCTGGCCGGCGCGCTCGCTCCGATCGTGCCGCTCGCGTTGGCGCTGGCGATGAAGGGAGAGCGCCGCTGGCGTATCCTGGGCGCCGTAGCGCTCGCGCCGCTCGGGCTCATCCTGGTACTCCTACAGTCCAGAGGGGCGTTGTTCGCCCTCGCCGTCGGATTGGCCGTTTGGGCGACGCTTTATCGCAAGTGGGTTCTGCCGATCATCCCCATCGCGCTTCTCGGCGTCCTCGCCTTCAACCAGAGAGTGGGCGGGCCGCCGCCGGCCCAGCTCTTCTACGGCAAGATCGGCACGGTGACGGGCGGGACCCTGTTTGAACGGCAGGATATGTGGAGGCAGTCTCTCGAACTGATCGCCCAGTCGCCGGTCCTGGGGATCGGCCTGGGGGCGTATCCGCGCGTCGCTCCCTACGCTCCGCCGTACTCGCCGGCGCATCCGGGGATGGTCGAGAACCACACCCACGATCTCTTTCTCCAGGTGGCGCTGGATACGGGCGTCGTCGGGCTCGCCGGATTCATCGCCATTCTCGCGCTGTCGATCTACGCAGCGTGGCGCGCCTTCCGGCAAAAGGTCGAGACTCATCTCGCCATCGGCCTTTTGGCGTCGTTCGTCGTTGTCGTCATTCACGGGTTGGGTGACACCGCCATGTGGGGGAGCGCCAAGTCGAGCGTCGTCCTTTGGATGCTTTTCGCTTTGGCGACTCGCCTAGACAAAGTCAAGGAGTTGGTATAGAATAGTACCAAGGTACTATTCAGCCAGCCGATTGCGATTTCTGTGTTCTTTGAGGTAGAAAGTGGAACTAAGACAGTATTTGGGTATCCTGCGCAAATGGGCATGGCTCATCGTATTAACCACCGCAATCGCTGCGGGATCGAGTTACTTTTACAGCCGGGGGATTCCGCGAACCTATCGAGCGGAGACCACCCTGTTGGTCGGTCAGGCTCTCAAGAATTCGCTTCCGAGCGCTTCAGATCCCTACTATCAACCAGACACCAGCAGCTACGCGCAAGCCTATGCGCTGTTGGCAACTCAGCCGCAGATCCTTCAGGCGACGGCGGACGCCATCCAGTGGCCGGGACAATGGCAGGATCTATACTACAAGGTTTCGGCGTCTTCGGCGCAGGGAAGTCAGCTGCTGAGGATCAGCGTCAGCGACAACGATCCGAAGGTGGCCAAGACGATCGCCGACGAGATCACGCACCAGTTGATCCTGCAGGGACCGATCAGCGAGCAGCAAAAGCAGGCAGAGGACCAGCGCGCTTTTGTGACGACGCAGCTGACACAACTCAAGCTGCAGATCGAAACGAACCAAAAGACTCTCACCAATCTCACCAACCAGGCGGCGTTGGAAACCAACGCTACAAAGCTGAACGACCTGAACACGCGTATCTCGGCTCTGCAAGCCAAGATCGACAGTTGGCAGACGAACTACGCGAACCTTTCCACGGTCTTGAATAATTCGTCGTCTCTCTTTTTGACCGTGCTGGCGGCGGCACAGGAGCCGACGGCGCCGGTGAGTCCCAACGTCACGCAGAACATCCTCTTCGCCGCGATCGCCGGCTTGGTGATCTCCGGTGCCGCGATTTTGCTGCTGGAATATCTCGACGACACGGTCAAAGATGCAGACGATGCGCAGCGGGTCGTCAAGTTCCCTGCGATCGGCGCCATCACGCGCATCGCGAACGTGCAAGACCTGTCCGACAGCCTCATCACGGTCAAACATCCGCGGTCGCCGATCGCGGAAGCTTACCGGGTGCTGCGCACGAATCTTCGCTTCACCGGCATCGAAAATCCGTCCGGCGCGCTGCTCGTCACGAGCGCGGGACCGGGTGAAGGAAAAACGACGACGGCGGCCAATCTCGCCGTCACGCTGGCGCAGGCCGGCCGGCGGGTCATCCTCCTCGATACCGACCTGCGCCGCCCCACCATTCACAAGATCTTTGGCCTATCGAACGATATCGGCTTGAGCAGTCTCTTTCTGGGCGACGCGCCGTCGCTCGAAGGAGTTCTTCAACCGACCGCGATCGAAGGACTGAACGTGATCACGAGCGGGCCGATTCCGCCAAACCCGGCCGAGGTGCTCGACTCAAAACAGATGAATTCGATCCTCGAAAGCCTGCGCGCTCAGGCGGATATGCTGATTCTGGACTCGCCGCCGGTGCTAGCCGTAGCCGACGCCAGTATTCTAGGCTCACGCTGCTCGGGCGCGGTCTTGGTCATCGATTCGGGGCGGACGCGCAGCGACGTTTGCCGTCGTGCCGTCGAAACGCTGAACAAGACCAACGTCAAGGTCTACGGCGTCGTACTCAATCGATTGGCGCAGCGCCGGGCGGCCGGATACTATTATTACTATTACTATTCGTATGATGGGAAGACGACGCGTCAAAACGGCCGTCGCAACGGCCGTGAGGTTGCAGCCTAGATCGGAGGGGCATTTCTTCTCGACAGAATCGGAGTGATTGTTGGAGCGTTTCTTAGCGCATTTGCCTGTCCTAGAGACGGTGTTATGGATTCTTGCTGGTGTTGCAGCCTTCGCCGCATTTCTCGTGTTCGTGCCAACGTTCTTTGGCGGACCTCCGGCGACGCCCGTCGCCCGGGTGGGCGACACGCCGCGGCCGACGCTCACACCGGTTGCAACGTTTACAGGCGTGATCTCGCCGCCGGCCCCTGTATCGGTCACGCCACTTGCTATGCCCACCCCGCCACCCGGCGCGCGCGTGTTCGACTTTCTTTCGGATACCCGGAGAGGAGCCTGGCTCGGCAGCGGCGACTCGCAGCCGCATTGGGGCGACCGCAACGTGCACGCCGGCAGGTACCAGGGCCAAACGTTTCAGTCCGTGCTCTACTTCGACATGGCGGCGCTCGCCCCTGGCTCTCAGATCGTTTACGCCCAAGTACAGCTCACGGGTCTCAGCCGCAGTAATATCGGCTCGCAAGGGAGCTGGAGTCTTCACCTATTACCCGCGAGCTTGCTCGCGGACTGGACCGGGCGGACTGCCAAGGACTTTGATGCAGCAACGCAGGCCCAGATTGGACCGAGCGTCGGTCCAGCCGCGCTGGCAGAAGGTCAGACAAATCAGTTCGTGTTTTCGTCTGAGCAGTTGGGGCTCTTGAACCAGGCGATCGACGGATCAGGCGCGGTCGGTTTTCGACTGGACGGCCCGACTGGCCCGAGCGACAGCCTTTTTACCTGGGACGGCGGGGACCCTGATCCCACTGTGACGGGACATCCAACGCTTCGGGTGATTGCGGTTCCGGCGCAGTTCGTCGAAATCACCAATACGCCGACTCCGCAGAACGTTTTGACGGCCGCGGCTGCGATTGCGCAAGGGACGCAGTCCGCCCAGCTGTACGGGACGCCGACGCCACTGCCGCGTCAATTCGCGACGGTGTTGCCGCTCGTCGCAATCACGACCGTGCCGACGCCGGCCAATTCCGCTACCGCGGCGGTCCGGTCGGACTATGCGACTGCGGTAGCGATGACGACCGGCACGTTTACGCCGACACCGTCGAATTGGGTCACGACGACTCCCACGCCGCCGTTTCTTTCGATACCGGATTTCACTCCGTTTCCGACCATAGCGCCTACGCCGGAGACGTCGAGATTGGAACAGCTCAGCACGCCGATACCGACGCAGTCCGGCCTGTACGGCAATATCGCCTTCCAAACCGACCGGGAAGGGGCCGGCACCCAGAACGTCTGGATTATGAACCCGGAGGGAGTGGTGCTGGGCAAGTTGAACGGCGACGAGTTCTACCACGTCGCAGAGACCCGCACGCTGTTTTCGCCGGACAAGCTCTTTCAGGTGGACGTCGGCAAGAACGACAACGGCTTGTGGCAGATCGTTATTCTGGACGTGGCCAAGGGGACCGTCACCCCGTTAATCACAGAGTCGACGACTCGCAAAGTCGGTGTGGGGTCTTACCACCCGGAATGGTCCCCGTTGGGGGACAAGATCGCATTCATCTCTGACCGTGCCGGCACTGACGAGGTGTTTACTTACGACGTCAAGACCAAAGCAATCACTCGCCTGACGATTACCGATCGCAATCCCAAGACCAACGAATGGGCGCAGAACAAACACCCCTCGTGGTCGCCGGATGGAAAACAGATCGTCTTTTCGTCAAACCGTGAGCCGTACCCGCGCTGGCAGCTTTGGATCATGAACGCAGACGGCAGTGGTTTGAGACTCCTCAGTCCCAGTCCTTATAACGATACGAATGCAGTCTGGATCCGATAGGGACCGTGTGTCCGGGACGACACACTCCCTTCGAGCTCGTATCGCGGCGAGAAACATCATCAGGGTGAGAATACAGGTATTATCGAGACCGCGGCTCCCTGGAGCCAGCTAGTACTATCGCGAAAGGAGTAAGGGCGATGCAAAATCAACGTCGTGAAAACTTCAAGGCTCTTGGAATCGCAGCCGTGGGATTCCTTTTTCTGGCGATTCTTGCTACCGGGGGAGTCACGTCGGCCGCGCCGCCAAGCCAGGGGACCGTTCCCACCCCGACTCCGGGTGGTGGTACGCCTTCGTTCCCGATTCCGGTCGCCGGCGGCGGCCCACAATGTTGTCTGCCGGGCGTCGCATTCACGTCGATGCGAGACGGCAATCAGGAAATATACGTTATGCGGTCGGACGGGACGGATGTCACCCGGTTGACGAACTTGACGCCGGTCGATCAATATCCGGCGCCGTCCGCCGACGGACTACGAATCGCATTCGTTTCGTATCGCGATAATCCGAACCCGGATACGTGCGGCAAGGGCGGCAATCCTAACTGCGAGTCCCACATCTATATTATGAACGTGGACGGGAGTGGCGTGACCCGCCTGACCAATGGGGCTTTCCAGGACATGGAACCGAATTTCTCGGTCGACAGTACTCGGATATTGTTCGTGTCGACCCGGGATGATCCGAACCCGGCGACGTGTGGGCAGGCCGGCAAGCCCAACTGCATCACGAACATCTACGCCATGAACACGGATGGCACTGGCGTGACCCGGCTGACGAGCAACCTTCCGAATTCGTCGAGCAATTCGCCCGGCGCCATTCCCGCGGCCAACGATCATCCCAATTGGGCACCCGACGATACGCTGATCGCGTTCGATTCGACCCGCGACGACCCCGACCCGTCGACCTGCGGCCAAACCGGCAAGCCGGCCTGCGTCGTCCACGTCTACTTGATGGCCTTTGACGGCAGCGGCGTCACACGCTTGACCAATCTCCAGTCCCAGGACGAGCATCCGGCCTGGTCGCCCGACGGCCAATTCCTTGCATTCCAATCGAATCGGGACGGCAAGCCGCAGATCTACGTTATGAACAACGATGGGACCAGCGTGGCGCGCTTGACGAACAATACGGCGCAAGACGTCCACCCGATCTGGCTGCCCGGCTGCGTCGACCGAATCGTGTTCGCCTCGGACCGGGAGGGCGGCGTCTACCGGATCTGGGCCATGGACCCGGACGGCTCCAACCAGAGCCGCCTGACGACGCAACCTGCCGGCTCGACCGCCCCGGATGACTTGCCGGCATGGTCGGGCCTGCCGGCGCCGATCCGGCTTCCCGGACCGTGCTGTGTGCCCGGCGTCGCGTTCGATTCCACCCGCGTCGGCAACCCCGAGATCTACATCATGCGCGCGGACGGCTCGCGTCAGACGCGCCTGACGTTCGATCAAAAGGTGAATACGCACCCGGCGCCGTCACCCGACGGAAAAAAGATCGCGTTCGAGTCCGAGCGGGACGATGCCAATTACGGGACGTGCGGACAGAACGGCACCAATTGCGTAGTTCACCTTTACGTCATCAACGTCGACGGCTCCGGCCTGACGCAGCTGACCAGCGGCCCAGGTGCGGACATGGATCCCGCATGGTCGAACGACGGCACTCACATCGCGTTCGATTCGACGCGGGACGATCCGCATCCGGATACCTGCGGACAGTCGGGCCAGCCGGCCTGCGTCCGGCACGTGTACGTGGTGGGCGCAAACGGCGGCACGGCCGTCCGGCTCACGAACAATCCGCCAGAGAATCCGACCGCTTCAAACGACAATCCGAACTGGTCACTGGACAACGGCTTGATCGCCTTCGTGTCCAACCGGGACGGCAATGCCGAGATCTACGTCATGAATCCGGATGGAAGCAACCTCAAGCGGCTGACGAACAACTCTGCCGCGGATGGGCATCCCTCTTGGTCGCCGGACGGAAGCAAGCTCGCCTTCGAGTCCAATCGAGACGGGAACTATCAGATCTACATCATGAACGCCGACGGCAGCAATCAGACCCGCATTACGAACGACACGGGACAGGACCGCGACCCTTACTACTGCCCGAGCTGCATCGACCGCGTGGTGTTCTACTCCAATCGCGACGGCGGCTATACGGTCTACGCGATGCAAGCGGACGGAACGAATATCGTCCGCCTCACGACGCTGCCGACCGACAAGACGTACGTCGACGAGCTGCCGGCGTGGTCGGGTCTGCCAAGCAATAACCCGCTGCCGGTTCCGCTGCCGCCGTTGACCGGCTCTGCTTCCATAACGACGACCGGCACCGGTTCGGGCGGGGGGGGCGCGACGGACGCGTTTGGCGGGTTCGTTCAGTGGCTGGGTCAATTGCTCGGAGGTCACTGATCCATTTCCAGTCGAGTCAGATAGCCCTGCTGGCGACCGCGGCGGGTTGAGCTCGGACCCCCGTGGCAGATACGCCGGTCGTTCGAAACGGCTTTTTCAGAGTCAGGCGCTTTAGGGGCTCGGACCGAAAACCGTCGGAAGGCATGAACGTACGGCTGTCGGTCCGGCCCCTGGCAGCGCCCCGGCTCGAATGGAGTGTGGACCTTTTCGTCGGCGCGATTGCGCTGGCGGGCTATTGGGCGACGCTGGCTCCGACCATCACCTGGCGCAATTCCGGCGCGGATAGCGGAGACCTCGTCACCGCGGCCTTTACGCTCGGCATCCCGCATCCGCCCGGGTATCCACTTTACACTCTGCTCGCATCGTTTTTCGCCCATTTGCCTTTTGGCGAGCCGGCACAGAACGTGGGTCTGTTTTCCGCGCTCGCGGCCGCCTCCGCTGTCGTGTTGCTCTCCCGGTGTGGGCGCGCGTTGGCGGCGGGGCGATCGCGCGATGGGATCACACTGCTCGCCTCGCCCGGCGCGGCCCTCACCTTCGGCTTCATCCCGCTTCTCTGGTCGCAATCCACCGTTGCCGAAATCTACGCGCTCAACGTTCTGATCGTGAGCGCATTGCTGTTGGCGCTTGTGTCTACCTCGCGCCGCCGTCTGTACTTTGCAGCGCTCGCGTTCGGTCTCGGGCTGGCGCACCATCTGACCATTGTCCTGATGGCGCCGACGGCTCTCATCCTCCTCGCCGGGGGAGGGTGGACCCGCCGCCAAGTCGCAACCGCCGCGGGGATCATCCTGGCGTGCTTGCTGTTTTACCTGTACCTTCCCGTGCGGGCGGCGGCTCAGCCGGCCGTAAACTGGGGCAACCCGGCCGACCTCGCCGGTTTTCTATGGACGGTGAGCGCGGCGCCGTACCATTCGTACCTGTTTGGGCTGCCCCTGTCCGATGTCGTGTCCCGGATCGGAATGCCGGCGCAGTCGCTGTTCGAACAGTATCGTGTGTGGGGCGTCGCGCTCGGTCTCTGGGGGGTGGCGGCAATGGCCGTCGACCGCGACCCGGCGCGGCGGCGTCAGTTGGTCGCGCTGGCAGTCGCGTTCTTGCTCGCCGCCCTCTACTCGATCGTCTACGTCACGCGGAATTCGTTCGTCTACTTGCTGCCGGCCTTTGCCGTCTTCGCGCTCTGGATGGCGTACGGCCTCGTCGATCTGGCGAGACGCCTCCCTTATCGTTGGGGTCTGGGGTTCACTGCTGCTGCGCTGATCGCTCTGCCGCTGTTCAACTTTGCGGCGAACTTTGACTCGATGGACCTGTCCGGCGATCGCACGGCGTTTGCATACGCGCAAAGCGTATTCGCGCAAATCCCGGACGACGCCGTCGTGCTCGCCGACGGCGACGAGCATCTGTTTTCATTGTGGTACTATCGTTACGTCGCGGCCCCCCGGTCGTCGGTCGTCGTGATCAGCTCAGAGCTGCTGCAGTACGATTGGTATTACGCCGAGGCGCGTCAGCGGCTTGCGTACCTCAGGCCGAGCTTGATCGGACAGGCCCAGCAGCCGGACCGCGCGCGGGCGTTCGAGATCGTCAACCGCAGCCTCGAGTACGGCCGCGCCGTGTACACGACGTCGCCGCGTGACTGGCTGGCCCTCTACGATTATCGGCAGCAGGGAGATCTGTTTTGGGTTCTCAAGCAGCTGCGCTGAGCGACGCCGGGCGTCGGGCGCAGAATCGGCGCCGCGTGCTGATTCCACTCGCGGCGTTGATCCTCGCTTTGGCGCTGCTCCAGACCGCGCGGATCGCCGGAGCATTGAACCGTTTGATGCGCGACGGCCAGACATTGCAGGTCATGGCCCAGAACGGCACTTTTGCGCTCACGCGCTCTGACCGTTCGGCCGAGACCAACGCTCAGTTGGAGCGGACGCTCAAAGACTATGCGGAACTGAGGTCGGTCGTCGGGCCGTGGGTGTACGTCGGACCGCTCTTGGGTTGGGTGCCTCGCTTTGGCGGCGACCTGGCGAATGCGCCGGCGCTCTTGGATTTCGGCGACCACGCCAGCGCGGCGGCATACGATACGTTCAGCCTCGGCAGTGCGCTGAACGCCGAGATGGGAGACGGCGCTGCGCCGGCAGTTCCGATCGGGGTGGCGATCCTCAAGATTGCCCAGACCCACGCGGCACTCGTGCAGCACGCGCGCGCCAGCCTCGTCTCTACCGCGCAGTCGCGGTCGAACATAAACGCGGCGCAGCTTTCTCCATCGCTGCGTGATGCGCTCGGACAGTTCGATCAGATGCTGCCCGTTTGGACGGCCGGACTGGACGCTCTCTCGAACGCGCCCACGCTGATGGGTGCGGATCGCCCGCGAACGTATCTCCTGGTCGCGCAGAACAGCGACGAAATGCGGCCGACGGGCGGGTTCGTTACCGGCGTCGCGCTGCTGCAGGTAGACCAGGGGCGGATCACCGTCGGCGAGTTTCAAGATAGTTACGCCGTCGACGATCTCAGCAAAACGCATCCGACGCCTTCGCCGTCGATGACGGCGTACCTCGATG
The DNA here is from genome assembly GCA_023380675.1 of Chloroflexota bacterium. The sequence goes on from JAMCRS010000207.1 coordinate 14,516, forward strand.
CGGGTATGGTGCTCTTTCGCGACGCCAACTGGTCGCCGGACTTTCCGACCACCGCGCGACTGTTGGAAGACATTTATCAGACCAACCGCGGAACACCTTCGGATGGCGTCATCGCGATCAATCAGCGCGCTTTACCTGAGCTCGTGGATGCTTTTGGCTCGATCGCGCTGCCGGCCGAGGGCGGTAGCGTGAATGCCGACAACGTCATGGCGCAGATCTATGCGCACTGGGCGCCGCCGCCCGGCGAGGGCGCGACGGAACAGTGGTGGGAGCACCACAAGGACTTTATCGGCGAGGTGTTTCAGGCCATGATGCCTCGGCTCATGGACGGAGACTTTGACCAGGCGAGGTTCGCCAAGTCGCTCGGCGAGGCGATCATTACCAAGGATGTGCTCATCTATCTCAACGAGGTCGATTCGGCCAGTCAGACCAGTCTCCTGAGGGGTGGATCCCTGTACCAAGGTACGGGCGATGCCTTGATGTTGGTGGACGCGAACGTCGGCTTTAACAAGGTCGATCCCAGCATCGATCGACGAGCGGTATACAGCGTAACGCTGGACAGCGCGGGCGCGGGCCGAGCGACCATGGCGATCACGCATACCAATTTGAGCGCGGCCACCGGCGCGTTCTGTGTGCACGAGCCGCACTATTTGCCGAACTACGCCGATATGCAGCAAGGCTGCTACTGGGACTATATGCGAGTCGTCGCGCCGGCCAAAAGCCAGCTGATTTCGGCTACGCCGGCCCTGCAGGCGCGGCCGGACGAAGCGGTAGGAACACGGGCGGCATTCGGCGGTTACATGCTGCTCGGCCTCGGCTCCACCAAGGCTGTTCGTTTCGACTACTCGCTTCCTCAAGTCGTGGACGGCCAGTCGGACTATGTGCTGCATCTGGAAAAGCAGCCGGGCGCGCCGACGATGCCCGTCACGGTCCGCGTCACCCTTCCGGCAGGTTGGGGCATCCGATCGGCGGTGCCCGCACCCACGCGGCAAGCCGGAAGCACGGTCGAGTTCGCCGTTACGCTCGATCGCGACCAAGTAATACAAATCTCGCTGAATCGGCCGCCCGTATTGTTGTTTGTGGGCGTTCTAGCTGTGCTTGGCGCATTTGCGCTGCTGTGGGCCACCCGCCGGACGGCGAGGGCAGCTACTGGGGGACGGCCGTGAGAAAGAAATTCAACAGTGGGTCTTGGCAAGTGGGAAAATCTGTGTTAGTATTAGGGCATAGTACCACGGTACCATACGCGTGGCAGCGGAAGTACCGCGGTTGATCGCGCCCCCACGGCCCAGTGTTTGGCAGGTACTGTGACCGCAAAGGCGTCTTTACAGTCAAAGATAAGCATCGCGGAGAACGTCCTCTTTCGCGAGATCGACGGTGAGTCCGTCATCCTCAACCTCAAGACGGGCAAGTATTTTGGGCTTGACGAGGTAGGGACGCGGATGTGGACGCACCTGGCGGAGCATCATCAAGTGGAGCCGGCGCTTGCCGGGCTTGCGCAGGAATACCAGGTGGACCAAGAACAGCTCAAGCGCGATCTCCTGGAGCTGGTCGACAAGCTCGCTGCACAGGAATTGATCAGAGTCGATGGATCATAAACTACGCGCCGCGTTAGCCCTATCTCCAGGCGACTGGATGCTGTTCATTCAGGCGTGGGTCTTGCTTTTCGCGACCGACCTGGGATTGCGTTTTCTGCCGTACCTGACTGTGCAGCAGTTCGTCGAGCGAAGTTATCGCCGAGGTTGCCGCGTTTCCGAGACCCAATCCGAAATCCGGCGGTTCGAGTCGCTCGTCGACATTGCGGCTCGAAATCATTTGTCAAACACGTCGTGCCTTCGGCGGGCACTTGTACTGCAGACGCTGTTAGCAGGGCGAGGTATACGCTCGAACTTGCGCTTTGGTGTCCGCAAACCGGCGGGAAGCATCGAGGCGCACGCGTGGTTGGAGTATCCCGGACAAGTGGCGGCGGAGATTGTTGGCTTGGAAAACGCGTTTCGGCCGTTGGGTGCGCCGGTTGTACGTCCGTGAATGGATGGGTAGTCGACGGTAGATCACTCACAGGCAAGCGCGCTATGCCGTTCTTGCGGATTGTGCTGCAACGGCTCGTTTCACAGCAAGGTAGCACTCGACCCGAGTGAGATAGAGTCCGCAGCGCGATTGGGATTGCAGACGTATGCCGAAGCCGGCGAATACCGGTCCCGTCGCCACGTCAGTGCTTTCGACGGCATATCTGCACGGTGTATTCGCGTCGGCCAACCGGCTGCCGCGCGGATAAATTCGAATTGCTTGCTGCGTAGCGGAGGCAGGCCGGTACGCAGGATGCGCTCGGCTGACATCGCGAGCGCTAAAATTTGTCCAAAAACGTACGAAGACGGACCGGCTCGCGCCTAGAATCCCTGCAGGATATCTGGCAATCGATCGATGGCCATGCGCACGAATAGTGCTCGAGTCTCGACGCGGAAGCCTTTCGCGCCGCGAATGGGAAATCGGTATTGGATGCTGCCGCGCTGGCGGGAGCTCACCTAGGACCACTTCGTAACTTGGGCATCCCACCGTAACATCAATATTAAGTTACGCGACTGGCGGGCGTATGTAGCCGCCTCATCCAACACCAAATAGCTGTTGGACCCAGAATTCAAATTCAACCGTTCAGCATGAGGGAGACAGAGCGCACGCGCTCTTCGCCGTTCACTGATTGGTTGCTATTGCAAGGGAAAGGAGCCCCAAGATGCCAAATTGCAAAGTGCCCACGAATGATGCTAACGACGGCGAACACAATCAGGTTGTCCGCAAGCCGTACAGGAAGCCCACGCTGACTCTCTATGGTGACATTACCCACTTGACCCAGACGGGGGACAATGTGGTCGCGAATGACCCGCGGACTGGTCAATCCGGAATAGCTCATTTCCCTATCCGGCGAACTCCGACTCCCACACTTGGGATATAGGCGGTGATACAAAGGTTGATGCACCTCAGCGGCGCTAAGCTGTTTACTCCAACAGCTAGACGGAGTCCAAGTGAGTGACGCGCCGGTCGGTTCCGGCGATCATACTGCTGACGCGACGATGAGTCACGAGCTGTTCGTGCAGTTCGACCAAAGCACCGGGATGGCCATCGTAGACGCGAATTCGGGACCAGAAAGATGCAGTTCACTAGGTGAAAGCGAATGTCTTTGGTCAGCGGGATTCATAGCGAACCGTTGGGACTTGATTCGAGAAAGCGGGGCGCCTCAGGGCGCGACCGATCGTGAATTGATACTCGAGCTATACCTTCGATGTGGACTCAGGGCGGCAGAGAAGGCTTGCGGCCCATTTGCATGGGTTATCTGGGACAGCGGATTACGCGCACTAATAGCAGTTAGAGATCGAATCGGCTATCACGGCCTTTACTTTTGTAACTACCGTGGGAGTACGTTTCTGTCAAGCAAGTTGGATCCGTTGCGCCGGGTACTCGCGTCCCCGCATCAGCTAAACGAGTTGTCTGTCGTCGCGCAGATAAACTGCCTACCACCACTCGACGGCGAGACCCACTATCAGGACGTGGGAATGGTGAGGGCTGGTGGAATACTCGTCGTCTCACCGGCCGGTGTTAGGAATTGCAGCTATTGGACCCTCGAAGTTCAGCCGTTGCTTGACGGCCGTTCCGATGCTGACTTTGCTGATGCCTATCGACTTAAACTACTTCAAGTGGTCCGTGAGTACGTGCCGTCCGGCGCAAGCGCAATAACTTTAAGCGGTGGACTGGATTCTACGAGCGTCGCGGCCGCGTTGGCAGCGGTAGCACCAGATACGAATCTCACCGCGTTTTCGTGGATTTCGCCAGGCATACCAGAGATGGACGAGGCTGTGTATTCTCACGCGGCCGTCAATCATCTTGGTATACCAATCGTGACCATTCCGGCAGATAAGTATTGGCCGGCGTCTTCGCCCGAAGGTATCAAAACACGCATTTCTACCCCCTACCTCAACTTTTACTCCGAACTTTGGGACGTCACATATCTCGAGATGAGGAGTCGAGGAATAAAAATTGCATTCTCGGGCGTGGGCGGTGATCACATGTTCGGGGGCGACGTGCTTGCCTATCCCGATATGTTGCTCACTGGCAGACTCAAAACAGTCGTGCGCGATATGCGGTCTCATCTCGCCGACATCGGCAGGAGCCCACGGTGGGGCTTAAAGGAACTAATCTTGATTCCTATGTTGCAGGCCTACGCCCCGCGATGGTACGACGCTCCTCGGATTATTCCATGGCTAGACAATAGGCAATTCCAACGGTTCCACGACTACATCAATTCACGGAGCACCTTGACAAAGCCGTTACTACCGGGGAGTCGCCGCCGGATAGAGATGCTTCGTAGCAGGTGGCTTGGCCATGCTGTGCTAGAGTCAACCGAATCGGCGAAGATCTATAACCTTCAAATCAGGGACCCGCTGACGGATCATCGGATGTTCGAGTTCGCTGCGAGCTTGCCAAGCTTGCAGAGCCACCGTGGTTCTGAGACGAAGTACGTAGTTAGAAGAGCCGTAGCGGGATATTTGCCGCCTTCTGTGACAGGACTCCGCGAGAAGAGTGACTTCACGCCCCTCGCACGCAAGGGAATGAGATTCGAAGAGACGGTCAAGATGTGGTCGTTAATGACGAACATGCGGGCTGCAGAACTCGGATATGTGAATGAGGCGCGGTTGAGGCGGGTTTATTCCGACTACTTGGAAGGTAAGCACGAGGACACGAGATTCTGGCATACCCTGACGCTGGAAGACTGGCTGCGGCGATACTTTTGACAGAAGAGTCGTTCGAGTGTAGGCTCACTTCGCCATGACTGATTCTCAGAGCGGGACCGACCATTCGAGGCTAGATGCGCTCGCCGTGCTGCTCAGACACATCCAGAATTTCACACGATACATAGACTACCAGGAGGTGGAACGTGCGTGCGAACGGCTGGCGGTCAATCTCCTAGACGCGTACGACCGGGACGACCTCGATTCGTTTCAATTCGTACCAATCCCTCGCGGTGGATTGATTGTGGTGGGGATGCTCGCGTACGTGCTCGATCTCAGGCCTGAGCAGATACAAGCCGGTGTAGATACACCTAGCGCACTTGTGATAGTGGATGACTGTGCGTTGTCAGGCGCTCGCTTTGCACAAACGTTGGACACGGTGAACAGCGACCATATTGTCTTCGCACATCTATACTCTCATCCTGACCTGCGTCGTAACATTGAAACGCGAGAACCAAGAGTAAAGCGATGCATAGCTGCACACGATCTTACCGACCATGCACGGGAGTTTTTTCCGCAGATCAGCGAGTACTGCGGCTGGCAGGAACGGTGGCAGCGCCGTCTCGAATTCAAATCTTATTGGAATGGCCAACCCGACCTAATATGCTTTCCCTGGAATGAACCGGACCACCCGTTCTGGAACCCTGCGCTTGCAAGTGTTGAGGACGGTTGGAGGTTTTTTCCGCCGCATCAATCATTGAAGAATAAGTATAAGCTCGGTTTGCCACCACGCGCAGTTGAGGCGACCACATGGCAAGTGCCGTCAAGTGTCGTAAGCGGTTGGTTCGACGGCGTGCTGTGGTTATGTCAAACCGACGGTGGTCTGGTCTACTCCTTGCGGGACTCGGCAGCAGACATGTGGCGGTGTCTTGCAGTCTATGGGGACATTGAAGCAAGTGCCAACTTTTTGTTGGAGAAATACGATATTGACGGTTTTCAGTTGCGCCAAGATCTCGCCGAGTTTGCTTCCGAGTTGTCGTCAAAGGGGCTACTGGAAAAGGTCGGGCGGCTCTAGTCCAATCCGGGACGCCGGTTGCGGCGAAGCGCCAAAAGCTGAACATAATTTCGACACTACTTGAATGTCGTGTTTCTCGTTTACGCGGCCGTTTTCATACATTCCGTAAGACCGACTGAGTTGGAACAAGGCTGTGTCACGGAAATTTTAAGGTTTATCCCATTGCTCTTCTAAGCGGATTGTGTTACCATCAAGCTGTAAGATAACGTAGGTGGTATTCGATCGCGAGCGAATCAACAGAATAGCAGTTCTGCGGATGCGTTGATCCCTGGCTCTTGTCGGTTGTGTTCCGATGATTGGACGCCTGAGGCCGGGGGGAGCAAATGGCGTAACCGGCCGTACGTTCGTTGTTCGGCTGGTTTTTGTTTTCTCCAGATTCGGCGTATTGCCGTTCTGAAAGCATATACCAAACAACCCACCAGAGGAGGGATCGATGACGCACCCCAAGCGAATTGCGGTTATAGTAGCGCTGCTCGCGCTTGCGATGATTCCACTTGAACGCAATATCTCGATCGCAACGGCGGCCGGGCCCTACAATTATTTACCGGCTCCCGGTAGCCCTTTCGACGGCAGGATGCTTTCCATCGATGGAACGGGCCTCGCAACACTTGCGGGCCAGACGACGGATGTCGAGTTTTCCACATCGTCGGGTGCGACGTCGTTGGAGATTGGAATCTTCGATGGTGACGCTGGCAAGGATGGAACGGGAGCGTTGAATGACGCGGGCGGACACTGGGATATTGGGACTTCGGATACGGTGTACACGCTCTACGCTGACCCGGCGGGGGACGGGAGCGGCTCGTCGATATTGATTGGACAGTGGACGGGCGACGCGGCGAATGTGTTGAGTGGAGCGTTGTGGTCCACGGCACAGGCGTCGATGCCGGACAATGACTGGTGGAACGTAACGGTACAGACGTCGGCAGCTGCGCAAGCGGCTAGTGGGGCGTACTTTTATCACCTGCATGTGAGTATCCCGGATACGACCAGCACGAGTTCGAATGCGTTCAAGCTGCGGTCGAGCGGTGCGATTGGCTTAGACCCGGATACAAGTTGGGGTTTCATTGGGGCGATGGCACAGTATCCGCAAGACTTTCAGGTAATTTACCCTCAATGGGATGGGGTAACGGTACCGCCGGTGGGGTCCAACTTCTGGCTGACGACCGCGACGACATATGATGGTCACTGGACGTTCTATTTGGATGTGCCCGCGGGGCAGAACGCCCTTGCGTTGTGGGACGGAGATTTTGATCATGGGACACCGAGCGGGGTGACCGGATTCCCCTCGGGGATAGCGGTTCAGGCTTGTAGTCGAACGGTGAATCCCAACAATCCCCTAATGCCCCCATTTACGACTTCGTCGTCGACGCTGAACTATGGTAGCGCTGGCACTCAGCCTGGAAGTCCGGCGGATGACAACAGGTCAGATGTTTATCGACGGACGCCGTGTGTGGTTTGGCAGATAACGGATCCCAGCGGGACAGTATATTCACAAGCCAATCCATCGGGCAATTCTGAATGGTCGTTGTTTGACATATCGGCGGCGTCTCCGTTGCCAGCCGGGTTGTGGCGGGTCGATGTGAGTGGACTCGACCTATCCAACTTATCATTCTACCACTTTCCCTATCCGGTGGTAGGGGTGTGTGATGCGAACGACACAGCGTGCACGCCACTGCCGGTGTATGGGTCGATTGGGGATTTTGTGTGGAATGACCTGAACGGGAATGGGGTACAGGATGCGGGGGAACCGGGAGTTGGTGGCGTGACGGTGAACCTGCTGAACGCAAGTGGGCAGGTCATTGCGACGACGACGACGGACAGCAACGGCAAGTATGAGTTCACGAACCTGGCAGCCGGGACGTATGCAGTGCAGTTCGTGGCGCCGGGCGGATACGCCTTTACGCAGTATCTGCAAGGCGGGGATACGGCGAAGAATAGCGATGCGAATTCGGCGAGCAGCGGCACGTCCGGGCCGATCACGCTAACGGTCGGGCAGAACGACATGACGTGGGATGC
>JAMCRS010000208.1:0-7078 GCA_023380675.1 Chloroflexota bacterium
GCTGGTGTCGGCGCTCGACGATTGGGTTCCACCGCCAAGCTTGCGGCCCGCTTCTTGAGCGGGGGCAGTGGCTGCCGGCGGCGCCATTGCCGGTACCGGCGCCTGTAAGCTAGAGTTCGGCGCGGCGGCAGCGCAACCGATCGCGGCGATTGCCAGAATGAACGAAGCGAGGGAGAGCAGGGTGATTCTCATCGTCAGGGTCCTTTCGTGTGGGAGTTACGTCCTCACTCTATAGACGTTGTGCCGGCGAGAATGTTCCCAGAAAAAGACCTTTCGAGCCAGAACTCGAAAGGTCGCATGCCCTACCAACCGTAACTCAAACGTGAGATCAGTCGAGGGGGAAGGCCGAAGCGCTCCATTCTCGCTTGGGTGGCGGCGATGTCGTACTCTACCCGATAGTGCGTCAGCGTCAGCGCGTCCAGATCGAGAATGGCGTAGGCCGCACGCGGGTCGCCGTCGCGCGGCTGCCCCACGCTCCCCGGGTTGATCATCATCCGCTCATCCGACAGCAGGAACGGCGTGTTCTCCGCAAGCGTATGGGCGGTCGCGTTCTGGTCGCCGGGCTGATAGCGGTAGACGACTGGCACGTGCGTGTGCCCCATCAAACAGACCGGCGTCTCGAAATAGTCAAAGTTCGTGCGCGCTACGGCCGGAGTCAATACGTATTCCCAGATGGGGTAGCGCGGGCTTCCGTGGACGAGCGTAAATCGCTCCGCTTGCGTCGGCACGCGGTCCGGCAGTGCCCGCAGCCAGTCGAGGTTCGCCGGGCTCAACTGATCGCGTGTCCAGATCGCCGCAAAGCGCGCATCCGGATTGAATTCCTCCAGATCGAGCTTGCCCAGCGCGGCCCAATCGTGATTGCCCGCCAGGCAGAGGAGATCGAAGGTGCGCAGCCGCTTGATGCAGGCATTCGGCTCCGGACCATACCCGACCACGTCGCCGAGGCACCAGACTTGGTCGAAGGGGTGGGCCTCTGTGAGAACGGTGTCGAGCGCGACAAGGTTGGCGTGAATATCGGATACGAGCAGGATGCGCATCGTTGCCTCGGGACCTATTCTACCACAGGTGGGTGGAAACCGACAATGCCGCATTTCTGGTGATTGTACACATCGCGTAGGGGCAGCGCCTTGTGCCTGCCCAATTGTGGGCGACCACAAGGGATCGCCCCTACATGTGGGTAACCACCAGCGCATTTCTCTTGCCGCGCGGATGTATTCGGAGTATAATGGCGCCGCATCCACGAAGTAGGGGGGACGACGGGTTTGACTTTCAACGGCGACCGTTCGCTCGAGATCGTTAGCGCCAGCGCGAAGCAAACTCAGGACCTGGGTGCGCGCTTGGGCAAGTTGGCTCTCTCAGGCGACCTGTTCTGCCTGGAGGGCGAGCTTGGCTCCGGCAAGACCTGTTTCGTCCAGGGGCTAGGCCGCGGTCTTGGCATCGCCGAATCCATCCACAGCCCCACCTTCATCCTGGCGAACGAACACCGCGGCGGCCGCTTGGTGCTCTTTCATCTCGACGTTTACCGCATACGCGGCGCCGACGAAGCGATTGGCATCGGGCTGGAGGATTATGTGTCGGGCGAGGGGGTGTGTGTCGTCGAATGGGCAGAAAAAATACGTGGAGCGCTGCCGCCGGAGCGCATGTGGATCGAGTTTCGGCACCTCGACGAAACCAGCCGCCGACTGCGGCTAAAGGCCGAGGGCACGCGCTACCAGAGTCTCCTGAGCGAGCTTGCCTCGCAGTCTACCCAGGCGTGATGGATACCATTTGATGCTCCTCGCGATCGACACGGCAACACGGTGGGCGAGCATCGCGCTCTACGGCGATCTCGGCATCGCCGCCGAGGCGACCTGGCGCTCGCGTGAGAACCATACCGTTGAGCTGACCGTCCAGATCGTCCGCCTTATGGAGCTGGCAAACGTCCGCAAAAGTGAGGTGGACGGCATCGGCGTTTCGCTGGGTCCGGGCTCGTTTACTGGCCTGCGCGTCGGCATGAGCGTGGCCAAAGGTCTGACGCTCGGTTCGAATGCACGCCTCGTCGGAGTGCCGACCCTCGACGTAGTCGCCTATGCCCACGCATGCGACGGTTCGCCTCTTTGGGCGCTCGTTCCTGCCGGGCGCGGCCGCTACTGCGTCGCTCGCTACAGAGGCGTCCCCGGCTCAACCGAGCGCGTGAGCGACTATGCGCTCGTAGAGACCGAAGGCTTGATCGAGCTCGCGCTCGGCCGCGGCGAAGGAGGCGTTGATGCTCCCTTGCTTTTCTGCGGCGAGATCGATGCGGAGCTGAGACGCCAGCTCGTCGACCGTTTGGGCGGCCGCGTTCGCGTTGCCCCGCCGGCGGCCAGCGTCAGACGGGCCGGCTATCTTGCCGAGATCGCCTGGGCTCGTCTTGCGCGGAACGAGTTCGACGATGCGGCGTCGCTTTCGCCGCTTTATACTCCATTCGAGTCCGTCGGTCGATGATTGGGAGAATGAAGAGTCGCATCGTCTTCGACGGGAGCTCCGGCGCGCGTTTGCGCGAAATCCACTTTTCCAGACTTGTCCATTGATGTTTGATTTCACCGAGCTTGCATTTCGCGTTGAACCGATGAGGTTGGACGATATCGACGCGGTAATGGAAATAGAGCATGAGGCATTTTCGGCGCCGTGGTCCGCGCGGGCGTACGACTATGAGCTCCATTATAACGACATGGCGCACTATTTCGTCGCGCGTCCGCAGAGCGCCGACGGCCAACCGGCCGCGCCGGCTAGAGCCCCGGCGCGGCCGCATTGGAGGCGCTTGTTCCAGGCCGACAAGCGGAGGCAGGTTGTTCCGCTGCCGGCGCGGCCGGTCGTCGGATATGGCGGATTTTGGCTCATGGTGGACGAAGCGCACATCAGCACCATCGCGGCGCATCGAGATTGGCGCCGCCGCGGCATTGGAGAGCTGCTTCTCGCCGTGATGATCGATCGCGCCGCCGAGGTCGGCGCTTCGATTGTCACCCTCGAGGTGCGTGTTTCTAATATGCCGGCGCAATTGCTCTATCGCAAATACGATTTCGAGGTGACCGGCCGCCGCCGGCACTATTACAGCGACAACGGCGAGGATGCGCTCATCATGTCGACCCCCACCATTAGCTCGGCCGAGTTTCAGCGCAACATGCAAGTGCGGCGGAACAATATGACGGCGCACTTGGCCCGCTAGACGGATCGCACTTCCGAAATTGTCTCGAAATGAGGAGGACGCATGGTCAGCCAGGATTTGCTCGAAATTCTCAGATGCCCCGCCGATGTCCGCAACGGGCCGGAGGCCGGCTTGCTGGACCTCGTCAAAGACACGTGGCTCGTCTGTCGGGACTGCGGGCGCAAGTACCCCATCAAGAATGATATTCCAGTCATGTTGATCGAGGAAGGCGACAAGTACAAGAGTACGCCGGTGGACCAACTGGGTGTCCCTGCCTGAGCCATCGGTAAAACCGGGTCCCCGGTCGCGCTCGCCAGACGCCGCAGCCCCGCTCGGCGCTTGCCATCCCGCCAACCGGTCGCCGTGTTAACCGTCCGCGACCGGCGCGATCGTGTCAAAGACGGCCGGGCATTTAGGATAGAATATGAATCGAGCTCTCGTAGCCGTCGTTTTGCTCCTCGTCCTGGCGTGTGTGCTCTGCGCCGGAGCGGGCGTGCTCTTGTTCTACGCTCAAGCACAGCCGGTCGCGCAGGCCACGCTTGTCCCCTTTGGCACGCCGGTGCCCGCCGCCAATACACCGTTTCCTGCCGCGCCTCGCGCGGCTACCCCCGCGGCCGGTCCCACGCAGTCGTCGGGCGACATTACCGTTTCGTCGAACAAGTTCTCCAGTATTTTTCCCGCAAATTCGGTCACATCACGGCATGCGTCGAGCAGCGCTCAGATTTCGCAGGTGGCGCTCTACGTGGCAATCGACGGCGTCTCCTCCAGTACCCGCCAGGTGCCGGATTTTGACGCGGGGACTCAAGTGGCGGCCAAGTACGACTGGAACCTGAACCAGTCCTATCTCCCGCCGGGTGTGACCGGCGTTTACTGGTGGACGGTGCAGGACCAGAACGGCGGACAACTGCAGACGGCCAAGGTTCCGTTTCGCGTGGACGACCCGGCGCACGATTGGCACAAACTGTCGAACGATAAGCTTGCGTTGTATTGGTATGCAGGAGGCAATCAGTTCGGCCAGGCTCTCTTCGACCGCGGCGTTCAGGCTATGCAGTTCCTGCAGCAGGACACCGGCGTCTCGGTCGACCGGCAGATACAGGTGTTCATTTACGGCACGCGCTCGGATTTCTTTGACGCCGTCGAGCCTGGCGCCTCGGAATGGACCGGCGGCCAGGCTTATCCGGAATACGGGATCGTCCTGATCGATATCGAGCCGTCGAACCTCGATTGGGGTCTGGGCGCGACCACGCATGAATTGACTCACCAGGTCATCCATCAAAAGATCAAGAGCGCGCTCGGCGATCTGTCGATGCCGCACTGGATGGACGAAGGGCTGGCCGTCTACTACCAGACCTATCCTGGCAAGCTGGACGCGCAATTTGCCGTACCGCTTCGACGCGCGATCCAGAACGACACGCTCCAACCTCTGCGTACCCTCTCCGGCTCGTTCCCGGCCGATTCGACGGCGGCGAATTTGTCCTACGCCGAAAGCTACAGCGTAGTCGATTTCATCATCCGCCACTATGGCAGGGACAAACTGGCGGAGCTCCTTCAAGCTTTCAAGGCAGGCGGCTACTACGATGACATCTTCGACCAGGTGCTGGGCGTGGATACCGACGGTCTGGAAAACGCCTGGAGGCAGGACGTGGGCGCGCCGCAGCGGGTCTTTCCCACTCGGCTTGCCACCACCCCCACGCCGTTCCCGACCTTCAGCCTGTCCACCGATACCACGCCGACGCCCGGCCTTTATTAATCACTTGGGTTACGAACGTGGCCGATATTCGTACGCGAGCCGCGAGCTTCCCGGCTAGGTCGCAGAGTCTCCCGCCGATCGCTTGACCGTCGCCCGGTCCAAATCGTTCGCGACGATCGTCTTTGGAAAGATCGCGCTCGCCTCGGCCAGAACGGCGGCGCCGGAATACCGTCGCGATATGTGCGTGAGGTAAAGCGCATTCACCCCGGCCTCGCGAGCGCAGGTGGCGGACTCGGCAGCCGTGATGTGACCGAATTTGCGGGCGATCTCTACGTCCTCGGAAAGGTACGTCGCTTCCATGACCAGTGCATCCGCCCCTCGCGCCGGTTCCAGGATTTCGTCGATCCGCGCCACGTCCCCGACGTAGACGAATTTCGTCCCGGCGACCGGTTCGCCCAGAACTTCGTCCGGCCGCACGATCCGCCCGTCCGGCAAAGCGATTTCCGAGCCGGCCACGAGCCGGCGGCGCTCCGGGCCGGCCGGCACACCCAACGCTTCCGCCGCGTCCACCAGAAACGGGCGCCGGGTCTTTTCCTGAAAGACGTATCCGAAACAGCCGCTCCCTCGGTGAAGGACCGGAAACGCGTACACCTCGAGATTCTTCTCGTCGACCACCTGGCCCGGCTGGACTTGAATGAACTCGATCTCGATGTCCACTTCCTTTCCGCGCAGCACCACCTTCATCAGGTCGCGCACGCGGTCCAGCGCCCATCGGCCGCCATAGATCTGGATCTGCGAGATCGCCTCCCAGCGCCCAAAGGTCGACGCGATTCCCCCCAATCCGAGGATGTGGTCCAGGTGGCCGTGTGTGAGGAAAATGCGGCGCAGGTCTTTAAAGCCGAGCCCGCTCTGCAGGATCTGGCGCTGCGTCCCCTCCGCGCAGTCGAGCAAATAGCGCTTTCCCTCGTGGATGAGGAGCGTCGACGTCATATTCCGCTCGACGCTTGGCGCCGAGGCTGAGGTACCTAGAAAACAGACTTCAAACATGCAGCCCCAGCAATTCCCACGCGTTCGTCACCGCGCGGCGCCCTTTGAGTTGAATGGGCGCGAGTTTTTTCGCACTGACGCTCCCCCGAATCCTTTGATAGGTCTGCTGGCTCAACAGGATCTGTCCTCCCTTGGCCTTCTCCTGGAGTCGCTTGCCCAGATTGACCGCGTCGCCAATCGCCGTAAAATTCATCTGCTGTTCGGTACCGACGTTTCCGACGACGGCTTCGCCCGTGTGGATCCCCACGCCAAATTCGAGCCGCAGGGCTTTGGGCAATCGCTCGTGGAGGCTCGTAACCGCCGCACGCATTGCCAGTGCGGCCTTCACCGCGATCAGCGGATGCTCCTCCTGCGGCAGCGGCGCGTTGAATATGCCCATGACCGCATCGCCCATGAACTTGTCCAGGGTTCCCTCGTGCTGGAGGATCGCGTCGGCCGCAACCGAGAGATAGGCGTTCAATACGTCTACCAGCTCTTCCGGCTCCAGCGGCTCGCTAAATCGCGTAAAGCCGCGAATGTCCCCAAACAGGATCGTGATCTCTTGCCGTTGTCCGCCTAGCTTCAGCCAGTCCGGATTCGCCGGGAGCCGGTCGACCACGGCGGGCGCGACGTAGCGCCGAAACATCGCGCCCGTCGCCTCCAGGCTTCGCTTCTCCGTGACGTCGTCCACGACGATCGCGATGCCCTGCGGATTGCCGCTGGCGTCTTTCAATGAGGAGATGTTGCAGCTGAGGTTGACTAGCCCCCGCTCCGCGATGTGCGATTCGATCTCGACCGCGGCTCGCCGGGTCGCCGCGCGCGTGACCTGGTCGATCCGCTCGAGAATCGGTGCGACCCCGAGCTCCGGCAGCGTCTCACGAAAGGGACGGCCGAGCGACTCGCTCGCGCTTACCCCAAAGATCGTCTCCGCAGCCCGGTTCAGTGCGGTGATCCTTCCATCCAGGTCCGTGGCGAGCACCCCGGACGCGATGCTCGCAAAGATGTTGTCCTGAAAGGTCTTGAGCGTGCCGATCTCCTGCATTTGCCGTTCAACGCTCTCAAACAGACTCGCGTTCTCGATCGCGACTGCGGATTGGTCGGCAAATGCTCGGAGCGCGTACACGTCGCTTTGCTGAAACATCCCCGCGCGCAAACGGTTGTCGACGTAGACGACGCCGATCACGCGGTCGCGCGCGATC
>JAMCRS010000208.1:7088-8515 GCA_023380675.1 Chloroflexota bacterium
CACAGGATGGAGCGCAGGCTGAGGCTGACGACGCTGTCCTGATCGGAAAAGCGCGGGTCCCGCCGCGCGTCGGTCGTAACGACCGGCTCACCTCGCTGTGCGACCTCGCGCAAGATCGTCCGGCTGACCTCGAATTCCGGGCCAGCGATAGTCGAGCGGTCCATGTTGCGCGCCACGCGGAAGGACAATTCGCCGTTCTCGTCGGCGAGCATCAAAAAGCCGCGCTCGGCGTGCGTCACCTGGATGATCGTATCCATCGTGCGGTTGAGCACGTTTTCCAGGTTGAGCGTGGAATTGACGGCGCGGCTGACCTGGAACAATCCCTCGAGCTGCGTCCGCTCCTTCTCCTGCAAATCGAAAACGGCGGTGAGCCGTTCCAGGTACGCGTCGAGATCGGCGACGCGCTGGCTGATCTCCTCCGCGCGCGGAGAGCCCGTTTGCTGTGTCAGCCATTGAGCGAGGTCGGTCAAGCCCCGCCGCACACCGGCGATGTCGCTTCGGGCGCGATCGAGGGCTGTAGAAGGAACGTCAGGCATGTTGTTGTTTGCTGTGAATCGTGAGCCGATCGTCTGCATGGCATCCAGAACGAGAGCCGCTCCATTATATCCCAAAACCTGCGGCGAGCAATCACACAGGGGACACGCGGGCCAGAGCTGCTGCAAGTCCGCCGCTGACCTCTTCCTCCAATCAAAATACGCCGGATCGCGCATTGAGCGACGATCCGGCGTATGCCACGCATCCCATCACTGCGGCGTCTTACGCGCGTACACCGCCCGGTTTACGGTCCAGCGCTCAGCGATTCTCGTCCGCCCCACTTTTCCGATTGGTCCGGCGGCGTATCGTTGATCAGCAGGCGCTTGTCGGAGCCGTCTGAACGCATCCGGTAGATCGCCCAGCCCTTGCCGTCCTGGTCGGACCTCCAAAAGACATAGCTCCCATCGCTGGACCACGTAGGTTGAATGTCGTTCGACTTGCCGGCCGTGAGCTGTTTCATTCCGCTGCCGTCTGGATTGACTTCGAAAACATTCGCGGGATTCCCGCCGGCTTGGTAGACGATCTTGTCGCCGCGCGGCGACCACTGTGGGTTGCTGCCGCCGTCAGTCGTGATCATCGTCGCCGTTTGGGCCGCCAGATCGTAAACGAACAGGCCGGAGCTATTCGTGTTCGGCTTGGTACTGACGTAGACGATCCGATTTCCATCCGGCGCCCACGCCGGGTTGAACGAGCCGGGAAGCAATTCCTGAATCGTGGTCCCGTCCGTATTGGCGATGACGATCCGTGTGTCCGCGATTTTGAGCTTTCCCGCGACGTACATCAGCCGCTCGTTGTCCGCAGACCATTGGACGCAGCACGAGGGAACCCTGGACAAGTTCATGGGCGATGCGGTCATGGGCATATTCAACGCGCCGCTGCCGCAGGAGGAGCAT
>JAMCRS010000209.1 GCA_023380675.1 Chloroflexota bacterium
CGTTCTGCGGAAACCCTTTCACTGCCGTCAAACAGAACAAGCGCCGTTGGGCATACATCAGCGGAGTGCTCAAACGCATGAAAGCGGAGGGCCGCGAGTCTGAATCCGGACGGCAGAAGCATTGGTGGGACGATGAATACGACAAATACGTCATCCGCTGATTTTGGCGCGTCAAGGGACCTCGTGCAGGGCGGGACTTGCCCGATTTGCGGCGGCGCGGGATTCGTTCGCCGCGATGTATCGGTCGACCATCCTGACTTTGGCCGTGCGATCCCGTGTGTGTGCAAGGTCCGCGAGACGCAGCAAGCCGAGCTGGAGGACCTGCGAAGCACGAGCGGACTCGTTCACCTGAGCGCGATGACATTCGAATCGTTTCGGCCGGAGGGCATCGGGCTGAACCCGGACCGGCAAAAGATCTTGCGGCACGCGTACGACGCGGCGCGGCGGTTTGCAGACGAGCCGAACGGCTGGCTTGTACTCAAAGGGGGTTACGGCTGCGGCAAAACCCACCTTGCCGCTGCGATCGCCAACGCGCGACTGGAACGCGGCGAGGCCGTGCTCTTCGTCGTCGTGCCCGACCTGTTGGACCATTTGCGTGCGACCTTTGCGCCGGCGAGCCGGGTGACGTACGACGAGCGGTTTGAGATGATCCGCACGACGCCGTTCCTCATCCTAGACGATCTCGGGGCGCAAAGCGTCACGTCGTGGGCGATCGAAAAGATGTTCCAGCTTCTGAACTACCGTTACAGTGCCCAGCTGCCGACCGTCCTGACGACGAATCGCGAATTGGAGGAGATCGAGCCCCGGGTCCGCTCCCGGCTCGCCGATGCCACGCTATGTGCAATCGTGACTATCACCGCGCCGGACTTTCGTCAGGGCGGGACGGAGGAACGGGGCGCAGGGGTTTCGAACCTGGCGCTGTATGCCGACATGACGTTCGAGAGCTTCGACCTGCGCGACGACGAGCTCAAGGGGGACGCGCGCGGCAACCTAAGACGCGTCGTTCACATCGCGAAAGATTTTGGCGAGCGGCCCTCCGGCTTTATCGTCTTCAGCGGCGAGTATGGGTGCGGCAAAACGCACCTCGCCGCGGGTGTCGCCAACGCGATCGCACAGCGCGGGCAGGCCGTGTCGTTCGTCGTCGTGCCTGACCTGCTCGATCACCTGCGCGCGACCTTCGCGCCAGGAAGCGTGATCAGCTACGATCAACGTTTTGAGGAGACACGGACGGCTCCTTTTCTGGTGCTGGACGATCTCGGGACCGAGAGCGCCACGCCGTGGGCGCGTGAAAAGATGTTTCAGATCATCGACTATCGATACGTGGCGAGACTGCCGACGATCATCACCATACATCGCGACGCGCAAATCGATCCCCGCATTCAAACGCGGATTTACGACCTGCAGCGCGGTTCGGTCACCGAGATCCTCGCGCCGAGCTACCGGACCACGCATCGCCGCGCACAGACGCGGGCGGAGCCGGAAGAGCGCGCGTCGCGGCGGAGGAAGTAGGGAAGTAGTCAACTAGTCGACTGGTCGACTAATCGACCAGTTGACTTTCACCAATTGACCAATCAACTGATTGACTAGTTGACTTATTCACCAATCGACAAGTTGACTTTATTCCGGATATGGTATAATTACATAATCATCGAAAGGCAGACATTGCCTGCGGCTTTCGACTCAAGCCAGCTCAAAAGGAGATTGCAGACTGCATGCGTTTGAAACATTGGGTGTCTCGAGTAGCGCTCGGGTTGGTTCTCGTCGCCGGAGCGCTGGCCTGTCGCACGACCAATGTCTTTCTGGCTGAAGCGACCAAGGTACCCACTCGGACCCCGCGGCCGACGTTCACGCCGATGCCGACCGAGACGTTCACACCCGTACCTACGAACACACCCCTTCCTACCGCCACGAAGGTTCCCACCCGGAGACCAACGGCAAGGCCGCGGCCGACGAACACGCCCGTGCCGCCGCCGACGGCGATCCCGCAGCCGACCACACCGCAGTACCGGTACAAATCGGCCAACAAAGGCTGCGACCATTCCGGGCAGACGTTCATTCAGGGAACGATCTACGATACATCCGGCAATCACGTGAATGGTGTCACCGTCGTCATGTCAGGCTCTTCAGACGGCGCGATCGCCGACAAGAGGGAATCCGGCACCGACGGCGACGGTTTCTACTCCATGATCGTCAACGCCGCCGGCGCATCGCCCGGCCAATCGCGGTGGGTCTGGGTCGTCGACAACGGGCAGCGCGCGTCGGACATTGTGCAATTCGATTTCAACAACCTGCCGGACACCAACCCGTCCACCTGCTGGCGCGGTTTCGTCGATTTCGTGCAGCAGTATTAGCCGGATCGAAACGGAGGCTCGCCGATGAGTACTCCTGCACATCACCCCTTCGTTCAGCATGGTCGCGCAGCACCGGATGACGAGTGAAAACAACTCAATATTTCAGAACGAGTGTCGTGGCTCGGCGTCCTGAGCTCAAGTTTGAATGGATTGAGTTCGTGCTCAGTCATCCGACCCCGACGGTAGTTCAAGCGAACGGACGCATTCGTCGTTGGGCGCTCGTAGTGGAAACCGGGAAGCACTTGCGAGTCGTCACCGAGCCTGATGGCGAAACAGTGCACAATGCGTTCTTCGACCGTCGTTTCAAGCTGTGAGGGAGGCAGGGCAATGGTGTTTGAATACTTTCCGGATAGCGACATGTTGGTCATAAAGCTTTCTGATGGAACAAGCACAGAATCGG
>JAMCRS010000210.1 GCA_023380675.1 Chloroflexota bacterium
GCGGCGACGTGCGCAGTGACCTCGCGACCCGTGACTTTACGATCAACGCCATGGCGCGTCAGATCGGCAGCGACGAGCTGGTCGATCCCTTTCACGGCCTGCGGGATATTGCCGAAAGGCAGGTGCGCGCCGTTTCGCCCACCGTGTTCCGGGACGACCCGGTTCGGCTGCTTCGTGCGATTCGACTTGCCGGCGAGCTCGGTTTCTCGATCGAGCCGCGCACGGAGGATTGGATGCGCGGCGACGCGGCGCTCATGGCGTACGCATCCGTGGAGCGAGCCCGGGACGAGTTCTTCAAGATTCTTGCCCAGCACGCGCCCGGAGAGCGGCTGCGACAAGCGGACGACGTCGGCATCCTCGCCGCACTTTTGCCCGAGATCAATGCGCTCAAGAACGTCGCGCCGCCCTCTCCGGCCCTTTTCGACGCCTTCGAACAGACGCTGCATGCATTCGACTCGCTCGTCGAAATCCAGTCCCGCGAGTATTCCGAGGTCGCGGACGGCGAGTTCGTTCAAGAGTTGCGGGCCCACTTTGCGCAGACGATCTCGTCCAATCACTCCCGCTCCACGGTCTTACGCGTTGCCGCGCTGATGCACGGTGTTGCCAGGGCCGAGAGCCGAATAGAGGTCTCGGACGCCGATGTCCCTTTTGAGCAGTCCGCGGCACGCAGCTCAGAAATGGCCGACGCCGCCTTGCGAAGGCTGCGATTCAGCAACGCCGAGGTGGACCTCGTGGCCAGAATCGTACGCGAGCAGCAGGGCCCGTTGCAGCTCGCCGGCGAGCCCGTGACGAACCGGGCGGCGTATCGCCTGTTCCGCGCTGCCGGCGACTCCGGCGTCGACGCGTGCGTGCTGGCTCTCGCGCTCGAGCGCGGCCGGGCGCCTCGAGTGGACCCCGACCGGGACCGCGCGCTGCGCGCGACCAATCGGGCGCTGCTGGAACGCTACTACCGCGCCGGCCAAACCGTGATCTCCCCGCCGGCTCTGATCGACGGCCGCACGCTGATGCGCGAGCTCGGGATCGGGGCCGGCCCGCGTGTCGGAGAATTGTTGGAAACGATCCGGGAGGCACAGGTCGAGGGAGACGTCAGCTCGCGCGAGCAAGCGCTGGCCCTGGCTGCCCAGTCGCTCAAAGAACGTCCAGGCCGGCCGTAGCATGTCGTTTCAGCCTTCGGGTCCGTCGATGGAACTTCAGGTCGCGGTAGCCAAAGTCCCCAAGTACGCTGTGGACGAATCCGGCGACACCGTCGAAATGATCGAGCGGCCGCACGGAGGTCTGTCCTTCGTCGTGGTCGACGGTCAGCATACCGGCCGGGGAGCCAAAGCGGTTTCGATTCTGGTCGCCCGCAAGGCAGTCTCGCTGCTGGCTGAGGGGGTGCGTGACGGCGCGGCTGCGCGTGCCGCACACGACTATTTATACACGCTGCACGAGGGCAAAGTGTCTGCCGAGCTGCAGATCGTTTCGATCGACCTCGTCAGCGGCACGATCGTCGTTTCGCGTAACAGCCGCTGCCCGGCCGTCGTCGGCGACGTCCGAGGCGTGCGCCTGCTCGACCAATCGTCCGAACCAATCGGCGTCCACCTCCGCATGAAGCCGATCATTTCGGAGCTGGCGCTGGAACCGAACGTGACGGTCGTCGTCTTTACCGACGGTGTGCTGAACGCCGGAGTCCGCTTCGGCCAAACGTTCGATGCGGCTGGGTTTGTGCAAAGTGCGCTGCGGGACGACAGCATCAGCGCGCAGGCGCTGGCGGATGCCATCCTCGCCAGGGCCAAAGAATCTGATCGGGGTCGGCCCGGCGACGACACGAGCGTGCTCGTCTTGCGAGTGGTGCCGTCGACATCCGGAGACAACGCGCGGAGATTGACCCTCCGGTTTCCAATAGACTGAACAAGAACGCGGCCCCGGGCCGCGTTCTTGTTTCAGACTCGCGCGGCGCGGCCTGCCGCGGCATATGCAGCATACTGCTCTTTTCCATGATCCGGTCTAAACCCCGTATGCGAATCGGCATAGTAGGCCCTTGTGCTGCAGGCAAATCGACGCTCGCCGCGAACTTGACCCGGCTCGGCTACGACGCGCATGCGATCGCGCAGGAGCACTCGCACGTCCAGACGATGTGGCTCCAGATCGGCAAGCCGGCAGTGCTGATCTATCTCGACGCGTCGCTCGCGACGATATGCACGCGACTGAACGTCAAATGGGAACAAAGCTATATCGACGAACAGAATCGGCGGCTCGCCGACGCGCGCGCACACGCCGATTTCTCTCTGACCACTGATCCGCTCACATGCGAAGAGGTTGCCGCTCGCGCGGCTGCCTTCCTCCGTTCGCTGCCGGCGCCCCCAGGAAAGGAATGAGGCCTGCGCCCGGTTGTTCCCGGCGCATGGGGACGCAAGGGCCGGGAGCGCAAAGAGGGACGAATTAATTGATTTGCCACTTTCGCCTACATGGCTTATAATCGCCTCGTTCTCGTCAACATCTTGACTTTATCTGAAAGGCATCGATGCGCGAACGCAACTACATGCTCCTCGTCGGTATCATCTTCTTGGCGCTCGTCGCCGGATGGATCGATCTGCCTACCAACCCCGGATTGCGGGTGGGGCCCATTGACAAACAGTTGATTGTGCACGAAGGGCTGGACCTCCAGGGAGGGCTCCAGGTACTGCTGCAGGCCGACGTCCCGGACTGCGCGAGCGTCACAGCAGACTCGATGGACGCAGCCAAGACGATCGTCACAAACCGCATCAGCGGACTAGGCGTTACCGAGCCGCTGATCCAGCGGCAGGGCGCTTGCCGTATTATCGTCGAGCTGCCCGGCATCAGTAATCCCGACGAGGCGATCAAGACGTTTGGCGGGACCGGTCTGCTCGAGTTCATCGACGCCGGCGCTACTCCGTTGGTCGAAGGCCAGACGGTCGAGACCACGGGGCCGTCGACCGTCGTGGTCCCTGGGCAGCCGACCCCCACGCCGGGCGCCGCGACGGCGACGCTGGAGCCGACGGTTACCGTTACGCCCACTTTGTCCGTATCGGCCACTCGTGCGCCGCAAGTCGCGCTCAGTCCTACGGCGACGATCACGTCGACGGCCGCGGTCACGTCTGCGTCGGGGGTTACCTCCACCGGCTCGGTAACGTCGACGACCCCGGTCACGCCGACGATCTACCGCACCGTCATGACCGGCAAGGACTTGAAATCGTCGAGCGTGTCATTCGCGCAGACGACGAACCAGCCGTACATCTCGTTCACGCTGACGGAAGACGGCGCCAAGATCTTTGGCGATTACACTACCAAGAACGTCGGCAAATACCTCGCGATTACGATCGACAAGAAAGTGATCTCGTCTCCCGTCATCAAGAGCGCGATCACCGGT
>JAMCRS010000211.1 GCA_023380675.1 Chloroflexota bacterium
CCCGCCAGTCAACGTCACCGTCCCGTAAATGTTGAAGAACGGGGTCAACATCCGCACCCACGTCGTCGTGAACGCCTTGCCGGTCAGTTCCGCACCGGTTTGATAATTCGGATCGACGCTTGCGATGATCACGGCGAACGTGGCGAAAACCGACGCGATAACTAGCACAATCGTTGTAATGCGAACCCACCGCTCGCGCGCAAGCAAAAAGACCGTACCTTGCCCTAGCGCAGTGCTCGCGGCGATCCAAGTCCTTCGGCGCCCGCGCAACCCACGAATCTTCATGGCACAGGTTGGTTAGGCGGACCGAGCTGGCTGTAGGTGGAGATGATAGACGCGCGAATTTCGGGCGGCGCCCTGCCGGCGCGGGTAGATCGCATGACATCCTGGGTAATGTCCACGCAGAGACTGCATCCGAGGGCGTGCCCATCGAACACGACAGTTCCGTCCGCTTTCGATTCCTTGATGTAGCAAGAATAATTGTTAGTGTGCCCCATCGCGCCACAGCCACAATAGCATGGCACGTTCCTGAGCGCGTCGGGATTTGCCACTGCGAATTGGTATGCTTCGCGCACGCGGGTCGGCGCATTTTGCATTTCAGCCGGCAGCGTGGACATAGGCGCCATCTTGAGTTCATGCGCAGAATTAGACGCGCACGCGGTCGTCAACAGTGCTGGGGAAAGGACGGAGATGAGTAGGACAAGAGACAAAATTCGGCTCACGATCTACCTCTTTCATAATGGTAACGTGAACAGGTCTGAATTCGTTCAAAACCGGGTCAGAATCGAGTTACATCTCGGCGACGACGCTCCGGCAATGGATAGCCAGACATTCATCATACCAGATGAGTCGCCTTTACACACGCGCCAAATGGCGCGTCTCTACCGATCCATCGGCCTCCTTTTTTGAGACGTATGAGCGGTCCAACAAAAGGCGCGTAGCGAGACGAGTTATTTCTTCAACAACTCTTCGATTCTTGCCGAGAGCGTCGGCACGTCGATCGGTCCGATGTAGTTACCATAGAGTTGTCCGTCCTTGCCGACAAAGTACGTTTCGGGCACACCTTGGATGCGATACGCGTGTGAAGCTCCTTCAACGATATCCGGACCGTTCGGGTACGTGATATCGAACTCTTTGAGAAATGCCAGCGCTTCTTTTTCCGTATCCACGTAATCCACGCCGACAAAGACCACGCCGCGATCCTTATATTTACGCCAAGTACTTTCGAGAACGGGTGCTTCATCGCGGCACGGCACACACCACGATGCCCAGAAATTCACGACGACCACTTTGCCGCGCTGATTGGCAAGCGAAAACGTGCCGCCGCTAAACAACGGGATCGAAAACTGCGGCGCCGCGCCGCGCTCGACTTGCTGTGCGCTGCGATTGATCATTCCGACCACAAACAACGCGATCACGCCAATCACCGCTGCAAACGCGACGAGCTGAATGACGTTGAATCGTCGCGTGTGCGGCATTGTCTCTACCTGACTATCCATCCAATCCTCTCCATTTCTTGTCGAATCGAAAACTACTACACTTGCTTCAACTCCACGGTATCACGCGCAGCAAAACGATGACTGCGAGCACCAGCGCCAAAGCCATCAGCATAGCCAAACCGATGATGATGTACTTCATCGCTTGCCAATACGCCTCAGAATGCTTGCGGCGCGCGTGGGGTGCTTTCTGAGTCATCGTACGTCTGGCTACTCTACCGCGGGCGAGACAGCCGCAGCCGATTGGGTGGCGGCAGTGGTCGCCTGCAGGAATCCGATGTACATCAAGAACACGCCAATGAATTCGCCGATGTAAAGTCCCGGCAGCCCAAAACGATTCAGCGCGCCGCCGAACGCCGGCGCCATCGCGCCCGCCGCAATCAAAATGTTGCCGACCATCCGATTAGGCAGCACGCGCTTACGCCAGAACAGCCAAGCCGAGTAGAGCGCGCCGCCAGTCAGCGTCACCGTTCCGTAAATGTTGAAGAACGGGGTCAGCATTCGCACCCACGTCGTCGTGAACGCCTTGCCGGTCAGTTCCGCGCCTGTTTGATTATTTGGATCAACGCCTGCAATAATGACGGCAAACGTGGCAAAGACCGACGCGATAACCAGAATGATCGTTGTGACGCGAACCCATCGATCGCGCGCGAGCGAAAAGACCGTACCTTGCCCCAGCCATGCCGCGACCAGAATCGCGCCGAACAGATACCAGATCTTCAGAACGACGGGGTTGAATCCGAACGCGCCGGTCAATGCCTCGCTCGCGCCGCCGATTCCATAAAACGCCATGCCGATACCCCACACGAGTAGGTGATGGTGTCCCGGTCGGCTAAGGTAACGCTTGAAAACGGCAGCCGCGAAAACAAAACTCAAGATACTCGACGCGAGCGGAAGCAGCGTACTGATGGCAAACATGGGATTACTCTCCTTCCGATGCATTGATACGAGCGCGCATCGCCTCTGCCTAATCTCGGTCGTTCTACAAATCGCGTACCAACCGCGCTCACGAATCTGTTTCCAGCCCGCGTATCTCGTCTTCGGTGGTGCGCAGTCGCCGATACATGCTCGCGCCGTAGCCGCTCAACACCAACGCGATCAGCGAATAAGCAATGATCAGATACGTCATCGTTCGCCTTCCGATTGGGCGCGCAGCACATTCAAGCGGTCGCGGGCTTGCTCGAGCCGAAGGCGCGTGACCAGCAAGAGCGCGAACAGCGCCGTGAAGGATGCAAGCGCGACCATCAGTGTTTGCGTCATTTGCGGCGCGAGTCCGCCGGGTTCCGTAGCGACGTAGCCAGGGTGCATCGTGCGCCACCATGAGACGGAGAGATAGATAGCGGCACATCGAGAAAGCCGACGATGCCAAGGACCGCCGCAAAGCGCTGTCTCCGCTCACCCTCCGCCGACGAACGCAACATGAGATAAGCCACATAGATCAGCCAGAGGATCAGCGTGGTCGTCAGGCGCGCGTCCCACA
Source organism: Chloroflexota bacterium (assembly GCA_023380675.1). The sequence continues at coordinate 2,977 of JAMCRS010000211.1, forward strand.
CCCAGAACACGCCCCACACGACCTTCGCCCACAATGGTCCCGTCAAAAGCACCAGCGTCGTAAACACCACGCCAATCTCGGCAGACGCCAGGGCGAGCGCGTCCCAGCGCCTTTGGCGCGTGCGCAGAAACA
>JAMCRS010000212.1 GCA_023380675.1 Chloroflexota bacterium
ATATGTCGTGGTATCTTTGGGGTCAAAGGGCGTGATCGCCGTGGGACCGGGGGGAGTCTGGCGAGGCTACCCTCCGGCGATAGAAGCGAAGAGTAGTGTAGGCGCAGGCGATTCGATGGTGGCGGGTTTGGTGCTCCGTCTGTCTGAAGGTGGGTCTATGGAGGATGGGCTGAGGCTGGGCGTGGCGGCCGGGGCGGCAACGGCATTGACGCCTGGCACAATGCTGTGTAAGAAAGAAGATGTCGATAGGTTGTTGCCGCTGGTACGGGTAGAACTTCTGACGGTGTGATGCTAAACGCCCCTGTGGCCGCGCGGTGCTGCGATAGCGGGCGGACTTGATTGACTATTATGAGACGCGAATTTGTGGACGCGCTTTTGTGAGGGAGGAAAGTTGAGCGACAAGCCCACGCTGCTCCTCTTTGCCTCGGCAGGAGGCCCTAGTGAGATCGAGCAAGTCGTAACCCGTGCGCAGTGGGTGGTGGGACTGGAGACGATCGAGAAGCTGCTCAAGGCGGACTGTTGTGAACGCCTTGTGGTGGCAACCAATGCCGACGGATTTGTAGAACAATTGGGCGAGCTTCCGGTGATCGTCGAGCGCGACAGCGCGCCCTTTCACTTTGGGTCACGACTGCGTGAGCTGATCAGGAAGTATGATGTGCAGCGTCCCCTTTACGTCGGCGCGGGAAGCGCCGCGTTGTTTAGTCAAGACGATTTTACCGATCTGTGTGCCCGCTTGATGGCGGCGGATCGGGCAGTGATCTCTAACAACCTGTTTTCGACCGATTTCGCGGGGTTCGTGCCCGGTGAAGCGATCGAGGGGATCGATCCGCCCGCAATTGACAACAACCTGGCGTTTTTGCTTAATCGCCAGGTCGGCTTGCCAGAGCTGTCGCTACCCCGCACGGCCAGCTCACAGTTCGATATCGATACGCCGAGCGATCTACTAATCCTGTCTTTGCATCCGGCGGTGGGCAAGCGTGCGCGCACCTACTTGGATTCGCTGGGACTGGAAAATCACCGTATGCACGCGCTGATGGAAAAGCTCACCGACGATCGTGCGGAAGTAGTTGTGTGCGGTAGAGTCAGCTCGTCAGCCTGGGCCTACTTGGAGCGAGATACCGCCTGCCGAATCAGGATGTTTTCCGAGGAAAGGGGAATGCGCGCAAGCGGCCGGGAAGAGCGCGGGGCGGCCCGCTCGCTGCTCGGGTTCTATTTGGAGCGATGCGGCGCGCACGGACTTTTTGATGCACTGAGGGAGCTTGGCGATGCCGCGATTATCGACAGCCGCGTAATCTTTCAGCATTTGGGCCTCAGGTTATCGGCACCCGACCGATTCTACTCTGATCTGCTGCAGCCGGAGCATATCACTGATCCGGTGGCTCGCGAATTCACAGCGGCGGCGCGAGAGGCGCGCATTCCTGTGCTCCTGGGTGGGCATTCGGTTGTTGCGGGGGGACTGTGGGCGTTGATCGACGCGGCGTGGCAGAAGAATGACCGGAACGCCGGTACAAACGACAGGCGCAACGCGCGACCGTGACAACACGGCTTGGCGCAGGACATAGACGTCCGGGCGAGCGGTAGTTGCCGGCTGGTCATGGTTCCGGTATAATGTGGGCCACATTACCAGCGGGTGGCGGCTGGAGGGTGAATGTGGTTCGGCGAATCCAAGTAGGTGCGCGCGGCATGCTAACCCCCGTTGGTCTTGATCCGGCCTCAACGTGGGCGGCTCTTGTCGCTGGGCGATCAGGGATCGATTGGATCACCGGTTTTGATGCTTCCTGCTTTGAGGTGAAATACGCTGGCGAAGTGCGCGGGTTCGACCCAGTTGCGTATATAGACCGCAAAGAGGCGCGGCGCATGGACCGTTTTACGCAGTTCGCCGTCGCGGCTTCGCTTCAGGCCATAGCTCAAGCGAACCTGAAGGTGGATCGGTGCAACGCCGACGATATCGGCGTCGTGATGGGATCAGGCATTGGCGGCATCGGTAGCCTGTCAGCGCAAATCGGCGTGCTCAACGATAAGGGCCCGCATCGTGTAAGCCCCTACACAGTTACGCTGATGATCTCGGATATTGCTGCCGGGCAGGTTGCCATTATGACCGGCGCCCGAGGCCCAAACTTCTGCACGACTTCTGCTTGCGCTAGCGGCGCTCACGCGATCGGCGAAGCGTTCGAGATTATTCGGCGAGGCGACGCTGTTGCCATGATCGCCGGTGGGAGCGAGGCGCCGGTCACGCCTATTGGAGTCGCGGCCTTTGACGCGATGCGCGCCCTGTCGCGGTACGAGGGCGCTCCTCAGAAGGCCTGCCGTCCGTTTGATGCTACGCGGGACGGTTTCGTTATCGCGGAGGGCGGTGCGGTGCTGGTACTGGAGGAGCTGGAGTTCGCATCGACGCGCGGCGCAACGCCCCCTAGCTGAATCGTCGGATACGGCTGTAGCGCAGACGCCGTGCACATCACGGCGCCCGCGGAAGGTGGCGCCGGTGCGGTGCTCTCCATGCAGCGGGCATTGCGCAAGGCGTCGCTCGAGCCCCGTGAAGTAGGATATATCAACGCGCACGGCACCTCGACCGTTTTGAACGACAGGCATGAGACCACCGCAATCAAGAAGACGTTCGGCGACGCGGCATATCGCGCGGCAATCTCTTCAACTAAGTCGCTGATTGTCCATTCTATGGGCGCCGCTGGCGCAATCGAAGCCGCGGTATGCGTCCTTACGCTCCAACATGGCATAATTCATCCGACGATCAATTTCGCGCACAGCCCTCAGGCTCTGCTCGCCCAAAACCCAACGTATTGCATCGGCAACGTTACTCTTGCCGCTGCCATTTGGTCCAACGAGGGCGGTGACACCGGATGGAAAGAGGAATTCGGTAGGCTGCGCAAACGTCTTGAACCCGCGTACTTCCAGTCGTCTTAGGTTCAAGCCTGCCCTCCAGC
>JAMCRS010000213.1:0-10177 GCA_023380675.1 Chloroflexota bacterium
GTCAAGATCTTCGTCGACACGGATGCCGATCTCCGGTTCATCCGCCGCCTCGAACGCGACATCGCCGAGCGCGGACGCACCCGTGAGTCGGTGGTGAGTCAATACCTGGAGACGGTGCGGCCGATGCATCTGGAATTCGTCGAGCCGAGCAAACGCTACGCCGATCTGATCATTCCTGAAGGCGGCTTTAACCAGATCGCGATCGACATGATCGTCGCGCGTATCAACGCGATGCTGGAGAGTCAGTGAAAACCACAGCGCGAGTAGCCCGTGAAAAGAAAGCCGCGACGCGTGCGCGTAAACCGCAAGTGGATCTGCGGGGCTTGCAGATGTTTTTTGCGCGGCAGCCGGACGTTGTGCTGGCTTACCTGTTCGGGTCGGTGGCCAAAGGGACGGCGCGCGAGCGCAGTGACGTGGATATTGCGGTGCTCTTCGACCCGCGATTGGATCGCTTTGAGAGGGGTGAACGCTTCTTGAGCCTTCTCGGGCGCATTCCGTCCGACCTCGCAACGCACGAAATGGATGTCCGCGTATTGAATGATGCAGCGCCGGTTTTCCGGGCCGAGGTGGTTCGCTCTGGGAAACCCATCTACGCGAAAAGCCGGCAGGAGCAAATCGATTTTGAAGTTCGCGTGATGGCCGAGTACGACGATACCCGCCCCATGCGGGAATTCTTCAAGCGCAAACTCTTCCAAGAGATCCGGGAGGGAAACTTTGGCCGCCGAAGACGACGCGATCCTGGCACGGTTGCAGTTGCTCAAACAGTATCAGATGCAGCTGATAGACATCCCGGCGAGTAACTTCCGAGAGTACGATCAGAATTACATCGTCCACAAGGCGGCCGAGCGGTTGCTTCAGACGGCTATCGAGGCGTGTCTCGACATTGGTAGACACTTGATCGCACGGGAAAGGTTTCGATTTGCCGACGACAGCCAACAAGTGTTCACTATCCTGGGCGAACAACGAGTCGTTCCGTCCGCGCTGGTCGAGCGGCTGAAGGATATGGCGCGGTTCCGCAACTTGCTCGTCCACGAGTATGCCAAGATCGAGAACGAGACGGTCTACGGAATCCTCAAGAAACGCCTTGGCGATTTCGATGAATTTGCCGCCGCGATCGTCGCTTACCTGAATCGCCCGGCGGCTGACGATCGGGCCGGCCGCGGCACACGCGAGCGGCGAGGCAAGTACACGGCACGCAAGCGCAAGATCGCGAGATGACAATGGTAGACGACTCCATCCAGGCGCGCCTCAATCTGCTTGACGAATACGTCTCCGACCTTCGTGAGACGCGGCCGACCAGTTTCGCCGCCTACGAGAGCGACAAAATGCTGCGCCGCTATGTCGAGCGGATGCTGCACATGGCGATCGACGCCTGTGTCCACATCGGCATCAGTCTCCTCACCGCGCAAGGGTTTCGCAACCCCGAGAATTACCACGACGTCTTCGTCGTCCTCGGCGAGCACGCCGTCCTCCCGCGCGAGTTGGTCGATTGCATGACCGCCATGGTCGAGTTCAGAAACCTGCTCGTATACGACCATGCTTCCGTCGACGACGCGATGGTCTATGGATTCGCGAGGAAGCGGCTCGACGACCTCGTCGAATTTTCCAACGCGGCGCGCAGTTACTTGACCGGACGAGCGTCGAATGGCCTGACCGATCCGGCCCCCGAGGCGTAACGCTGGACAGAATCCGGCCGACCGCTCGGCGGGCACTTCGAATGGATGGCGGCCCCCCTCATTCCTTGCGCTCGTAAGCCCGGCGCTGCGCGTCTCGAACAGGCCCAATGTCCTAATTGACGGGACCCGTCGTTCGTAGTAAAATTCAGTCACTGAATTTTAGACGGGCGAATATGGCAAGCGACGAGCACGAGCTGAGAATCCTAGAGGAAATCGAGCGCAACCCGGAGACAACGCAGGCTAACCTGGCCGGCCAGCTTGGCGTTGCGGTTGGCAGCGTGAATTGGTATCTCAAGCGGCTCGTCAACAAGGGTTACGTCAAAGTGACCCATCTCCAGCGCCGCAAGCTTCACTATTTCCTGACGCCCTCCGGCCTCGCCCTCAAGGTCCGTCTCACCCACAGCTATATGCAAGTCTCCCTGCGCACCTATCGCGAACTGCGAGCGTCCGCGCGCAAGACCCTGGGCCAGGTCCGACGCAATGGCTACGCGGCGGTTTGTGTGCAAGGTGACGACGAAGCCGCCGAGATTCTGCGGCTGACGTGTCTGGAGCAGGGGATCAGAGTCGAGCCCCAGTTCACCGATATCCCCTTGCTGCGTTTTGAAGGGAAGGAATTCACCTCGATATGGCCGGAGCGTGATGCTTACCAAAGCTAAACATTCGGCGCGCCGCCCGACATTTGTCGTCCAACCGACCCACGGCCTGTCGGCAATCAACTTGCGCGAGCTTTGGGATCATCGCGACCTGCTGTGGATTCTAACAGTGCGCGATGTCAAGCTCCGCTACAAGCAGACTGCCCTGGGCGTGATCTGGGTTATCTTGCAGCCCCTGGTTGCCGCGCTGATTTTTGCAGTCATCTTTGGCCGCTTTGCGAATTTGCCTAGCGACGGCAGTCCCTACCTTTTGTTCGTGTTCTGCGGGCTCCTCCAGTGGAACCTCTTCTCCGGCGCACTCCAGCGAGCAGGGAACAGCCTGGTTGCCGAGTCCAAGCTAATCTCAAAAGTATACTTCCCGCGGTTGCTTGTCCCGCTGGCGGGCATAGGCGCTGTGCTGGTCGATTTCGCGGTAACGCTTGGCGTGTTTGCGGTGCTGATGCTAGTCTATCACGTTGGTCCGACTTGGCGAATCGTGGCGCTGCCGTTTTTCCTTTTCTTGACGCTTATGACCGCTGCAGGGGTCGGTTTTCTGCTTTCGGCCCTGAATGTGTATTATCGCGACTTTATGTACGCGATGCCGTTTGTGATTCAAGTCTGGATGTACGCGAGCCCCGTTGTCTACGCGACGAGCATCGTGCCCGAGCGCTGGCGCTTGCTGTTCGGGCTCAACCCTGCCGCCGGGCTGATCGAGGGTTTTCGATGGGCGCTGTTGGGGCAGAGCGCGCTCACCGCCGAAATGACTTTGATTAGCACGCTGGGATCCGTGCTTGCGTTTGTCGGGGGCGTCGTCGTCTTTCGCTACATCGAGCGCGGCTTCGCCGATGTTCTATGAGTGATGCGGCAATTCAAATCGAAAGATTGAGCAAAGCGTATCGTCTGACGCGCGCCGTCGGGCATACGCGCTATCGCACCCTGCGCGAGGACTTGGTTGCAGTGCCGTCGCGCTTGTGGAATCGGCTTCGTCAGCATGATACGGGCCGCGAAACCTTTTGGGCGCTCAAAGACGTGACCCTGGACATCAATGAGGGTGATGTTGTCGGCGTCATCGGTCGGAACGGTGCAGGAAAAAGCACGCTGCTGAAAATCCTAGCCCGTATCACCGAACCGACCCGAGGACGGGCGGAGATCTTTGGGCGCGTCGGCTCGCTGCTCGAGGTCGGGACCGGCTTTCACCCAGAATTAACCGGGCGCGAGAACATCTATCTCAGCGGCGCAGTCCTGGGCATGACGCGGCGGGACGTCAACCAAAAGTTCGATGCCATCGTCGCTTTCGCCGAAGTCGAGAAATTCCTCGACATGCCCGCGAAACACTACTCGAGCGGTATGTACGTTCGTCTCGCCTTTGCCGTGGCAGCACACCTCGAGCCGGAGATTCTGCTGGTGGATGAGGTGCTCGCCGTCGGCGACGCCGCGTTTCAGAACAAGTGTTTGGGCAAAATGGGAGAGGTGGCGCGTGAGGGCCGAACGGTCGTATTCGTGAGTCACAACATGGGAGCCGTATTGCAGCTTTGCTCCCGCGCCATCGTTCTGGCTTCGGGAGAATGTGTGTACGATGGCAATACGTCAGTCGCAGTCTCGACCTATCTCGGGGGCGAGAGCCGCGGAAGCAGAACGGACTTTCAAGTTGAGCCCGATCGCGACGTTCAGATCCTCTCCATGTCGATCGTCTCGCCGGAGGGTAGCACCCTGAACGCCTGTCCCCACACCAATCCGTTCGCCGTACGGATCGAATACGCGGTCCGAGAATGGCCGGCGGACAGCTATCTGTGCCTGGACGTGTTTAACGAAAACGACACGCGCCTGCTGTGGTCCAGCGACGTCGACCGGGTTGACCAGATGGTGAACAAACGACCTTCCGGTACATACCGGTCGGATGTCACGATTCCCGGCATGGTCCTGGCTCCTGGCCGCTACTATTTCAGCGCAGCGGTCTATGCGCCGGGCCGGAGCCAACTGTCCGAGCTGAAGGACAAGGTGCTTTCCGTTGATATCAGCGACGGAGGCTCCTTACTCTCCAACTTTGGCATTCGACCGCATTCGGCGACGATGATTCCACTGAAATGGAACACAGAACGCCTGCCCGGTTAGATGTCGGGCGGATAAGCCGCCCGGCCGGCGGACCGTCCGCCCGTTTGTCGACAACTGCTGCCAGTGGACCCAGGTGCCGATGAGAATACTACATGTCGTCGGAGCGCGCCCGAACTTTATGAAGATTGCCCCGCTCATTTGGGCGATGGACGCTGCGCCTGAACAGTTCTCTCAGACTCTCGTCCACACGGGGCAGCACTACGACGACAATATGTCGCAGGTGTTTTTCGATGACTTGGAATTGCCTCGTCCGGCCGTGAACCTCGGCGTCGGCGCCGGCAGTCACGCCTGGCAGACCGCCCAGGTCATGTTGCGGCTGGAGCCGGTTGTGCTAGACTCCAGACCCGATTGGGTAGTTGTTGTCGGCGACGTAAACTCGACATTGGCGGCTGCCCTCGTATGCGGCAAACTTGGCCGTCGGGTCGCTCATGTGGAGGCCGGGCTTCGGTCGTTCGACCGCACGATGCCGGAGGAAATAAATCGGGTACTGACGGATCAGGTCTCCGATTTGCTGTTTACGCCTGACCGCGGCGCCAGTGAGAACCTCGTGAGGGAGGGAATTGCGCCTGAGAGAATCCACTTCGTCGGCAATGTTATGATCGACACGCTCAAGCGCCTATTGCCGAGGACTGACGACCGACCGATAATGCGCGCACTCGGCTTGACCTCGGATGGGGCGCCAGCCGCAGTTGGCCGTTATGTGCTGGTGACTTTACATCGCCCGTCCAATGTCGACAGCCTGGACGCCCTGACGGAGATCGTCTACACCCTCACGGAGATCGCCCGATCGGTGACCGTGATATTCCCGGCCCATCCGCGCACGCAAAAGCAAATTGCGCGCCTCGGGCTGGTGCCGCGGGACAGTCCAGTCCGCCTCGTCGACCCGCTCGGCTATCTCGATTTTTTGTCGTTGTTGAGGCGCGCGAGCCTGGTCTTGACCGATTCCGGCGGCGTTCAGGAAGAGACAACCTACTTGGGCGTCCCCTGCTTGACACTGCGCCCGAACACCGAGCGACCGGTGACGATTTCGCAGGGAACGAATCGGCTTGTTTCGGGCAGCCGCGAGGCATTGGCGCGCGCTGTTTCGCAATCCCTTGGCAACGGCGACCCGAAATATACAACACGCCGGATCCCCGAACTGTGGGACGGCGCAGCTGCTGAACGAATCGTCCAGATTATCGCGGCTCAGCCGCCATAAGCGGCTCGGAGAACACACATGGCAAAAATTCTTGTAACAGGGAGCGAAGGCACATTGGGGTCCAGCCTCGTGCGAACCCTTCGCGCACGGGGCCACGAGGTCTGGGGCTGTGATCTGCAGCACCAGGCAGATGAGCAGTACACCCGCGCCGATATCAGCCTGTATCGTCAACTCGAGCGGGTCTTCGAGCAGGACTATGACTTTGTCTACCACCTCGCCGCGGAGTTTGGACGCATCAACGGCGAAGAGTACTACGACACGCTCTGGGGGACGAACGTCATCGGCACTCGCAACATTCTAGAACTACAGCGCAAGCGAAGCTTTAAGCTCATCTTCGCAAGTTCGTCGGAGATCTACGGCGACAAGCACGCAGACATCCTGACGGAGGATATCCCGCTGACCTCCTCGATCATTCAGCAGAATGATTACGCCGTGACGAAGTGGGTCAATGAAATACAGTGCATGAATTTCGAGAAACGGTTCCATCTCCCCATTGTCCGCCTGCGGTTCTTCAACGCCTACGGCCCCGGCGAGTACTACCATCGCTACAGAAGCGTCGTTTGCCTTTTCTGTTATCGGGCTCTGCACGATCTCCCATACACCGTGTATAAGGACTACCACCGCGTATTCATGTACATTGACGATTTCATTCCGACCCTGGCGAACGTTGTAGACAACTTTGTACCGGGAGAGGTGTATAACATCGGCGGACGCGAATACCGCAGCGTTGAAGATTTGAGCCGCATTATCCTCGCCAACCTGGGCCTGGATGATTCCCGAGTGACGTTCCTGCCCAAAGACCAACACAACGTCCAGAACAAGCGGCCGGATATTTCCAAGGCTGCAAGCGCCTTTGCGCACAATCCGACGATCACGCTGGAAGATGGGGTTCGTCGCACGCTGGATTGGATGAAGCGCGTGTATGCCGATACCGTTAAGCACTGAGCCTCAAGTCAGCGCGGTTATTCCGGTCTACAATGGCACCAACTTCTTGAGCCAGGCGATCGACAGCGTTTTGGCCCAGACGTTCGCCGACTACGAGCTCATCGTTGTAGACGACGGTTCAACCGATGAGACCTGGGCCCTGATCCAATCCTACGGCTCGCGAGTGCGCGCCTTTAGAAAGTCCAATGGCGGAGTTGCCAGCGCGCTGAACTTCGGAATTCGAGAGATGCGCGGCCGGTGGTTCGCCTGGCTCAGTCATGATGATTTGTGGATGCCGCAGAAACTCGAAACTCAGTTGGATTTCTTGCGCCAGAACCCGCGCTTCAAAGCGTGCTATACAGACTACTACGTCATCGACGCGCAGGGTCGTCTCCTGGACCAGGTTGAGAGTCCCTGGTTTACACGCGTAATTTCAATACGAAAGCTTTTTGAGAGTGCCTATATCAATGGCTCCACCATGGTGATTGAACGAGACTGTCTTGCCCGAGCGGGTCCGTTTTCTGAGAACCTGAAATACACGCAAGACACGGAAATGTGGCTCCGGCTGTTGCGCGAGTTTGAGATCGGACGCGTGCCTGAAAAACTGGTCAAGCAGCGACGCCATCCCGCGCAGGACAGCATCCGCAATCACCCCGCACAGACCCAAGAGACTGTGGGCATGTACTTGCGAGTCTTCGAGGAACAGGGTGTGACGGGGCTGTGCCCGGGATTGGTCGCTTCGCCCAAGCCGCGTGACGTCGCAACGGCATATACGTGGCTGGCGGAAACGGTGGGTTTGCGTTACGGGGCGTTCGATTTCGCCGATCGGCAATTGCAGCGTGCGGTCCAGGTCTATCCGAACTGGCAAAATCCGGCGAGATTTCGACGTGCATATACAAAGCTCCGCTCCCTGTTGTATCATGCCAGGGCCACAGGCGCTCAGCTCGTTCGCTCGTTGAGAGTGAGCCGCTGAATCGGCAATGCGCGCAATATCTATCGTCACCCGTTCACGGTCGCCGCGTCGGACTTGGAGTCGTCTCTCGTGCGGATCTTGCTTATAGCATCATGGTTTCCCCGTGATCCTGACGATGTCACCGGCATCTTTGTTCGTGAGCAAGCCGTCGCGCTCTCCCGGGTGTTCTCGGTCACTATCCTCGTGCCGCAAATAATCAGCTGGCGCGACCTTCTGCGTCGTAGACTCGGAGTAACGCCGGGCGTTGTTCGTTACCCGGAATTCGATGTCCATTGGCAAAGGGCATTTGTGCCTATACCGCGCTTCTCGCTCAGGTGCGCATACGATGCCTCGGTTCGATCTGCAAGGCGTACTGTCGAAACAATCGTGCGAGACCACGGAATGCCGGACATTATCCACGCACACGTCATGCTTCCCGGCGGTTGGATTGGCTGTCGCTTGGGCGAGCGGTTTAGGGTTCCAGTTGTTCTCACCGCGCACTCGAGGTTGTCGGGGACGGACGTCAAGTCACCCCTATTGCGCGACTTGGCGCGTACGACGCTGACTCAGGTTCAAAGGATCATCGCGGTCAGCCCAACTTTGGCCCATGAGATACGTGAGTTTTCCGACGCGCGACCCATTGACGTCGTCGGCAACTTGGTTCGGACCGATTATTTCGTTCCAGAGGACTCTCGTTCATCGTCTACTGGCGACTCTCCCTACACCTTTTTGTACGTTGGTCTGCTCAGAGCGGAAAAAGGAATTCGCTATCTGTTGGAAGCGGCGCGCATCCTGCACGACCGGGGCTACGACTCGTTTCAAGTCGTCATAGGAGGTGATGGCCCTTTGCGGATGCGCCTTGAAGCATCCGCCGCCCAGCTCGGAGTAAGCCAGCATTGTCGATTTCTCGGTAGACTGCCGCGCGCGCAAGTCAAGCAGTGGATGCAGCGCTGCAATGTGCTTGTCCTTCCCAGCTTGCGGGAGACCTTCGGTATTGTACTCGGCGAAGCGATGGCTTGCGGTAAACCGGTCCTCGCCACTCGGTGCGGCGGACCGGAATGGATCGTCACGCCGGAAACGGGTCGCGTGGTAAACAAAGCCGACAGTCAGGCCCTGGCCGATGCAATGGGGGACTTTATTGCCGGGCGCGCCGTGTACGACTCCGCAGCTGTTCGCAACAGCGTCGTTGCCCGGTTTGGCGAACAGTCCTTTCTGCGGCAAATCTCGGCGGTCTACGCGCAGGCACTCTCGGGCTGAAGCCTATTGAAACGCGTATTGATCGTCACGTTCGATTTTCCGCCGCAAGGGGGCACCGGCGTGATTCGGGTGACCAAGTTTGTCAAGTACCTCCCGCAGTTCGGCTGGCAGCCGGTCGTCGTATGCTCCGACGCGCACTCTTACCCTGACCCGAGCCTGGCGCGCGATGTGCCCCCGGACCTTCCGGTCTATCGTGAGCCGTGGCGCCCGTTCGCATCTTTACCGCGCCGCAGCGCGCCCGCTGCTCCTTCGGCGATCGCAGACCGCTCGCGGCAGCCCGTGCCCAGCGGCGCACTGAACAAACTGGCGCGTCGTTTTTTCGTCCCGGACCCGTATGTGGGGTGGACTGGCGCGGCCGCACGGCTGTGCGCCCGGGCGCTCCAAGAACACCCCTGTCAAGCTGCCTTGACGACCTCGCCGCCAAACTCGATTCATCTCGTCGGCGAGCGGGTCCATGCCCGCTTCGGCCTTCCCTGGGTCGCCGATTTTCGAGACGTGTGGACCTGCGAAAATCCAACTCTCGGCAAGCTCGGCCGTCTGAACTTTGCTCTCCAGCGAAAGACCGAACGACGCGTGCTCGAGCGCTGCGATCGCGCTCTGGTCGTATCCGAACCACTCGCCCGGTCCACCTTCGAGTCCCTGGGATCCGATTTGGCGCCCAAGACGCGGGTGCTTACCAACGGGTTCGATCCGGAGGACTTTGCCGATCCGCCGCCTCCGTTGGATTCCCCCGGCGTTACCTTCTCCTACGTCGGGTCTATCCACGGTCCCCGCGGCAACACCGCCCTTGCGCCCGGCATCCGTCTTGCGCTTGAGCAGAACGATGATTTCCGACGCGACGCCCGATTTCGGTTCGTCGGTCTCTTTGACGGCCCGTTTCGAGCTCAATTAGCCGGTCTCGAAAGCAATGTAGAGTTTCTCGATTTTACGTCTCACGCCGAAGCGGTCGATCGGATGCGCCGGTCGCACGTTCTACTACTCGCCCTTCCTTCCGACGAGGAACGCTTGGGTTACACCAACAAACTCTTCGAATACCTGGCCGCCCGTCGCCCCATTTTGGCCGCCGTCCCACCCGGCGCGGTGAGCGAGCTCATGCGGGGCTCTAACCTTGGATTAGTCGTTCCCCACGACGAACCTGCGGCGGTTGCGCGTGGATTGATCGACCTGTTTCGCCGCGAGCCTTCGGATACCTCCGACCGGTCGGACGAACTGCGGGCCCGATTCGACCGCCGTAATCTTGCCCAGCAGCTTGCCCGAATCCTGGATGAGGTATCATCCGGCGCTCAGGAATCGCAATAGTGAATCGCCCGCAAGTCCTTTGGCTCTCCCCGTTTCTCCCGTACCCGCCGGATCACGGCGGCGCCGTCCGTCTCTACAACCTGGTCCGGCATGTGTCGACGGACTGTGACATCAGCTTGCTTGCGCT
>JAMCRS010000213.1:10187-11649 GCA_023380675.1 Chloroflexota bacterium
GGATTCCGAGCCTGCATCGGAAAACCTGGCCGCCATGGCCCCCTACTGCCGCCATATGCAGGCGTTCGTCCGCTCGCCGCGCCCGCGCCTGTTTCCGCCCCGGCTCGCGCCTCCCGCTGTCTATCTTGACGATCGACCTGAAATGCGCGCCGCCATCCAATCACTTGAATCGACGACTCGATTTCAAGTCCTTCAGATCGATTTCCCGAGTCTGGCTCAGTATCTCGACTATCGTAAAGACAGCGTCACTGTCATGACCGAGTTGGACGTGACCTTTCTCACCCTCTGGCGCCACTTTCAGGTCGAGCGCTCGATGCGATTAAAGCCGCGGCGGCTGGTCGCCGCGCTATTGTTTTTCTACTACGAGCTGTCACACCTGCCGCGCTTTGACCGCGTAGTTGCCATGTCAGATTTCGACCGCGACGTGTTCCGCCGTTGGATGCCCACGCTGTCGGTCCAGGTCATTCCGAACGGCGTAGATTGTGCGCACTTTGATTCCATCCAACGGCGAGGCGAGCCGCCGGCGCTCCTCTTCGTAGGAAATTTCGCACACCCGCCCAATGTAGACGCGGTGACGTTTTTTGTGCGCGCCATCTGGCCTGAGCTGTCGCAGCGCTTTCCCGACTTGAAATTCATCGTCGTCGGCGACCCGACGCCCGCCGTCCGTGCCTTGGCGAGCGATCGTATCATCCTCGCCGGGCGGGCGAGGAATTATTCCAGTCCAGGCTCTCCGGTCCCGGACATCCGGGATTTCTATGCGCAGGCGAGCGTCGTCGTGGTTCCCGTACGCTACGGGTCGGGGACCCGGCTCAAGCTGTTGGAGGCTTTTGCCGCCGGCGTCCCGGTCGTCAGCACGCGCATGGGCGCCGAAGGCCTGCAGATCGAGCCAGAGGAACATTTCCTCTCTGCTGAATCGCCGGCCGATTTCGTCGCGCAGACCAGCCGGCTGTTGAGCGACCGACAGCTGGCCGACCGATTGGCTGCCCAGGCGCGGCTAGTGGTCGAGAACAGGTACGATTGGAAGATTCTCGCGCGAATGCAGGTTGATATGTATCGCCAGACGTTCGAGTCACGAATACGGCTGGCCAGCGATGGCAAAAATGTAACCCCGTCCCGGATTACGTAGACTCAAACCAGGATACGAAAATGGACACGCTGAACTTTGGTCTCATCGGCTGCGGGCGCGTCTCGCCGCGGCACGCCCAGTCGATCGCCGAACTGGAATCGGCGCGGCTCGTCGCCGTCGCTGATGTCGTCGAATCGCGCGCCGAACGCTACGCCAATGAGTACGACGCGGCGGCGTACTCCGATTATCGCCGGCTCCTCGATCGTCCTGACGTCGACGTCGTCAACATCTGCACCCCGAGCGGCATGCACGCCCAGATGGCGATCGACGCCCTGCAGGCCGGCAAGCACGTCATCGTCGAAAAGCCGATGGCGCTCACGCTCGCCGACGCCGACC
>JAMCRS010000213.1:11758-12562 GCA_023380675.1 Chloroflexota bacterium
TGCTGTCGCCCAGTCCACCGGCCGCAGACTGTGCGTTATGCTTCAAAATCGATACAATGCTCCTATGCAGGAGCTCCGCCGCATCGTCGACGAGGGCCGCCTGGGCCGGCTTTTCCTCGGCAACGCCACCGTGCGCTGGTACCGCCCCCAGGAATACTACGAGGACGGCTGGCACGGCACGCGCGACATGGACGGCGGCGCGCTCATGAACCAGTCCATCCACCACATCGACGCCTTGCAGTGGCTGATGGGCGATGTCGAAAGCGTTTTTGCTTTCACCGCCACGCTTGCGCACAATATGGAATCGGAAGACGTCGGGACCGTTGCGCTTCGCTTTACAAGCGGCGCGCTCGGCACGGTGGAAGGTTCCACCCTCACCTATCCGCAAAACCTGGAAGGCTCCGTTGCCCTGTTCGGCGAGCGCGGCTCCGTCAAGGTCGGCGGGACGGCCCTCAATCGCAAGGTGCTCTGGAAAGTCGAGGGCGAGCTCGAGCACGAGCGCGAGCTGCTGACGCGCGATCAGGTGGATCCGCCAACCGTCTACGGATTCAGCCATAAAGCCGTGATCGAGGAAATGATCGACGCGATCGGCGAGGATCACGAGTCCAAGACCAACGGAATTGTCGCGCGCAAGTCCGTGGCGCTGGTCCTGGCCATGTACGAATCGGCGCAGACCGGCGCGCCGGTCCTCCTTGCCGTCGGCCGCTCCGGCAGTGGATAGAATGCCCACACCCATCTCGAAAAACGATATTGGTACGCCTCGCTATTACGAATTACTTCGCGCCGAAGCCGCTTTTTGGGAAC
>JAMCRS010000214.1:0-3318 GCA_023380675.1 Chloroflexota bacterium
CGCCGCCGACCACGATGGCCCACATGGCCGCGCGGCGATCCCGCTTGACGAGCCAGCAGGCCAGGAGGTACAGCGCGAACAGTGCGGCCATTGCGACGACGTACGCCGCGCCGGAGGCGAGGCTGTGCTGTGCGATCCGCGCGATGCTCTGTCCCGGCAATTGCCACCATTCGAAGAGACTATAGTGCCAGACGAACGCCGCACCGTAGATCAGGGCGCTGGCGCCCGCCAGCGCGCTAAGAAGTACCGTCGACTTTTGCATTGCGGTCAAACCTGAATTCTTTGGAATGTAGAGCCCCGGACTCGCGCGTTCGCAGCCGTCGGAACCCGCTCCACGCCCAGGGGACGATCAGCCATAGATACAGCGGCGTAAACTCCAGCCAGAGCGCCCACTCGACCGGCTTCCAGACGACGAAAAAGGTGTACGCCAGCGCGACCAGTCCGCTGAACAGAAACCAGCCGGTCCAGCCGTCGAACCGAAATCCGAATCTCCCCCGGACGGACGAACGGCACGAGCAGCGGAACCAACCATAACATGTACCACGGAAATAGGTTCTGCGTCAACAACGTGAACGCGGCGATCGGCCAGATGCAGCGCGCGACCGCATGCTCGGCTGTGGCCGCTGGCCGCAGCATGAGCGCCAGCCCGGTCAGTGCGAGCGCAGCAAAAAGCAGCAGGTCGATCACGTGCTGCGGCGATCCGCCGGCGGCCTTGAGAATATCCGCCACGATTGGGAGCGGCGGCTTTTCGAGCGCCGCCGTCAGGAAACTGGCGAGGCCCATGTTATAGCGCTCGCCAAAATACTGCGGGAGAAAGCCGACGACTCCGGCTCCCTGGGCCAAATACGGAAGGTAACAGGCTCCGATCGTCGCCGCGAAGGCGAGCGGCATCTGCCAGGCCGGGCGCAGGCTCTTTTTGTCGTCCCGCAGTCGCCACAACGCCGGCAGGAGGAGCGCGGGATAAAGCTTGATCGCCGTCGCCGCGCCGAGCGCCGCGCCGGCCCACCCGTCACGCCCCTTGGCGGTTGCCAGCCAGGCCGCCACGAGCAGCGGCAGGATCAGCCCGTCGACGTGCGCGGCGTGTGCCGTCTCAAAGATGACGAGCGGGTGCCAGAGGTAGACCAGGACCCATCGAGCCGGCTTGCCGAATGCGCGCAGCAGCAGCGCCAGGAGAGCGTCTCCCAAGAGGCTGCACGCGGCTATGACGATTTGAAACCAGCGCACACTGTCCGGGACGATTCGCCAGATCGCCGCGAAGGCGAGCTCGGCGGCGGCCGGGTAGACCGTCACGTCGTCCTTCCGGTTGATCAGCGGCCAGATCTGCGTGTCGCGCAGATTCGCCAGTTGCGGCTCGCT
Organism: Chloroflexota bacterium; assembly: GCA_023380675.1. Next base: position 1,357 of record JAMCRS010000214.1, read on the forward strand.
CGGAGGATAGGCGTACGGACTGATCTGATGCGCCTGCACGCGGCCGTCCCAGACGTACCGATACATGTCGTCCGAGAGCGTCGGCGGCGCCATGACCAGGACCGCATTGAAGACGATCGCGAAGGCAAAGATCACTGCAATCTCGCGCCTCGTCGTCGGTCCGTTCGCTCGAAGCACGAGCCACGCCGCGACGGCGTAGAGCACGAACGCCGCGAAGAAAACGTACTCGAACGCGACGGTGTTCTTGCGCAGGTCCTGCAAGCGGTACGCGAAGAGATACGGGACCAGCGAAGCGATTCCCAGTACGATCAGACGCCAGTACTTCATTTCTGCAGACTCACGGTCAGCGCGTGGCCGGTCGAGTCGTCGTACACGAGCCGATCGAACGCCGCGGACGCGGCGACGTCAAAGACCGCGATCGCCGCAGTCCCGTGCCCAGGTTGGATTGTGACGCCATGCAGCCGCTCGATCGCCGTCGTGAAATCGATCGGCTGCGGCGCGTAGGCGTTCCCCCGGCGTCGTACAACCGCAGGAAACCTGGGTCGACCTGAATCGGGCTGTCAAAGTCCTCCAGCGCAATGACGACGAACATGTACCTCAGCCCATTCTGCGCCGCCGCGCCTCCTCTATCATTGTATGCGACAGGTCGACTAGCGTCACCGCGTGCCCGTCCTTCGCCAGTTCCGCGGCGACCTCGCCGGTCGCGCCGCCGACGTCCAAAACGTCCGCATTCAGGGGAGCGCAGCGCGCAAGTGGTGGAGGATGACCGCGTTGCGAATACTGCCGTGCTCCGACGCGGCATAATCCTTCTCCCGTGGGCTGAACGGCTTGACGATTACATCGTCAAGCCGAGCTCCAGTCCGACCACGCGGTCCACTTCGTCCCCTTTGGCGGTGAGCATGATGATTGGCACTGCGCGACGCGCCCGCAGCTGCTGGAATACCTGCAGCCCCTCGATCTTGGGCAGCATCAGGTCCAACAGCACCAGGTCCGGCGCATGCGCGTCGAAAGCCGACAGCGCCGCTTCGCCTTCGCAAGCCGTGTTGACGCGCAGCCCTTCTCGGCTGAGGTAAAGCTTCAGTACTTCGAGGACCTGCGGCTCGTCGTCGATGACCAGGACACGTTGTGTGTTCATTTTCAGCTCGATTGTAGGAGAGAATCCTTGCGCCGATGTGACAGAATTCTTAATAAACAGTTAAGAATTGGGTAACGGCGTCGTAAGGAGACGGCGTCATACTAAACGCTAGATAACGGAGAGCGCGGCTTTAGATTTGTTCCAGGTGGAGTTGAATCGTGACCAAGTCGACCGGTTTGATCGTAACATTTCTGGCCCTGCTCCTGCTGCTCGCAGTCGTCTCGGCGGTCTATCGCTTGCTCGTCCTGCCAGGACAGGCTTTGGCCCCTGCTGACGCGACGCCGATCGTCAGCGCGGCCGCCCTGCAGGATACACCCGAAGCGAGCCGCAATCAAGCGCGCGAGCCAGAAGGAGCGCTCAAAGGACCCCCTCGCGCCAAGCGTCGTGAGCGATACCTGGTTGAATTCGCCGCCGCTGTCGCCGTCCAGCCTGCACGGCAAAGTGGTGCTGGTCGAGTTCTGGACGTTTGACTGCATCAACTGCCGCAATACCATTCCACAGGTGCGGGATTGGTACTCGAAATATCGAGACCAGGGCTTGGTCGTCGTCGGCGTCCATTCGCCCGAGTTCTCGTACGAGCACGACGTAGCGAATGTTAAAAATGCGATAAAGGACCTGGGGATCGTCTATCCGGTCGCATTGGACAATGACTTGGCGACCTGGAACGCCTACCACGTCTGGGCGTGGCCGACGATGTACCTGGTCGACAAGCAGGGCGCGATTCGCTATAATCACATTGGCGAAGGCGCTTATGCCGAGACCGAACGGACCATACTCCAACTACTGCAGGAGTGACTACCGGTCGGCCGGCCCGAACCCTCTTGTGG
>JAMCRS010000214.1:3328-7719 GCA_023380675.1 Chloroflexota bacterium
GTCCGCCTTGCGTAGACACATACGGCGATCGCCGCCGCGATCGCAGGAGAGAATAGCATGACGAATGAAACGAATCAAGCGAATACTCCGGGCAGCGTACGGCAGACCTCCTGGGTCCTCGGCGCAGCTCTGGGAGGGCTGACCAGTCTCGCATTCATCGGAATATCCTATCTCGGGTCGAAACTGGTCGACCTGCCCTTTCTGCCGTTCGACCTGTTCGATTGGCTTGCGCGCGTGCTACCCGGCAACATCATCATTACCACCATCGATACGATGGTGAATCTCATCACGTCGCTCGGACTGGGACCGATAAGCGGGACTGCCAAAGGCTTTGAGCAGACCAGCGGCATACTGATCGTCGTCGGCGCCGGCGTCGTCCTGGGCGTTGTAACGACGCTGGCCCTTCGACGGACGGCTTGGTCGGGTGGAACGATCGGAGCCGCGTTCGGCATCCTTGGATTCCTGATCGCCACCGGGGTAGAGCTGAGCCTGGGCAGCGCGGTGTCCGGCAACGTGCTCGGCTCGCTCCTCTGGCTTGCCGTGCTGATCGTCGGCTGGTGCGCACTGCTCGGATCGTGGCTCGGCGCGCCGCAGCTCACGGCCGCGCCGGCCCCCGCCACGGACGAATTCCGGTCCTCCCGCCGCACATTCTTGACCAAAGTTGCCGGCGGTTCGATCGGCGTCGCAGTCGTCGCAAGCGGATTGGGCAAGTTGTTCGACATGCAAATTCAAGCGACCGGCGCGGGCCAGTCGCTTTCGACGCTCCAGGGCAGGTCCGGCGCCGTACCCATTCCCGACTCCGGCGCGGCGCCTACGACTGCCCCGTTCCCGACCCCTCCAGCCGACGCGACCGCGCAGGCGACCCTGCGCGACCGGATCGCGGCGGCGCCGGGCACCCGGCCGGAGCTCACTTCCAACAAGGACTTTTACCGGATCGACATCGACACCTTGCCCGTCATCGTAGACAAGTCCTCGTGGAAACTAGCAATCAGCGGCCTGTTCGATCATCCGCGCGACCTGGTCTTGGCCGACCTCGTGGCGTACGCCGCCGTCACGCAGCCGATCACGCAGAGCTGCATCTCGAATCCGGTCGCGGGCGACCTGATCGGTACGACCAATTACACCGGCGCTCGTTTGCGCGACGTCCTCAAAGACCTCGGCCTTCGCAGTACGGCGACCTCCCTCTACATCCAGTCCGCCGACGGGTTCTACGAGACCGTAATCATGGAAGACATGATGGACCCTCGAACGCTGCTGGTGTATGGAATGAACGGCGATACACTGCCGGTAGAGCATGGGTACCCGCTCCGAATCTACATTCCGAATCGGTATGGGATGAAGCAGCCGAAATGGATCACTTCGATCCAGGCGACCGATCAGAACGGGCCGGGCTATTGGGTTGATCGCGGCTGGAGCCCGACGGCGTATCCGCAGATCGTTTCCGTGATCGATACCGTCGCGAAGGACAACGTCCAGAACGGCCGCGTGCCGATCGGCGGGATCGCGTGGGCCGGCGACCGGGGAATCAAAAAGGTCGAGTTGCAGGTGGACGGGGCAGGCTGGACCGAAGCACAACTGCGGACCCCGCCGCTGAGCGCCTTGACCTGGGTCCAGTGGCGTTACGACTGGCCGCTCGCAAAGGGCTCACACACCTTTACCGTCCGTGCAACCGACGGCACCGGCGCGCTGCAGACGGCGCAAGTGCAGGATACATACCCGGTTGGCGCAACCGGCTATCATTCGCTCACCGTGAATCTATAAGAGCGTTCTGGCCAAATATCGTGCGTCGTCTAAAATATTTCGTATAAATTCAAACGCCTTCCGGCCACCCTCGGAAGGCGCTTGTTATTCATCCTTGACCCAATCATGACCGAATTACGACCAAAATTCATTGACACCGACAACGCGTTATAGTATACTAACATTGGGTGTTTGTATCGTATTATACCTGCACAGGACTGCTGAGACTGAGCAGTGAGGCGGTTGGTTCATGCGGCGATTCTTTGGCGCAAGACACAGAGATCGTGGTCCACGCGACGAGCGCCTGGAAATGGTTTTGCTGACGCTCGGGCGCGCCGAAGAAAATCATCGGTCTTCGCTCATCGCGCCGAGCGATAAACGCGGGAGTCTTGTTTCACGAGTTGGACGGCGATGCCGGACCGCAACTGCGGCGGCTCGTCGAGCTTGGCTTCGTCGAAATAGATCGCTCGGGCGCGATCGCGCTGACAGAGTCCGGACGCGAACAGGCTCGCGGCCTCATGCGCCGGCATCGACTCGCCGAGCGCCTCTTCACCGACGTCCTTGATCTCGATTGGGCCAGCGCGCACGCCGAGGCGGACCGGCTGGAACACGTCATCGATCCAGAAGCCGAAGCGCAGCTCGCCACCATGTTGGGCGACCCCGCAACCTGCCCGCACGGCAACCCGATACCCGGCGCCCACATGCACGGCGCCGCGTCTTCCGCCTGTCCTCTCACCGAATGCCCGCCCGCGACGGACGCGACAATCACTCGCATCGCATCCGAGACTCCCGCGATGCTTCAGCACCTGGCGACGCTCGGTCTCTTGCCCGAAGTCGAAATCGGGATCGAGAATCGGGCGCCGTTCGACGGGCCGGTGATGATTTGCGTCGGACGTGCGCATTACGCGCTCGGACGCGGCCTGGCAGCCCGGATCTGGGTAAGACGACACGGCCATGGCCACGGCCACGGTCACAATAGATAGTCGAGGACCGAATGTCTTCGTGTCACACTCCCGTCCCGCGAATCGGACAAGCCGACTTGACCATAGCTCTGGCCGGCAATCCGAACGTCGGCAAATCGAGCCTGTTCAATCATCTGACCGGCGCGAGCGTCGAGACCGCAAACTATCCGGGCAAAACCGTCGCCTTGAACTTTGGGATGACGAACTTTGCGGGCAAGCGCATCCGCGTCGTCGATCTGCCGGGGACCTACGCGCTCGGCGCGATGAGCGAAGACCAGTGGGTCGCGCGACAGGCCGTTCTGGAAGACCCGCCGGACGCCGTCGTCGCCATAGCGGACGCGACCAACCTCGAGCGCAACCTCTATCTCATCCTGCAGTACCTTGACCTTGGGCTCCCCGTCGTCGCCGCGGTCAACCTGATCGACGAAGCCGCCCGCGCCGGGATCGAAATCGATACCGGCCTATTGAGCCGCGAGCTCGGGGTGGGAGTGGTCCCCACGATCGCTACGCAAGGCAAGGGCTTGCACGCACTCATCCAGTCTGTGACCGAGTTGCGCCCCGATCAGGCCGGCAAGCCTCCCACTTATGACAGTGAGATCGAGGTGGCGATCGGCAGCCTCGCCCGCTCAATCGGCGTGCTCCTTCCGCAGACTCCGTATCGACTCACCCCGCGTTCGCTCGCGATACTCCTTTTGGAGCAGGACCCGACGCTCGTCAAGGCCGTGTCCGCCGCGCCGAACGGCGAAACCGTGCTCGCGCAGGCGCGCGAGCTAGCGGAACAGGTCGAGGCACGCGTGGGCGAGCCCCTCGGTTTGCACATCTCACGGTCCCGGCACGCGCTCGCGCGGGCGCTGGCTCGTGACGCCCAGACGCAACACACGCAGAGCGATCCCCTTTCGACCCGGCTGTGGCGTTGGTCCATCGAGCCGCTCACCGGCATTCCCGCCCTCGTCGCCGTCTTGATCGCCTTGTTCGCCTTTCTCTTTTGGGCCGGCGGAGCCCTGAGCGGCCTCTTCGCGGCCGGCTGGCATACCTTTGCGTCTCCGCCGATCCACGCCGTGGTCGGTCTTTTGTTGGGTCAGGGTACCGCAGCGAACATCGCCTTGTGGGGACTGGATGCCGGGATCGAGGCGGCGCTCGAGGTGGGCATTCCTTACGTCCTCACGTTTTACGCGCTCCTCGCCATTTTGGAAGACAGCGGCTATATGAACTCGATTGCCTTCTTGCTGGATTCCCTGATGGAGCGTCTCGGCCTCCACGGCCGTGCGGCCATCATGCTGCTTTCCGGCGCCGGCTGCAACGTGCCGGCCATCATGGGGACGCGGGTGCTGACGACGCGGCGGGAGCGTATCATCGCAAGCACGCTCGTCGTCTTGACTCCCTGCAGCGCGCGCATCGCCGTCATCGTCGGCGGAGTGGCCATGCTCGTCGGATGGATGTACGGCGCGGCGCTCCTCCTGATCGCGTTCGGTTTGATGATGGCGGTTGGCATGGGGCTCAATTATGTCATGCCTGGCCGTTCCGATGATCTCGTCATGGAGATGTTCCCGTTTCGCACGCCCGACCCGGTGAGCGTGCTCCGCAAGACCTGGTTTCGGTTCAAAGAGTTCCTCATGATGGCGATGCCGATCGTTCTGGTCGGCAGTTTCGTGATGGGGGCGCTTTACGAAACCGGGATGGTCTGGATGC
>JAMCRS010000215.1 GCA_023380675.1 Chloroflexota bacterium
CACTGACCGCGCAGGTAGAGCTGGCGCTCGAGGACCGGCACCTGCAGCAGGGGATGTTTGCAGTGCTCGAAGAGATCACGAGCGAGATGGAGGTCCTGCAGCGGGCGCGGGGCAAGCCGCGCTACGTCGGCGCGACCGCACAAGAGCGCGTGGAGGATGAGCCGGTCGTTACGGCGGACATGAGCCGCGCGGTCAAAGATGCGCTCGACCACTATTGGGGCGGGCCCAAGCTGCACGACAGCCCGCTGCTTCAGCTCAAGATCGTTCAAAGCTCGCTGGACGATTACGAGGGCAATCCGGTGCGCGCGCTGCGCGGCCAGATCGCCCGCGCGATCGAATCGATGAAGCCGGACGGCAAGCGGTCGTTCACCGCGCCCGAGTGGCTGCTCTACAACATCCTGGAGCTCAAAGTGATCCAGGGCAAAAAGGTCCGCGAGATCGCCTACCAGCTCGCGCTGAGCGAAAGCGACCTATATCGAAAACAGCGCGTCGCGATCCAGGAAGTCGCCCGGACGCTCGCGACGATGGAAGAACAGAGCGGTCCCAAGACCGGCGGCGCGGAAGAAGAGAAAGAGAGCGACCCAGGCAGCGGTCCGTCGTGAGACGCCGCGGACAGGCGTAATTCGGTCGCCGCCTTCTCTACGACTGAATAGGGGGATGGCGCGTCGCACGGCCGCCGCGCCCGAACCTGGCGCTCAAGGGGATGGTCACGTTGACGAAGAGCGCACTGCTGCCCACCCTGCTTCTGGCCGCCCTGGTCGCCGTCGGCTGCGCCGCGCCGACGCCGTCCGAGGCGCCGCTCACGGTGGAACAGCTCAAGAACGCCGAGTACGTTTCCGCCAACACCTCAGGCAAGCGGGCGCACTTGACGGACGGCAAGTATCAAGAAGAGCTCGCGCCGGGGCTGGCGTCCAAGCTGACGATCCAGATGTTGGAACCTTACGCCGTCGGCGATTTGAACGGGGACGGCGTGCCGGACGCGGCCGTTTTTCTCGCGACCAACATGGGGAGAAGCGGCGTGTTCGTGGACCTCTAGCACTCAAACATTCGCACGGTCTGTAGACGAACACGACGGCGATGAGGAGCCCTCCACGTAGACTTGCTGATGTCTCCCCTGGGTCGCGTGTCCCCGTCTGGAGCGGTCTCAGCAAAGTTGAGGCGGCGAGTCAGATGCGTTCGCCGCCTCCGGTCGCGTAAGCGCCTTTGGCTCGCAGCAAGAGTACGTCGCAGGGCGCATGGTCCAGCACAAAGCGCGCGGTGTGGCCGACGGAGGCTGGGCCGTGGCTCGGCTGGCCTTGCCTTTCGCGTGCGCCGATCACGATGACGTCGGCATTCCACTGCTGCGCGACTCGGACCAAGACCTCGTTCGGATCGCCCCGCTCCAACCGAGCCGAGGCGTGCAGGCTCAACGCCTGTGCTGCCGCCAACGCTTCCCGTAGGACCTCTTCACCGCTGCTCTCCTCCGCGCGATCTAATGGATCGTCACGGGCTGGATGGGGAGGAGGCGGGGGCGGAGGAGGGCGATGCGGCGGCCCGAAGCGTTCCAATGCCCGGCGCGGTCCCACATCGATCACGTGTAGCAGCAGCCATTCCGCGCCGGCGTCGATCTGGCCTGCCGCGCGGCGAACGATTTGAGCACCGCCGCGTATGCCAACCGCACACAGAATATGCATTCGACCTCCTCGATTCGCGACCGCCTACCAGTGCAGCCAGATCAGGATGGAACCGATCACGAGCATCACGGGCACGTTCAAGAGCCCCAATTTGAAATACTCGACGGTCGAGACCTGAAGACCTTTGCGCCGTAGAATGAGTACCCAGAGAATTGTCGCCAGCGAACCAACCGTCGTGATATTCGGACCCAGGTCGGCGCCCAGGATCGTCGCGTAGGCGAGGCCAGGGTTGGCCGCGACGACGCCGGGAATGCTGTGCAGCGCCGAGGTCATGACCAGAGCCATCGGCACGTTGTTGACCAAATTCGATCCGAGCGCGGTGCCGGCGGCCGTCACCACGATCTCTCGCAGCGGGTCGGCGCCGGCCAAGTTGAGCAGCGCGCTTCCGAAGGCGGCGGTCAAGCCTAAATTCTCGATTCCGCGGACGAGGATGAACAACCCGCCGATGAGGATGAACAGCGACCATGAGATCTCGTCGCGCAATTTGCGCCATTCGAGGCGGCGCCGGCGGGCGGCGCCGGCCACCAAAGTCGCCGCGCCGGCAAGGGCGACCGCCGAGAGTGGCAGTCGAAGGGCTGATGCGACGACGAAGGCAAGCGCGATCAATGCGAGCACGCCCAACGCAAAGCGGGATTGCCGCGGGGGCTCCTCCCGCCGAGACGGAGGGTCGAGGGCATAGGAAAGATCCAGATCGTCGTGAAAGCGCCAAATAAAGGTTACCGCGTTCCACCCAATGCAAAAAACGCTCGGCAGAAGCAAGTAGCGCAGAAATAGGGCGAGGTCGCTCGGGAACGAGCCCAAGACGAGGATGTTGATCGGGTTGCTTACCGGGAGAAGAAAAGATGCCGTGTCCGCAACGAAGGTGCAGGCAAACATAAAGGGCAGCACCGGGAGCCTGAGCCGCGTGACGAGCGCGTAGACCAGAGGTGTCAAGACCAATGCGGTAGCATCGTTGGACAGAAACGCCGTGATTAGTGCGCCGACCAGAAAGATGATGAGATAGAGGCGCGCGGCATCGCCTCTCCCCCAGCGGCCAGCCTGGTCGGCGATGCGCTCGAAGATACCCTCTTGATCTGCCATTGCCGAAATGGTCATGAGCCCGAGAAGGAAACCGAAGACATTCCACTGCTCGATCAAGACGCGGAGAGCTTCGTCCGGCTGCACAAGTCCGATGAGAACGACGAGCGCGGCCCCGACGGTCGCCGCGGCGGCTTCCGGAATTCCGTATGGGCGCGCCATGATAACAACGAGTGTGGCGCCAAAGATCAACACGCCGGCGAACAGGGCGAGCATGGTCACCTCAATCACCGTTCGTTGGGTAAGGGCGGACAGGGATCTCGACGTAACCAAGTTCCTTGACCGAGATCAGCCGCTAAAGTGCGGTTCGTCACGCCGGCGTGGCGCGAGCGAATGCGCCGGCGTGGCGCCGGCGCGAGCAAATGCGCGCCGCGGGACCAAAGTGCCGAGGTGAGTCTAACGCCGGCCTAGGAGGGGTTTGCCGCGTGAGTCGTTCGCCGGCTCGCGCGTCACGGCGTGGCGTTCTTTAGTATCTGCGGAAAGTACCAGTCGTATATCGTGATCGTCGGCGGCACGCCGGTCCCGCACCCGGAATAGACCTTGAACGAACCGATGCGGGTGCTCCAATCGGTGGACGCCGGCGTGGCGTAGTACTCGTTCGTATACCAGAACGTGCAGCCGTCGGTCGGGTCGACCGTCATCGAGGTATAATCCCCCCAGCGGTTGCTGAAGGTCTGCCAGCCGCCGCCCTGCAGCAAGGTCCTCTCGGCTGGGTCCAGCGTGTTGGGGACGCCGATCACGAGTCGCCCGGTGTAGCGGATGCCGGGGTACGTGCTGGCGCTGGATACGCTGTAGCCGAGCGCCGCATCTCCATATTGGTCCACCGCGATACTCCCCATCCATCGATAGAGAGAATCGGCTGGCAGGTAGGTGGACTGCTGGTAGACCGACGGAGTGCCGAACGGATCACGGATCTCGTACCAACGGACGCCGGTGCGCCCGGTGCCGTCGGCGTTGCTCGCGACGGTGTGATTCACCCACAGCGACTCTTGGCCGCCGATGTTGGCGTACTGCAGGTGCATCATCAGCCGATCGCCCAACGGATCGAGCACCTGTGCGGTAGCGCCCCCGCCTTCCGGGACGTACGCGCGCGGCATGACAAAATTCGCCACCGTCAGATCGGGGAGCTGGGTCACGTAGGCCGTATTGAGCGCGTCCCAGTCGGGGACGTGCAGGGTGTAAAGGTGGAGAAGGTTCGGCTCGTCGATCGCGGCAAAGATCTCGGGAGTCCCGTCCGCGGGCGCGGCAAAGTAAGGACCGCCGCGCAGATTGGCCGGCAGGAAACTCGCGTAACTGCTCGACAGGTCAAAGTAGACGTGCCGCAGCGGCAGCCCGTTGATGAGGTCATCCCGATTTAGCGCCCAGACGCGCGGGTTGACGTACGAGTCCGAGCTGAACATGTTTGCCGTCATGTAGATGCCGTCGTTCCAGACCCCGAATTTGGCAAAGTCGTTCAGCAAATTGTTAGAGTGGATGCCGTCGTCCGTCGCCGGCAGCGCGTACAGCCACCAGCCCTGAGTTGGGTCGCTCGTTTTGGAAACCGCAATGCACTCATAGTACGGCGGCTGGTCCACGTAGTTGACGTCGACCGGGTGGCCCGCGTCGCCGAGAAGCCACCTTTGAACGGTCGCGTCGTAGACCGCGATCGTGTCGCCGTAATTCTCCGCGTTGCCGCAGGGATTGCCGGCGGGATCGTTCTGGCCGGCGAAGAGCTGGTCGAACGTGGGAGAAGCGAGCAGGTTGCCGGCTTTGTCGTAGATGCCGATCTGGATGTTGACCACCTGCACGTAATTGTTCGGACCGACGTCCCCGTTGGCGCTCGGCGGATACCAACCGGTATTTGCCAAACCGTCGAAGCTGGTGATCGGGACCGTCGCGCGGACGATGCCGGTCGAGGTCTGCCGGACCGGGTCCAACGGCCCGGTCAGCGTTGGCGCGCGAGTCGAGACCGACGGCAGGAGCCGCGGAACGACGCGCCTTTGAACGGGCGCCGCTTTGCGCGGCAGCCGTCGCAGGTCGCCGTCGAACGAGGCGGGCGCGATGGACGGACCGACGAACGGCCCTTTGACTCCCGGCGGGTCCGCGGCCGGCGCCGCGGCGCGCGAACTGCCGCGTGCGGCGAGGGGTCCCTGCTCGGCGAACGCGGCACGGCTGCCGCCGACGAACAACAGAAACGCGATAGAGAAAAAGAGGGCGATGCGCCTGAAGTACATCGGCGGTCCTCCGAAACTACACGATCTGGGCTCTTATGCGGCGCAAGTATATGCCAATTCGCGCCGGGTGTAAAGGAACTAGACTGGGAGGAATAATGAAGATTCTATTCATCGGGGGCACAGGCATCATCAGCTCGGCCTGCTCGCAGCTCGCGGTCGAGCGCGGGATCGAGCTGTATTTGCTCAACCGCGGCCAATCGCAGCGGCCGGTCCCCGCCGGCGCGCACGTGATCCGGGAGGACATCGGCAATGCGGGGAGCGTGCGGGACGCGCTCAAAAGCCATCGCTTCGACGCGGTGGTGGACTGGATCGCGTTCACGCCGGACCAGGTGCAGCGAGACATCGACCTCTTCCGGGGCCTGACGGCGCAGTACGTTTTCATCAGCTCTGCCTCGGCATACCAGACGCCGCCGACGAGCCTGCCGGTCACCGAGTCTACGCCGCTCGACAATCCGTACTGGGACTATTCGCGCAACAAGATCGCCTGCGAGAATCTGCTCGAGCAAGAGTATCGCGCTAGTCAATTCCCGGCTACGATCGTCCGACCTTCGCATACCTACGACCGGACGCTGCTGCCGTTCGAGGGGCACTATACCGTCGTCGACCGGATGCGTAAGGGGAAACAAGTCATCGTCCACGGCGACGGCACGTCGTTGTGGGTGCTGACCCATCACCGCGATTTTGCCAAAGGATTCCTCGGACTGCTCGGAAACATTCACGCGATCGGCGAGGCGTACCACATCACCTCGGACGAGCTTCTGACGTGGAACCAGATCTTTGAGATCCTGGGACACGCGGCGGGCGCGACCCCGCGGCTCGTCCACGTCCCTTCAGACCTCATTGCGGCGTACGACGCCGAATGGGGCGCGAGCCTGTTGGGAGACAAGGCGCACAGCATGGTCTTCGACAACACCAAGATCAAGCGCGCCGTCCCCGGTTTTGCGGCGACGATCCCGTTCTCGCAAGGCGCAAAAGAGATCGTCGAGTGGCACGACGCGGACCCGGCGCGACAGGTCGTCGACGAAAAGCTGAGCGCGCGGATGGACCGCATCCTCGCGGCGTACGAGGCGGCGTGGCCGAAGGCACCGCGCGGAGCGAGCTAAGGCGAGCGGCGTACGAAACAGCTCACGCCAAGACGCAAAGAACGCAAAGGGTTGCGTTGCAGAAACCCGTTTTCTGCGAGAAAACGGGTTTCTGATGCGCCGAGGATTCGTCTGCCATACGCTAGAGCACACCATCCAAGTCGAAATCGGGGCGAATCAAGATTTCTTCCCCCTCTTTCGTCCGCGTGCGGAAACCGTGTTTCCGCTCGTTGTGCGAAAGACCTTCCGGCGTCTGGCCGTTCTGGCTAAGAAATTCCCAATCGGCGGCGGTGAATGCCGGCGTGTCCGATGCGTCGGGCAGGGCGAGGACGAACTGCCCGAACGCGTTGCGGTTCGCGATCAAATCGCGCGGCAATCGGATCTTGGAGTCGCGGTTGTGGTTCAGCGCATTCAGGATTTTGATTTTCGCTTCGTGGCGCTCAATGGCAGTAAGCGGATCGCCGTGTTCGGTCCAAGTGTCAATATAGCGCTGCTGCATATCACGCGAATTGAGTTTAGGGTAGATCACAACGTCTTTGACCGCGCCGTCCCACGGCGGATTGTGATCGACCAGGAACCCCATGCCGTGGAGCCGGTTCTTTTTCTGGTTCACGTACCACAAGACGATTATGGTTGCCTGCATCTCGTTGTCCAGGCCGTACGCTTGAAAGAATAGGTCGACCGGCGCGCTGAACGGTTGGGGCAGATTCACGCCGCTCGCCGCGACCCACGCGTTTGCCGTCTCTAGCAATTCGGCGTCGACCCGACCGTTAGCGATCAACTCCACCAGCGCGGGAACGTGTTCGCGCATGCGCAGCCACTCGGGGAGCAGCGCATTCACCCTCGCCCGTGCGTCCGCGGGCGCCGACTGAAAGGAGCGGATCAGTGCCGGCAGAAGTAAAGCCGGCTTTACACCGCGTGCGAGTTGGTCCAGCGCAGTCTGAATCTCGGCGTCCGCTTGCTGTGGGAGCGCGGGGTTGTTCCACAGCTCATCCAAATGCGGACGCAGGAGGGCGAAGGCCGGGAAACTGGGAACCGCGTGCTTCTTTCTGGATTTGCTCATGGGTCTTGCTCCTGATCTTGGGCGGAGGGCAACCACAAGGGTTGCCCCTACGAACCCCGTTTTCGTTTCGAGCGTGACTTGCGATTGGCCTGGGTTTGGGCCGCGCCCTTATCACGATCGGCGCGAATTCGCTCCAACAACTTCTCCGCCGGCTCGTCAGTGCGGTCCTGAGAGACCGGCTTGCCGGCGGTCACAAGCGTCGCCCCTTCGGATCCCGCGCGTTCTTTGGATTGTGCTCATCGGACTCCCAGTTGGCAGGATTGTTGACGATGTACGCGCGGATGCGCGCCAAATCGGCATCGTCCCGCACAATGTGTTCCCAATAGTTTCGCTGCCACAGCTTGCGAAAGAAGGGTTCCCAATTCCGTCGATGAACGCCGACGATGTATTCGTCGGTGGAAATGGATTTCCACGCGCCGACAATATCGCCCAATATTGGATCGTGCACGTTCGCGCCGCCATCCGTTCCGCCGCCATCCGTAGGGGCAACCCTTGTGGTTGCCCTCCCGCCGTCTCCGGTTGCGCCATCATCCGTTCCGCCGCCATCCGTTCCGATGCCATCCGTTCCGCCGCCATCCGTAGGGGCAACCC
>JAMCRS010000216.1:0-8466 GCA_023380675.1 Chloroflexota bacterium
ATGTGCTGACGATGACGATGTGACTGTCTTGTGTGCCTATTTCGGCGCCGATTCCCTCGAACTGACCCTGGTCGAAGTTGCTTTCCTGCTTGACCATATCAGGAGTCAAGAAACGACTGTGCCCCGTGTCTCCCAGCGCGTCCGTCATCCCTCCGATCGCGCCGTACGTCAACGTGCGCGGCTGGACCGCCGCTCGATCGACATAGTCCTGCTCGATGATATTCCAGGCTTGTGTGATCAGCGGCACGTCGAGGCTGGCAGTACGGGACGCGTTCTCTTGCGCCATGCGGCCCATTATGGCTCGATCCAAAACGACGCCGCCAGTCAGACCCACGACGAGCGTGACCAGCAGCCAGAACAATTGAAAACGGATCGTGTACTTGGCGACCCGTTGTCCAAACCGATGCAAGCGGTCGTTCATACGTTACCACCCTGGTCGGGAGCGAAAGCGGAGCTGTCATTTCCCGGCATGCAGAAATCTAGATTGTGCGACGACCCTCTCGGCGCGTTTCTGCATCGCCGCCCGCAGGATCAACAGAAACCTTGGCGCTGGCAGTCTCGCACGCGGCGAGCCGAAATCCCCCTGCGGCCGACGAAACAACGTAAGCGGTGACGGAGCCCTTTTGAAGCGATTGCCCTGCTTCTGAATCGAATGGACGCGGGGAGTCTGCCGGCCCACGCCGGTATTATACTAGCGTTTTGAGTTCTTGGGCGTGCCCTCGTCGCCCCGCGCCGCCGCGCCGCAGTCACGCCTCAGCAGTCCAACGCGAACCTATCCGCTCGAGGCGGCGCGCGCTTGATCGATGCTCTCGGCGACCGCGTCGAGCGGAATGAGACGTTGGCGTGGTCTGTCGACACAACGAACGATGCCGGCAGACGATTTTCGATATCTCAGGCTTTGCCGGGTGACTGCACCATGCCCTTTTCGTCGTGGATTTCGCTAAAAACATACCCGGGACTCCAGGGGGTGCCGAGGGCGCGGAGCACCCAGCGGTCGAGCCCCCACCAGCCGGCGGTCTTCCAGGCCAGGACCAGCCAGGTCGCGATCGCGAAAAGCATCGGATTGGTACTGACGGAGCCAGCCATCAAGTAATTGACGTTCATAAAGCTCCCGAAGAAAGCGGCAATGCCTGTAAAGATACCCAGAATCAGCGCGATGCCGACCAGGAACTCACCCCAGCTCACAAAGTAGCTCCACGGCACGACGCCGGGCAAGACGATCCTCTGCAGGAATGCCGCATACCAATCCTGCACTGCCGGATTCGCGCCGGTCGATTTGGCCAGCGCACCGTTGATAAACCCGGTCAACGCAACGCCGGCCTTGCTCCCCACCCAAGTCGGGTTGTTGAGCTTTTCCAAGCCGGCGGATACCCATTCGTATCCTACGTAGAGCCGCAGGAGCAGCCAGATCCATGCCCAGCGCACGTTGCTGAACAGTGCGACCGCAATGGGCGGATCGGATATGTTCACGACGTTCGAAGCCGACTGAGTCTTCTTTTTGCTTTCAACTGTCATTCTATCCTCCATGTTAAATAACGAGTCACGCGGCAAGAACGTGATTTGTTGGACCGTTCGCAGTATCCCCTGCGGTCGATCGGTCAAAGGCTGACTTGCGCAGCGCCAAAATTGTCAGCCTGCCAATGGCATCGCGAACCGAATGCTTGATCACTTGTACGCCGATGACGGATCGGGCGGGGCGGCGAGCCACGACTTTGTCTGGGGGGATCGGGCGCCGGGGGACCGGATCGTGGGCAAGTGCCTAAAGTCTGCTGCTCGGGGCTTGGTTGTCGACGATCGGCCGGCGCCGAGCCGCGCGAACCGATCAATTGAGAGTGGCGGCTGGGTGCGTGCCGAATTCAGCGCCGGTGATCGCCGCAACAACGTGTTCGGGATCTGTCGAATGCGCGTCCAGTGTCGCGGCGCGCTGCCCGAGACGGAGCACGATGATGCGGTCGGCGACGTCGAACACGTCCGCCAGGTTGTGGCTAATGACCACAACGCCGAGCCGGCGATCGCGGAGACGTAGGATCAGATCCTTGACCTGCCGGGTCTGTTCGACGCCGAGGGCGGCCGTCGGCTCGTCGAGCAGAACGATTTGGGAATGCCAAAGCACGGCGCGGGCGACCGCCACCGACTGACGCTGCCCGCCCGACAACATGGCGACGTGCGTCCGCAGTGATGGAATGCGAACGTGAAGTTCGTCGATGATGCGTCCCGCTTCACGTTCCATCGTTACTTCGTCAACCGCATTGAAAATGCCGGGAATGTGTGTATGCGCGCGCTCCCGACCGAGGAAGAGATTCGCGACGACGTCCAGATTGTCGCACAGCGCAAGGTCCTGATATACCGTCTCGATGCCCAGTGCCGTCGCGTCCCCCGGGCTCTTGACTTGCACTGCGCGTCCTTCGTAGAGATACTCGCCCGAGTCGGGCCGGTAAACGCCTGAGATAATCTTGACCAAGGTCGACTTGCCAGCGCCGTTGTCGCCGACCAGTCCGACGACCTCGCCTGCAAATACTTCAAAATCGACATTCGAGAGCGCCTGTACCGCTCCGAAGCGCTTGGATATTCCGCGCAACTGCAAAAGCGGTAGGGCCGCCTGTTCAACCATCCCTTGCCTTCTTGTGCCGGAGCAATCGCGACGGCAGTGTCGCGACTGCTCCGGTCGCTGCTAAACGTTCGTTCCGAGCCTACTGGGTCAGTCCAGCGGCCTTGCACACGGCCGCGTAATCCGTCGTGCAGATCTGGCCGACCGTATAGAACTTGTCCGCGACCACCGTGTCCTTGACGTTGTCCTTGGTCACGGCGACCGGCGTCAACAGCTCTGAAGGGACATCTATCGTTCCGTTGTTTGTCTTGCCGTTGACCAAGCTGGTCGGGACCGTGGTGTTGGTTAAGAGGTCATAGGCCAATTGGGCCGCGGCGTCGGCTTCGGGCTTGATCGCCTTGTAGACGGTCATGTATTGGTCGCCGGTGAGGATCCGCTGGATGGCCGCGAGCTCCGCGTCTTGACCAGTGACGGGCGGGAGGGGCGTGATGCCTGCAGCCTTCATGGCGGCGATGGCGCCGCCGCCGGTTCCGTCGTTGGCCGCATAGACGCCGTCGACCTTGTTGCCCAAAGCGGTAAGCGCTTGCTGCATTTCGTTCTGAGCCTGGTCGGGACTCCAGTCCGGCGTGTCATATTCTTTGGCGATCGTCAGCTTGCCGGCGGAGACGAGCGGATCGAAGACGCTGTGTGCGCCTTGCTTGAAGAGCTTGGCATTGTTGTCGGTCGGCGAGCCATTGATCATGACGATCGATGGATTGGTCTTGCCGGCCTTGTTCAATGCATCGATCAGGCTCTGCGCCTGCAGTTGACCGACCTTGACGTTGTCGAAAGAGATGTAGTAGTTGACGCCGCTGGAGTTGAGAATGAGCCGGTCGTAGGCGATGACGGGCACGCCCTGCGCTTTGGCCTTGTCGGCCAGCGCGCCGGCGGCGGCCGAGTCGACGGGATCGAGGACGAGGACCTTGGCGCCATTGGTGAGCGCGGCGTCGACTTGGTTTGCCTGCGTGGTCGCATCCTGGTTGGCGTTGCTGTAGATGATCTTGCAGTTAGGGCAGAGCGCCTGGAATTTGGCTTCGAAATCCGGCCGGTCCGCCGCTTCGTAGCGCGCCGTCTTGCTCTCTGGGAGCAGCAGCGCGATCGTCCCGCTGGCCGTGCTCGCCGAGGCGGCCGGTGCGCCGACGGTGACCACGGACCAAACATTGTTCACGCCCTGACCATTGGCGTCGCCGGCCGCGGTATCGGACTTGAAGTAGTAGAGCGGCTGGTTGTTGTACGTCACCTGGGTCGTGCCGTCAGTGCGCGAGAGGGTCCCGAGGCTGCCCGACACGCCTGACGCGAGTGTGGCCGTCATGCCGCTGGAGACTGTCAGCGGAGGCCAGTTGCCCGCGCAGGTCGTATAGCAGCTGCTCGTGGTCGCCGTGTCGCTCTTGTTAACGTAGAGCGTCATGCCGTTGTTGTCCGCCAAGATATTGCCAAGCTTTGAGTTGTTCGTCGTCTTGAGCGGAAACGCGTTGCTCGCGGGCGCAATAGACGCCGCGGTCGTCGGCGCGCTCGTGGGCGCTGAGGTCGCCGCGGTCGTCGGCGCGCCCGTAGGTGCTGAGGTCGCACCGGCCGCCGGTGCCGATGTGGGCGCCGTAGTAGGCGCTGAGGTGGGAACGGCTGCTGCAGTGGGTGGAGCCACGGTCGGCGCCGGCGTCGGGCTAGACGCGCAGGCTGACATGCCCACGGCCGCTGCCAGCGCAAGGCCGATCAGAAGAGACCTACGTGCTTGTGACATTTTTCCTCCTATTTTATCTTCCGGCACTGTTATTGTGCCGTTTCAACTTTCTTATCCAGCTTGCAGGATTCGTGCGGCTCGTTGCGCCGCTTGCCCTGCGACCAAGGTTTCGCCGCCCTTCATTTTTCAATACGTTGCCCTTTCTCTATTTGGCTTTGTTCAATTGTGCGACGTATGAAATGATATCCGCGATTTGCTGGGCTGAAAGCATCTTGCTGTCGCCGAACGACGGCATCCGCAGCAGCGGGTTCTCGCCGGAGGGTACCGAGCCGTGCTCGACGAATAGGTCGATGTTCGTCGCAAATACCTTTGGATCCGGGTTGGCGATCGTGGGATCGATCGGATTCAAAGTCGGAACGCTTCCGTCGTCTGAATCCGGGTTGGGCGCGCCCTGCAATCCCTCCGGTCCGTGACAGGACGCGCAGTACTGGCCGAACAGAGATTGGCCTCGACTCGGGTCGCCGACGAGAGACACGGCCGGGCCCGGGCCTCCGGGTTCCGACGGCTGCGCCGGTTCCGGAGTTGGCGCGTTTGCCGGCTCGGGCGTCTCGGTAGCCATCGGCGTCGAAGTCGGCTGGGGCGTTACGTTCTGCAGCGTCCCTAGATAGGCGATGACATCGTCGATTTGGGCGGCATCCAGAGGACCTCCGTTCGCCTGGAGCCACGCCGGCATCGCCGTGCCCGGATGACCTTCGGCGATCGTTTGATACACCTGGCTCCCACCGTTTTGGACGAACGTATTGTCCCGCAGCGCGGGGCCATTGACACCCTGTCCGTTCAGACCGTGGCAGGGCGAGCAATTCTGCAAAAAGATCGGCGCGCCCGACGCGGGGTCTCCGCCCGAGGCCGAAGGATTCACCTCCGCGCTCGGAACGCTCTCGATTGCCGTCACGAGCGTCGGCGTGGCGCCGGGGGGCAGAGTTGGAATGGGGGTCAAGCCGGTCGGCTGCGGGTTCGGACTGCTGCACGCGCTGGCAGCCATCGCGATCGCGGCCAATACAGCAAATGGAAACACGACTCGTTTGGACATGAGCGACCTATGCATGGAACTAGTTCTTTTTCAATGTGCGAACGTAGTTGATCACGTCCCACCGTTCTGTAGCGCTGAGATTTTCGGCCAGGCTCGGCATGGGACCCAGCCCGTTCGTAATGACCAGATAGAGTTGCGAGTCTGAAAGCTCCTGTACTGGACCGCTGGTCAGGTCTTTTGGCTTGGGTGAGAAATAGCCGTTGAGCGGACCGTTGCCGACCGCCGTCTGCCCGTGACACAACGCACAGTGAATATCGAACAACGTCTTGCCGCGCTGCACGGACGCTGCAGTCGCCGTGGCCGGCGCCGTGGCCGGCTGTCCGTCGATCAGCACCGGTCCCTGAACCGGCACGGCGGCCGCGGGCGCGGTGAGGCGCGGCCCCATCTGCGACGCGATCGAGTACTGGTCGGCCATTTGAGTCGGGAAGGAAATGTCGACGATGCCGTAGGCGAGCAGGGTAACGACGATCGCCCCGATCACCACGGCTCCGGCGATGACTGCCCAGAATGCACGATGTCTGAGGTCTGGCGGGGTTGTGGCGTCCGCGCGGCGAAGGTGGTGCGCGCCGTTCGAGCGCAACACATTTTCGACTTCATCGACCAGCGAATCGTCCACCTCGGCCAGGACTCCGATGTGACCCTCGGTGATCCGCGGGTCGTACAACTGTGATTTGGTGATCGGGAACCGGTTCGAAAGGAGCAGGCCGAAGAACGCCGCCCACATGGTTCCCAGCATGGTTACTTCGAACAGGACGATGAGCGTCGGCGGAATCGGGACGATGGGCTGGCCGCCCTGTTCGATCGGGTAGAGCATAAAGACCCCGACGCTGAGAAAGAGGCCCGTCAAGAGTCCCAGCACGGCGCCGATGCCGGAGAAGACGCCCACCTTGCCCTTGGGACGGGGCCGTCCCAGAATCTCGGAGCGGTACGGGATGCTCGACATGACCGTGACCCGGTCGTCGTCGACGCCGAGCGCACGCAATTGCTCGATCGTGTTGGCGGTCGGGTTGGCTTCGTGAAACAGGCCCAGGACAAGTTGCTTTGCCACGCGGCGCTCCTAGTCCGGCTCCGAACGTGTGGGGACCAGCGCGCGACCGATCCGTTTCAAGCCCTGCGAAACCTGTCCTTCGTACACCTCCCACACCGGGATCAGCGGAAAGAGACGCGAGACCGCGAAAAAGCCGAAGAAGATGAGCGCAAAAGCCCCGATCGTGATCAGCGTCTCGGGCAAGTGCAGCACGTAATAGCCCCAGGAGAACGGAAGCCAGTTCTGACCGAGCGCGACCGGGATGATCAAGTAGCGCTCGATGTACATGCCGATGTTTACAAAGATCGATACGATGACGACCGCGAGAACTGAGCTGCGCACGCGCTTGAAGAACAGTGTCGCTGGCAGAACGACGTTAGAAAAGAGCATCAGATAGAACAGGGGCGCCATCGCTCCGCCGGTGAGGATCGCCAGAATCGTCTTTTCCACGGGGTCCTGGCCGTACCAGGGAACGATGACGTCGTTAAAGTAGAAATAGTCCCATGCCAGCGACAGGAGCAGCAGGAACTTGGCCATGCCGTCAAAATGCTCCGGCCGCAAAAAGTACTCGAGGTGCATGGCCTTGCGGACCAGCGCGAGCGCAATGATCACCGCGCCGACGCCGGAGAAGAGCGCGCCGACCACGAAATAAGGCCCAAAGATCGTGCTGTGCCACGCCGGCTGGAGCGCCATGGCAAAGTCCCATGAGACGATCGTGTGAACGGAGAACATGACCGGGATGATGGCGTAGCTGAAGATGTTCAACGCCAACTCGTGATTCGCCCATTCCTTTTCCGTGCCGCGCCAGCCGAGCGCCAGCATCTCGTAGAAGGTGTGACGCCAGCCCCGTGTGTGGTCGCGCGCCATGGCCAGGTCGGGGAGCATGCTGATGAATGCAAATAGTATGGAGCACGAAAGATAGGTCATGATGGCAGTCAGGTCCCACAACAGCGGCGAATGGTAAGAAGGCCAAATCTGCCGTTCGTTCGGGTATGGCAGGAGCCAATAGAACTTCCACGAGCGTCCGAGGTGAATGAGCGGGAACAAGCCGGCGGTCATCAGACCGAACACGGTCACCATCTCTGCCGCGCGACTGATCGGCCGCCGCCACTCGACCTTGAGCACACGCAGCGCGGCGGAGATGAAGGTCCCGGCGTGGCCGATTCCGATGAAATAGACAAAGTCGACGATGTAGATCGCCCACATGACCGGCCGGTTCAGCCCCGTAATGCCGAGCCCCCAGATCATCTGGACGACCCACGTTGCCCCCAGCATCATCAGCAGGCCGAACAGGATGACGAACATGACCCAAAAGCGCTTGGACGTCCGATACATCGGGTCGAGCACGTCTTCGTCGATGTGCAGCGGATAGCGCGGGTCGAGCAGCAAGTGCATCTCCCGCTCGTGCTCGACCTGATGCGCGAGCTCCTCGCCCTTGGGAGCGGAGCGCCTCCAGAACGGGCGGTCCTGTCTTGCCTCCGGTTCAGCCACCGACATTCGATTGCCCGCCTCTCAAGTAGTAGACTTGAGGCTCCGTTCCCAATTCGTCGAGGAGCTTGAACTTGCGCTGGTTATCCCGCACCAGGTTCGTCGCTTTGGCGTTCGGATCGTTCAGGTCGCCAAAGATCAGGGCGCTCGACGGGCAGGCCTGCACGCACGCCGGAACGACGTCGCCGTCGCTCAAGGGCCGGTTCTCGACCAGCGCGCGTTCCTCGCCGCGACGGATGCGCTGCACGCAGAAGGTGCATTTCTCCATCACGCCCGCGCTCCGCACGGTTACGTCCGGATTGAGCTGCTCCTTGAGCGTCCCGGGAAATTCCGGGTCGAAGAAATTGAAAAAGCGCACCTTGTAGGGGTCGTTGTTCTGGCAATAGCGTGTCCCCACACAGCGGTTGTAGATCTGGAGATTCAGATTCTCCCGCGTGCTGTGGTTCGTCGCGTAGACGGGGCAGACCGGCTCGCAAGGCGCGCGGTCGCACTGCTGGCACATCACGGGCAAAAAACGCGCCTTGACGTTCGGATATTCGCCGTCCCAATAGCGCTCGATGCGGATCCAATGCATGGCGCGCCCGCGGGCCGTTTCT
>JAMCRS010000216.1:8476-9941 GCA_023380675.1 Chloroflexota bacterium
TGACCGGTCTGAATGGGAACGTTGTTCTCGGCGTGGCAGGCGACGACAC
The DNA here is from genome assembly GCA_023380675.1 of Chloroflexota bacterium. Next base: position 8,526 of record JAMCRS010000216.1, read on the forward strand.
ACGCATTGCAGCCCGTGCACTTGTCCAGGTCTACAACCATCGTCCACTTGCGGTTCGGCAAATCTGCCATGATGTTCTCCCGTGAGTATCGACCGGCGGACACGGCCCCACCGGCCGCTGCGGTCCGTCTCCCGCCTACTTTACGATCCTATTCTCCCGGAAACGCCTGGTTGATAAAGCCTTCCGTGACTCCCACCTTGCTCTCGAAGGCGGAGACCGCCGCCGTGCGACCGGTCGGCGCAATGCGAACCCGGACGGTCGCCCAGGTCAGGTCGCTCCCTGTGGCGTCGGGCTTGGCGTCGACCAGCTCCATCGGATTACTGCCCCGACCCCGCGCAAAGCGCCCGAGATCGCCGTGACCCTGTCCGAGCGGGATTGCGACCGTGTCCGGTCGAATTGCCGGGAAAGTATAAACAATCGCCTCGATCTGGCCGTACGGCGACGTCACGGTGACGACGTCGCCGTCCTTTAGACCGAGTGGTTGAGCGGTCTGTGGATTGATCTCGACCCAGGTCTGCCACGAAATCGTCGTCATTCCGTCCGGCGAGCCCTGAAGCCACGGCTGACTCGCGCCGCGCCCGTCGCTCAGCAGGTCGTTCATAAAAATGTGCAGGTGATACGGATAGTCTTTTTCGTCGCCCTGGTATTGGGTTGGGCCCACCTGAATCGAGGCCGGCGGGGTTGATGCAACCGGCGCACCCGTAGGGACTGACGGCCACCAGCCGCCATGCTGCAAAAAGCGGGACCAAAGTACGTCCGTGCCGGAACCGCCGGCCGATCCGGCGCCCAGGGCCGCGACGGTCTCCTTCAAATAGGTGACCTCGTCCGGCCAGGGCATCGCCTTCGCCGCCGGTGGAATGCCGCGCGCGATGGTTAGCAGGATGTCGGCCGTCGCCCTGGAGTCGTAAACCGGAACGACCACCGGCTGCTGACTGCTCACGATCGGTGTCCCAAAGCTCGGCGCGACGACGTCGTAGCCCCAGGCTTCCAGAGGGGTGCGGTCTGGCAGAATCAAGTCGGCCCACAGCGCCGTCTCGTCAACGAGGGGAGCGAAAGAGACGATGTACGGCACCTGTTTCAACGCGTCGAGAAAACCGCTTCGCGCCGGCAAATCGTACGCGGGATTCGCGCCGTGAACCAGCAGCACCTGCACCTGACCGCTGCGCATTCGCTCGATCTGCGTCTGGACGAGCTGCCGCGCGCCAAGGTGCTGGGTGTGGTGAACTTCCCCACCTTCTACCAGGCCATGGACGTCACCCAGCACATCGTCAAACTCGACCCCACGGCGGTGGAGCTGGTCGACCGCACCATGATCGACCTGTCGCTCGAGAACCCGGCCTTCCGCCCGGTGATCGAGAAGGCGCTGATCGGCCAGCCCCAGGCGGTGCTGCTGGTGGAGTTCGCCGGCGAGGAGCG
>JAMCRS010000217.1 GCA_023380675.1 Chloroflexota bacterium
ACGATCGTCGGAGAGCGGCTGGAGTTGAGCCGGCGGGTCGCGAGTAGCGCAGAGGGTGTGACGCGGCGGGAGACGTAGCAACGAGTGGCGTTGACCAACCCCGCGGTGTAGAGACGTGTCGGTGACACGTCTCCACCAGGTGCGCACCCGGAATAAGCGTGGTGTCACGCGCGAATGTGCGCGGCGGGAGACGTGGAGACGGGTGGCGTTGACCAACCCCGCGGTGTAGAGACGTGTCGGTGACACGTCTCCGCCAGATGCGCGCCCGGAATAAGCGTGGTGTCACGCGCGAATGCGCGCGGTAGGAGGCTGTCACCGACACGTCTCTACCAAATGCGCGCCCGGAATAAGCGTGCTGGTACGCGCGCGTGCACGCGGTGGGAACAAGCGTCGACGAGGAAATTCAAAACGAGTGCACGCGTGGTTGCGGACGAAACCCGTTTTCTACGAAAACGGGTTTCGTGTTTTCTAGCGCGCGTTCAGATATTCACAAGCGAACTGGGCCGGCGAGCAGGGCGAACGGCCGTCGCGTCGCTCGGACGCCACTTCGTCCGACGATATCGGACAGGGGGCTTGTCGCGCCGCACGGATTATGCGATACTGCGAAAAACAACTGAACCAGGAGGCGCCCGTGGCCGATGCCGCCCAATACGCCAAGCTGCCGCAACGCAAGATTCCGGACGAGCAAGTCGACAAGTATCGCGAACCCTACGTCCCTTTGATCGGCTTCGTTCCGCCGCGCATTCAGGCGCGGACCGACCTGCTCGCGCGGGTCGATCCCGAGCTACTGGCGATGCAGGAAGAGGTCCGGCAGCACTGCATGTACCCCAAATGCTTCGACGTGAAGACGGCGCAGTTGATGCTCTTTGGGATGCTGCTGGTGAACTTGCAGGACGCGTCCAAGCTGCATGCGCTGGCGGCGTATCGCGCCGGCGCCTCGTTCGAGGAGCTCAGCGCCGTCGTCAATCTCGCTTATCTGTTCCGCGGAATGTCGGCAGCCAACCTGGGAGCGGAAATCATACAGGGCATCGCCAAGGAGCACGCGGGTTCCCCGAATGCTGCAAACCATTGAAAAGACCGGCCAGGTGCTGGCCCTCTTCGATCGCGACCACACCGAGTGGGGCGTCCGCGAAGTGGGCCAGAAGCTGGGGCTGGCCAAATCGAGCGCACACGATCTCCTGACGTCGCTCGCGCAGATCGGCTTGCTCGGCCGGACGGAGGAGGGTCGTTACCGGCTCGGCTGGCGGCTCGTCTCGATGAGTGAGACGCTGCTCGCGACGACTGAGCTGCGCCGGCTCGCCCGGCCGGCGATGGAAGAGCTGGCGTCGCAGTATCAAGAGACAATCCACCTCGCGATCCTCGACGACACCAAAGTCGTCTACGTCGACAAGCTGGAAGGCCGGCAGGCGGTGCGCGTGGAGCTGACGGGGCTGGGTTCGCGCCTGTTCGCCCACTGCAGCGCGCTGGGCAAGGTGCTGCTGGCGTACGCCTCGCCGGCGGAAGTCCAGCGCGTGATCAAGGTCGAAGGGTTGCCGCGGTTCACGGCGAATACGATCACCGACCCGGCCGAGCTCATGCAAGCTTTGACCAAGGTCCGCAAGCAGGGGTACGCCTTCGACTTGGGCGAAATCCTGCCAGAGCTGACGTGCGTTGGCGCGCCAATTCACAATCACACCAGCCAGGTGATCGCCGCCATCAGCCTGTCGGTCCCGGCGTACCGGTTCCAACGTTCACAAACTGAGCTTCGCAAGGCCGTCGTCCGAACGGCGAACATGATTTCTGAAAAAATGGGGTACCATCGTTAGTCCCTCCGTGCGATTTCGTCCCCCGTCCGAACATATCGGACAAACGTATTGTCAGCCCACCGGGTTTGTGCAATACTGACGATCGTGATGTGAAAACTGGCGGCGCCTATGCGCCGACGACAGGTTTTTCGACGTTTCCGACCCGGGACGTGTTGATGCGTCCGACCGCGATGCTGCAGGTCGATCCAAGATGATTCCGAATTACGCGCGCGAAACCGAGATCAAAACGTCCGTCGCGGCGGCGACCGCCGCGGCCGCTTCGGCCGTCGCGGAGACCGATCACGCCGCCGCGCGCAATTTCCGCTTCTACGACAAACGCCAAAAGTATCTCCTCTTCGTAAACACCTGTTCGGAAAAGTGGGTCGTCGGCCAGCGGGTCGCGATGGAGCTCGCGAGCATCCATCCGCGTCCGCCGGCGGTGCGCGTGTTCGACGCCGGCGTGGGCGACGGCACGGTGATGAGCCACGTGATGCGGGCGATGCACCGGCGCTTTCCCACATTCCCCTTTTACATCGTCGGCAAAGAGATCAGCCTCGAAGACGTACGCCTCGCGCTCGAAAAAACGCCCGATCGGCTGTACGAGCATCCGGCGACGGTCCTCGTGATGACGAACCTCTACTACAGCGAGGCGCCGTGGCTCGTGCCGAATTCGGTGACGGCCGCGACCAGTCTCGCGTGGCAGGAGCTCGCGCTCACCGGCAACACCAGCCACGAATTCCAGGAACAGATCGCGTCCCTCGGCCCATTCCTCTCGGCGAACTGGCGCGCGTCGGCCCATCCGCTCACCGGCAACCCGATCTACCCGCGGCCGGCGGTGCTGGTAATCTACCGCGAAGATCATCGATTCCTGCTCGATTCGTTGATCCCGCGCCGCGGCGGCGCACAGGCGGACTATGCTCTCGTCATCGCTTCGCAGCCGTACCGCGCGCGGTCGCCGCTCGAATTCAAAGCGTCGCGTGTGATCGGGCCGCTGGCGAAGGCGCTCGCGCCGGGAGGGCGACTCCTCGGAATTCACTCGCACGGAAACGACCCGGGTCTCGAGCTGCTGCAAGCCCTGTGGCCAGGCGAGAATCCTTTCCAGCACGATCGTCATCAGATGCTCAAGGCGGTGAAAGAGACTCTGGGCCCTGACAGCCATCACCTCAACTTCAACGGCTACCCAGACACCCGGTCGCTCTTTCGCTACCACATGCACACGCTGCCTACCGAGATTGCCGAAACGATCGGGACCTCGACGCTGTTCGCGGCCTGGAACGCGGCGATCTACGTGGGTCAGGTCGAAGACGCGAGACTGGAACCGGTGCTCGCCGACCGCCGCTACCTCGACGCGACCCGCCATGTCCTGCAGAAGCACGGTGGGCTGTGGTTTTGGGACGAATCGTACGTTATCTCGCGGCGCCGGGCGTAACGCGGCGCCGGTCGACCGCCAACAATTTGGAGACATGGACGCGATGGAAACACACGCCAACGGCAAGGTCAAGGTTGCGATCTTAGGCTCTGGCAATATCGGAAGCGATCTGATGTTCAAGATACTGCGCGAACCGGGGGATATGCAATTGGCACTCCTCGCCGGGATCGAGCCGCAGTCGCAGGGGCTGGCGCGCGCGCGGTCAATGGGGATACCGACGAGCCTCGACGGGATCAAGTCGGTCATCAACGACCCGGAAATCCGGATC
>JAMCRS010000218.1 GCA_023380675.1 Chloroflexota bacterium
GCGGTGCACCGAGATCGCGCGCCTTGGCCCGACGTCAGCGCCCGAATCAACGCGCGAGATTGCTTCGGGCGCTCCGCGCCCTGCAATGACGCATCTTGTTTCTATGACGCATCTTGTTTCTATGACACATCCTGTTTTTGTGCTTGGGCTTGCCGCCCGGCATTGAATTCTCGCAATGACGCGGTGCTTTCTCCATGCTTTCCCTATCCGACAACTTGACGGGCCGACCATTCTGTGCTATCAACAATGTCGTTCCTTCATAACCCAATCGAACAGACCGCGCTGTTTTCGGCGGCGCGGTGACTGAGGTGACCCACTCGAGTGGGCTGAAAAGGGTAAGTTTGGTGCGCCGCGCGCCGCGCGGCAAATCCTACGCTGTCCCGCAACTGTGATATCAGTCGTCAGTCGATCCCGAGCAGCCGGCAGACCGAATCGTCGGAATGCCGCTGCATGCGCTCGACAGACTGATCAAGCCAGGATACCTGCCTCGGTCCGAGAGCCCGGCCCGTCTCGTTCCGCGCCGGCTCGACGTCAAGCAACCTTCGCGAGAAAGGGGGCGGAACCAGCACTCGATCGTCTTGATCCCCTTGTCCAAAGGCAAGGGGATTTTTGTTTCCATCGGCCAAAGGGAAGGGACGGCGCGAGCTCCCGTCCCGATCGACGATTGAAGGATACTCCTTCCAGAAAGCAGGATCATGCGTCAGGGACTGGTGATCGTAAACACAGGCAACGGCAAAGGCAAAACAACCGCCGCGCTCGGCACGGTGCTGCGAGCGTGGGGACGCGATATGCGCGTCTGCGTGGTGCAATTCATCAAGCAAGAGAACGGCAATTGGGGCGAGGTGCGGGCCGCCCGGAAGCTCGCCCTGGATTGGCACGCGATGGGCGATGGGTTCACCTGGCTCTCCAAAGACATCGAGAAGACGGCGGAGCGGGTGCGTCAAGCCTGGTCGTTCGCCCAGGGCCGGATCACCTCCGGCACGTTCGACGTCGTTCTCCTCGACGAGATGACGTATGCCTTTCATTCCGGATGGCTGGACGTGAACGAAGTCGTCGCGTGGCTGAAGGAGTTCAAGCCGCCCGCGCTCCATCTCATCATCACCGGACGCAACGCGCCGCCCGAGCTGATCGAGTATGCCGACCTGGTGACCGAGATGCGCGAGATCAAGCACCCGTACAGCCGCGGGATCAAAGCGCAGGCCGGCATCGAGTTCTAGATGAACATTCCACGCCTCGTCCTCGCCGCGCCCGCGAGCGGCAGCGGGAAAACGACGCTCGCGGCCGGGTTGATCGCCGCGTTCAGGGCGCGCGGCGTTCGCGTCGCGCCGTTCAAGGTCGGCCCCGACTATATCGACCCGACGTATCACGCCCTCGCCGCGGCGCGGCCTTGTCGCAACCTCGACGCCTGGATGCTCTCGCCGGGCCGCGTGTCCGCTCTCTTCGCGCACGCGGCGGCCGGCGCCGACCTCGCTCTCGTCGAGGGCGTGATGGGCCTGTTCGACGGCTTGTCCGGCCGCGATGATACCGCCAGCACTGCTCATGTTGCGCGCATCCTGGACGCTCCCGTCCTCCTCGTCCTCGACGCGAGCGCGATGGCACGCACCGCGGCCGCGGTCGTGCGGGGGATGCGCGATTTCGATCCGCGCGTGCATCTGGCGGGCGTACTGCTCAATCGAGTCGCCGGGCGGCCTCACGCCAATATGGTCCGAGAAGCTATCGAATCCGAGCTGCGCCTTCCGGTCGTCGGTTATCTCGAGCGCGACCCGGCGCTTGATCTGCCGGAGCGGCACCTGGGTCTGATCCCGACGCTGGAGCCGGGTCGATGGGCCGCCTGGCTGGATCGCGCACGCGCACAGGTCGAGGCGACGGTCGATCTCGATCAGGTGCTCGCCATTGCGCGGGCCGCTTCGACGCTGTCGCCAGTTCAGGACGATCCGTTCGCGCTGCAGCCGGAAGCGCGTGCCGTGATCGCCGTCGCGCGCGACGCCGCGTTCAACTTTCTCTACCAGGACAACCTCGACCTTTTGCGCGCGGCCGGGGCCGAGATCGTCTTCTTCAGCCCAATGCAGGACCACGCACTGCCGAGCGGAACGCAGGGCATCTACCTCTGTGGCGGTTTCCCCGAAGTGCATGCGGCCGCGCTCGCAGCGAACTCGACGATGCGCGAGGAGATCCGCGCCGGGGCGCGCGCCCGACTTCCGATCTATGCCGAGTGCGGTGGCTTGATGTACCTGACGGAAGAGATCGTCGATATGCAAAACGTATCGCATCCCATGGTCGGCGTCCTGCCGGGCCGGTCCGCGCTGGCCGGACAGCTGGCGCTCGGCTATCGCACCGCGACCGCGGCGCAGGAAAGCTGGCTGTGGCGGAAGGGGGAGACGGTCCGCGGGCACGAGTTTCACTACTCGACCTGGCAAGGGCGGCCGGCAAGTATGCCGCCAGCGTACGAGCTCCGGCGCGACGACAAGGACGACGCCGAACAATTCGTCGGTGCCGCGCGATTCGACGGCGCAGTCGTGGACAACGTGTTCGCCTCCTACCTGCATCTGCATTTCATCGCCCAGCCCGCGATCGCGCAGCGTTTCGTTTCCGCCGCAGCGCAGGCGAGCCCAGCCGCGTCGAAAGGCAGGGGCTGAGACCGTCATGCGTTCCATCATCCTACTCTTGGCCGTTGCGATCGATCGTCAGTTTGGCGACCCGCCGAACGCGCTGCATCCCGTCGCCTGGTTTGGGAGACTCGCGAATGCGATGGTGCGTTGCGTGTCGCGGCGCGATCCGCGCACCGAATTCGCGTACGGTGTCGGCATCATCACGGCCGTCGTCGCCGCCGCCGTCCTGCCCGCGCTCGTTCTGGAACGCGGGATGCGCTCGCGCGGATTGCTGCGGGTCGTCGCGCTCGGCGTCGCTCTCAAGACGACGTTCGCGTGGCGCGGGTTGATTCAAGCGGGCGATCGGGTGCGAGTTGACCTGGAGGCTGCAAAGCTCGACGCGGCGCGATACGAACTGCGGGCGCTGGTGAGCCGCGACACCGCGCAGCTCGGACCGCCGTTTCTCGCCTCGGCCGCCGTCGAATCGCTGGCCGAAAATGCGAGCGACTCGTTCGTCGCGCCCTTGTTCTATTTCACGTTCTTCGGTCTCCCCGGCGCATTCGCTTACCGCGCGGTGAACACGCTGGACGCCATGATTGGTTATCACGGTCGATTCGAGTATATCGGCAAACCGGCCGCTCGGTTGGACGACGTGCTCAACTGGATCCCGGCGCGGATCACGGCGCTGCTAATCGTCCTTTCGGCGCGGCTCGCCGGTGGGGACTCGGGCTGGGCATTGCGCGCGATGAAGCGAGACCACGCGAGGACGGAGAGCCCGAACGCCGGTTATCCGATGAGCGCGATGGCCGGCGCGCTCGGCGTCCGCCTCGAAAAGATAGGGCACTATCGATTGAATCCCGGCGGACGTGCGCCGGTCGCTTGTGACGTCGAACGCGCGGCAAGGATCGCGTCGATCGCGCTGGGCCTCGGCGTCGCCGCAAGCGTATCGGCGGTGCAGCTCAAGCGGAAACCGTGAATCGAGATTCTGTGGACGGAATGCCGTAATGCCCATTTTTCCCTGATCCCCATGGCGCTCGTTTTGGGATTTTGCGGTTTTCGCGAAAAGCGCTGACGGATCAATATCGGCAGAGTAGACAGACTGCGCAGAGAGATAAGAATCCGCAGATTACGCAGATTACGCATATTACGCATATTACGCAGTACGCAGATAGATCAAAGGCAGAGAACCTTGTCGAGCAGGGCAGCCGGGATGGATTGGGAAGGGAGACAACGCGAGTGCCAGCCCGATTTCCGGAAGAGTCATGTTGGGCTCCAAAAGCCGCGTTATTGCCCATTACGGGCGTCCAGAAAAGTCCCAGGTGCGAGAATGCCGCGGGAGCGATGCGTGACGTCCGCCGGGGTGTTAACACCTAGGCAATTGATCGCTCAAACATCGCGAGCTGTTCGCCGAGGCCAGATCGGCGAGCATCCAGCCCATAAACCGGGTTCTCGTCTGACCCGCCGCAAGGATTCCGTCGTTTTGTAACCAAATCCTTACTGAGGCTTTACCCGAATCGGGTCGTAGTGTCGCCGAGCCTTAACGCGCACATGTTAGCATCTAGCCTAGAAACGCGTTCCTGTACGCCGCTGCAGAGACCCGACGCGCGCGACAGAACGAATGACCCCGGCGCGACCCGCAATCCTTCTCGATTGTTCATTCCCCTAAAGGCCAGACGCCTGAGCCGGGGCAGGCGTCTAGGCGCGGATTGCTTCGACCCTCCATGCCTGCCGCGTCTCTCGGCGAGGCTTGCCGTTCGGCCGTCTCGGCTGTGGTTGCTAACGTCCCAATAGCAATCGTCTCTGACCAGCCGCGTGCCAGCTCCTTCCGTTCTCCCCATTCTACGACAGCCGGTCCTGGCGGCCAGCGCTGCATCTACTCACCACACCCGCGATTGGATGACGGAACTTACCCCGTTTGTTGGATGCCTCGAATGTCCTCCAATCTTCCTTCCGTCTTGCTCGCAGAAGCGGTGGGCCGAAAAGGACATGTGGCCGGCATCGATCTGGATAGCGACTTGCTTGCGTTCGCGAGCCAGAGCGCGGGCAAGGCGGGTTATTCGGACCGGATCGAATTCTGCGTCGGCGACGCCAGCAGAATTCCGTTTGAAGACGATGCCTTCGATTGGGCTTGGAGCGCCGATTGCCTGGGCTATCCGGTTGGTGACTTGACTCCGTCCTTGCACGAGCTCGCGCGCGTGGTCAAACCGGGTGGGTGCATCGCGATTCTCGCTTGGAAGAGGTCGACGTCCACACTATGGTCGGCGACGTCGCGGCGCCGCTTGGTGTTGGTGAGCGGACGCGTCGAGCGCGGCAAAAAGTGTCGAGCGCAGTCGTCCCCGGTCGAGTCGCCTGCGCGATTTGATGACTCATTTTACCCCTTTTGTTTGATGCCTTGCCAGGTTCCGAGTGTTACACTTGGGTAGAGGTGCAAATCTCACTTGCATTTCACGCGATCTGCATGGGCGGAGGCGCGTTTTGTGTCGGCAAGGGGCTCGGCTCGAAACGGACCGTGACAGTCGCCTAGCTTCGAGTGTGCCGCGTCCGCCGTCTATACGTTAGTCCCGGCGTCCGACCAGCGGGGTGCAGCCAGCCTGGACATGACGCCGGGATATTGTTATGATAGGATCGCGTGACGGGATGAGGATCGACATCCCGAGCAGGCCGTCCACTCTGAGCGTCACGGACGCGGACGAAGGAGGACAGATGACCGCGGACGAGTATGTTCACGGCTATTCAGGCCGGGAGAACGCGCGGCTGCTCGATCAAGCCAATACGCTCGCGGAGCTGCTGCACTACGATACGATCTATCCGGCCGGCAGCCGCGTGCTCGAAGCCGGTTGCGGCGTGGGCGCGCAGACCGTCATCCTCGCCCGTCAGAATCCGCAGACGCAGTTTACATCCATCGACATCTCAGCCGTTTCGATCGCGAGCGCGCGAGGAGCGCTGGCGCAAGCGCAGCTATCCAATGTCGAGTTCCGTCAGGCCGACATTTTCGACCTACCGTTCCCTGCCGAGAGCTTCGATCACGTGTTCGTCTGCTTTGTGTTGGAACACCTGGCCGATCCGCTCCTGGCGCTCGAGCGATTACGCGCCGTGCTCAAGCGCGACGGCACGCTCACGGTGATCGAAGGTGACCACGATTCGGCGTACTATTACCCGCGCAGTCCACGCGCCCAACGGACGATCGGATGTCTGGTGGAGATCCAGGCTCGCCTGGGAGGCGATGCGTTGATCGGCCGGCAGCTTTACCCGCTGTTGAGGCACGCCGGCCTGAATGAGATTCACGTAGAGCCGCGCCAGGTCTATGTGGATTCGAGCAAGCCGGCATGGGTTGAAGGGTTTACCAAGAACACGTTCATTGCCATGGTCGAGGGCGTCAAACAAGCTGCGATCGAGCAGGGGTTGATCGATCTCGCCGATTGGCAGGCGGGTATCTCGGACTTGAAGGCAACCGCAGGGACGGACGGCACTTTTTGCTACACCTTTTTCAAAGCCAAGGCGGTCAAGTAAGGTGGTTGCTGTCATCCGGCATTGTGATCCCGCCCCCATGCTGAATGATTTGCGGCCATTGGGCCTCAAGGTATTGACGTCGTTCCGCGCCCGTGCCATAGTTGTGGAGGCCGTGTTGCCGCCGCACCAAGCCTAATGTTCGCCGCGTCCCGCCCAAAACCGTCCCAACTCTGGGGGTGATGGGGTCAAGTGAACAAATTCTGGATACTCGCGTTTCGCAACCTCTGGGTTCGAAAGACACGCACGCTCGTCACCGCCTCCGGCATCCTGCTTGGAGTTGCGGCGATGCTCGCGGTCAGCGTGATGAGCGCGTCGACCACCCAGTCGCTCAAGGACTTTTTCGCGCAGTCGTCCGGCCGTGCGAATCTCACGATCGTCGATGCAAGCAGCTCGGGCGAAGGCTTTCCCGAGCGGACGCTTCGACGCGTCCAGCAGTTCGACGGCGTTGCGGACGCCGTCGGTACGACGAGCAATCAAGTCCTGCTGCTCGCGAAAGACAAGACGATTCCGATCAGCGTGGTCGGCATCGACCCGGAGGCCGATCCGCGCCTGCGGACTTTTACGTTGGCGGCCGGACAGTTTCTGGCCAAGCGCCAGAACGCGCAAGATATCCTGCTCGTCGGGAAATTCGCCGCCGACCATAAGATTGCGCTGGGCGACACGGTGACGCTCGAGCTTCCGAGCGGCATCGAGGACAAGTTCAAGGTGATCGGTCTCCTGGCCGACGAAGGCGCCGGGCATTTGAACGGCGGCAGCATCGGTTTTGTCAACCTCGACGTTGCGGAGACCGTGTTCGACCGCGGCAGCCGCATCGACTCGATCGATTTGATCGTCCCGCCGGCCATTGCGAATTCACAAACCCAGCTGAATGAGCTCAAAGACAGCCTGCAGCAAAGCCTCGGCGACAAGTACGTCGTGTCCCTCCCCGCCTCGACCGGCGAATCGGTCTCGCAAGCGTTGAGCGGGCTGAACCTCGGCCTGGGCATCTTTAGCGTGATCGCGCTCTTCGTCGGAATGCTCCTGATCTACAACACCTTCGCGATGACGGTCGCAGAGCGAACGCACGAGATCGGCCTGTTCCGCTCGCTGGGCGCCACGAAACGCCAGGTACTGTCGCTCGTCCTCGCCGAAGCGATCTTCCTCGGCTTGCTCGGCACACTCCTGGGAGTGGGGGGCGGCCTGCTCCTCTCGGTCCCGCTCGTGCAGTTGATGGGAAACCTGATCGGCTTGCCTCTCGACTCGTTTGCCATTCCGCTTGACGGTGTGGTCCAGTCTGTGATCGTCGGTCTCGTGACGACGGGGGTCGCCGCATTCCTTCCGGCGTGGCAGGCCAGCCGCATCCCGCCGACCGAAGCGTTGCGCGCCCGCGCCGGCGGGCACGAAGGCTTTTTGATGCGCCACAGCTGGAAATTCGGCCTGGCGCTCATCACCATCGCCGTCCTGGATGGGACCGGCATCGTCCGGCTCACCCAGGGCTCGACGTTCTTTTTCGTCACCTTCCTCGGCGCGATCTTGTTGATGCCGACCATCATTCTGTTGCTCGAGCGCGGCGGGCGCGGGGTGATTGGCGCCGTGTACGGTCCGATGGGGCAGCTCGGCAGCCGGAACCTCGCGCGCTCCAAAGCGCGGTCCAGCCTCACCGTCGGCGTTCTCATGATCGGCGTCGTGATGAACGTCGCGATCGGCGCGATGAGCACGAGCTTCAAAGCCAGCATCGACTCCTGGATCGACGCGGCGATCGGCGGCGATTTCATCGTTTCTTCCCAACAGGCGATGCAGGAGGACCTGGCGCGCGACCTGGCGGCTGTGCCGGGCGTGGCCGCGGTCACACCCGAACGTCTGCTGGAGCAGAAGGTGACGGGGACGACCACGGCCGGTCAATTCACGCGACACGACGACATGGTCCTCCTACTCGGAGTTGACCCCGCCGCGTACCTGACGGTGAGCTCGTTCCAATTCACCGGCGGCGAAGACGGGGACGCGGCGCTGCGTGACCTTTCCGGCGGAGACGCCCTATTTATTTCCACCACGCTGCGCGATCGGTGGAAGGTCAAGCCCGGCGATCGGGTGCAAATACGGACGGCCCGGGGCGATCACGATTTCCGCATCGCGGCGACGGTTGCCATGTTCTGGCAGGGAGGGCAATCGCTCGTCATCTCACGGCGCTCGATCGAGCGGTACTTTGGGGACACGCGCGTGAGCTTCTTCATGCTGAAAAAGAGCCCCGACGCGAATAGCGCCGACGTGCAGCAGCTCCTCGAGAACGGCATCGCCAAGAGTCGCCACTTGACCATACAGGCCGGCGACGAGTACCGGCAAAGCTTTGCGGCGCAGATACAGCAGTTCTTTGCCCTGTTCGACGCGATGGTGTGGAT
>JAMCRS010000219.1 GCA_023380675.1 Chloroflexota bacterium
GGGGAGCACGTCGACGGATACGTCGGCAACTTTACCGTCACGGTGCGCAAGAAACCGCGCTACGTGAATACCGAGGTTTGCAACGGCTGCGGCGTCTGCCAGGAAAAGTGCCCTAAAAAAGTGGTCGACGAGATCTTTGAGGCCGGGCTGGCCTATCGCAAGGCGATCTTCACTCCGTTTCCCCAGGCCGTTCCCAAGTATCCGGTGATCGACCGAGAGAACTGCACCTATTTTGAAAAGGGGACCTGCAAAGCGTGCGTCAAGTTCTGCCCCACCGGCGCGATCGATTTCGATCAGAAGGAAGAGCGCGTCGAGATCCAGGTCGGCAATGTCATACTTGCGACCGGCTACGACCTGTTCGATGCGCGTCGGATTCCACAGTACGGCTACAGTCGGCTGGCGAACGTTTTTTCCAGCCTGGAATTCGAGCGCCTGTCGAATGCGGCCGGGCCCACTGGCGGCAAGATCGTCCTGCGCGATGGAGTGACCGCTCCCAAGTCCGTAGGCATCGTCCACTGCGTGGGAAGCCGCGATCGCAGGTACAACAACTATTGCTCCGCGATCTGCTGCATGCAGAGCCTCAAATTCGCGCACATCGTCGAAGAGCGGACCGGCGCGCAGGTGTACAACTTTTACATGGACATCCGAACGCCGGCCAAGGGGTACGACGAATTCTATCAGCGTCTGGTAGAAGAAGGGACGCAGTTCATCCGCGGCCGCGTGGCTCAGGTGACGGAGACCCCGCGGCTCCCGGAAGAAGAGGGCAAGCTCGTTGTGCAAGTGGAGGATACCCTGCTCGGTAAGCAGCGCCGCATCCCGGTCGATATGGTCATTCTCTCCGCCGGGCTGGAGCCGCGCGAGGACGCCAAAGAAGTCGGCAAGCGGTTTGGCATTTCGTGCAGCGCCGAGGGCTGGTTTATCGAGAAACATCCCAAGCTCGACCCGGTGGCGACCATGACGGAAGGAGTCCTGATCGCGGGCTGCGCGCAGGGGCCCAAGGACATTCCGACGAGCGTCGCGCAAGGGGCGGCCGCGGCGGCGCGCGTGATCGGGCGCATCCACCAGAAAGAGATCGCGCTCGAGCCCGTTCGCGCGACGGTCAACCAGGACCAATGCTCCGGCTGCCGCATCTGCAACAACCTGTGCCCGTTTCACGCGATCCTTTACCACGCGGATCGCGCGGTCTCGGAGGTCAATCCGGCCCTTTGTCAGGGTTGCGGCACGTGCATCGCCGCCTGCCCGGCGAACGCCATCTCCGGCACCGGCTTTAGCACGCCGCAAATTCTGGCGCAGATCGAGGGACTGTTGATGATCCACACGAATGGTCATCCGGCATCTGCTGGCCAGCCGGCAGCGGCGTCAGTCCCGGCATGAATGATCGCGTCTGCGGGCAAGGCCGCTTTCCAAAGCCTGCCGGCGCTCACTGGCGTCGAAGAGGCGCGGGGGCATCGCACCGAAAAAAGCGGGAACCGATCGCACCATCGGTTCCACCCCCGCGACCTCTCGACGCCAAACCCCACAGTGGCCCTCCCCCTAACGGGGGAGGGAGTGGCGGGGTTTCGATACGGAGGATGTCATGACACAACCCTTTGAGCCCGTCATCATCGGCTTTACGTGCAATTGGTGTAGCTATCGCGCGGCTGACATGGCCGGCATGTCGCGCATGAAATATCCGCCCAACGTTCGCCTGATCCGGCTCATGTGTTCCGGCCGTCTCGATCCAACCTTCGTCTTCAAAGCGTTTGCAGAGGGAGCGGATGGAGTGCTGATCAGCGGGTGTCACCCCGGCGACTGTCACTATTTGGAGCAGAACTACAAGGCGCAGAATCGGTATCTGCTCCTCCGTCGTACGCTTGCCTCCCTCGGCATCGAGCCTCAGCGCCTCAAGCTCACCTGGGCGAGCGCTTCGGAGGGTGCGCATTTTGCGCAAGAGGTGAGCAGCATGGTAGACGAGGTGCGCCAGCTGGGTCCGCTGGGGTGGCGCAGCGGGAACACGCCCGTCGGCATTCCGGTCGACACGCAGATCCTTCAGGAGGTAGCCGCATGAGCGCTGAAGCGAAACCCAAGTTTGCCATGTATTGGGCGGCGGCGTGCGGCGGCTGCGAGATAGCCGTGCTGAACACGCACGAGAAGATCCTCGACGTGGACGCGAACTTCGACGTCGTCTTTTGGCCGGTCGCAATGGACGCCAAATACCAAGATGTCGAGGCGATGCCGGACGAGTCGATAACGCTCACCCTCTTCAACGGCGCTGTCCGCAACGACGAAAACGAGCACGTCGCGCGGCTGCTCCGCAAGAAATCAAAGATCATGGTCGCCTTCGGCGCGTGCGCGTGCGAGGGGGGCATCCCGGCGCTCGCCAACCTGTCCAGCCGGGGCGCGATCGTCGACACGGCGTTCCACACGCTCTCGACCGACGACGGCGGGCAGGCCCTTCCTCAAACGGAGTACGACGCGCCCGAAGGCACGCTGCACATTCCAAAGCTCTTTCCGGTCGTCAAGACGCTGGACCAGGTCGTGCCGGTCGACTACTACATGCCCGGCTGTCCGCCGGAATCGCATCAGATCGCCGCCGTCGTCGACCTCGTCATTCAGGCCCTGCAAGGCAAAGCGGAGCTCCCGCCCGCCGGCTCGACCATCGGCGCCGGCGCTTCCACCGTCTGCGACGAGTGCAAGCGCACGCGCGAAGAGAAACGGATCCGTCAATTCGTGCGCATCCAGGACATCCGGCCGGACCCCGCCAAATGCCTGCTCGAGCAAGGCGTGTTGTGCGCCGGCTCCGCCACTCGCAGTGGCTGCGCCGCCGCCTGCCCGTCCGCCGGCGCGCCGTGTATCGGCTGCTATGGCCCGGCCGCGGGCGTGATCGATTACGGCGCGCGCCTGTTGACCGCCGTTGCCTCCGTGATCGACGCGACCGACCCGAAGCAGGTCGAGCGGATCCTGGATGGGATCCCCGACCCGGCCGGCATGTTCTACCGCTTTAACTTGGCCGGTTCGTTGCTGCGCGCGGGGCGTACAGCCCATCAAGAAGGAAAAACAGAAGGTTAGGGCCCAGGGCGCGCGAGACCCGGACCGGTCTCTCGGCCTCTCCGCGGGGCATGCAGAAACCTTCCGATAGGAGAGCACTATGCAGCGAATATCTATCGACCCGATTACGCGACTGGAAGGTCACGGCAAGATCGAGATATTTCTGAATGACGAGGGCGATGTCGCCAACACCTACTTTCAGATCCCGGAATTGCGCGGGTTCGAGCGCTTTTGCGTCGGGCGGCCGGTGGAAGAGATGCCGGTCCTGACCAATCGGATCTGCGGCGTCTGCCCGGAGGCGCATCACATGGCGGCCGCCAAGGCGTGCGACGCGGTCTACCACGTCGACCCGCCCTCCGCGGCCAAGAAGCTGCGCGAGCTGCTCTACAGCGCGTTCTTCGTCACCGACCATGCCACTCACTTTTACGCGCTCGGCGGGCCGGATTTCGTGATGGGACCGGACGCGCCGGTCGCGGAGCGGAACATTCTCGGCGTGATTCACAAGGTAGGCCTCGAGATCGGCAGCCAGGTCATCCAGTGCCGCAAGTACGGTCACACCGTCGTCGAAATGATCGGCGGCCGCAAGGTTCATCCCTGCACTTCGATCCCGGGAGGACTGACCAAGGGGATCACCGAGGAGCAGCGGCAGGAAATCGAGAAGATGGGCCGCTGGGCGGTGAACTTTGCGCAGTTTAGCCTCAAGCTCTTCGGCGATCTCGTACTGAAGGACTCGGCGTATCTTGCGCTGATCCTCGGGGACATTTACACCCATCACACCTACTACATCGGCATGGTCGACGAGAACAACAAGGTGAATTTCTACGACGGGAAGGTCAGCGTCGTCGACCCGGACGGCAAGCGCATCGGCAAGTACGCGCCCGGCGAATATCCCGATTGGATCGCCGAGCACGTCGAGCCGTGGACGTACCTGAAATTTCCATACCTTAAAAAGATCGGATGGAAGGGATTCGTCGACGGCAAAGACTCGGGTGTCTACGTGGCGACGCCGCTGTCCAGGTTGAACGCCGCCAACGGTATGGCTACGCCCCTGGCCCAACAGGAATACGAGCGGTTTTACAGCGCGTTGAGCGGCAAGCCGGTTCATCAGCGCCTGGCGACGCATTGGGCGCGCTTGATCGAACTGCTCTATGCCGCGGAACGCTGGGTGGAATTGGCGACCGACCCGGAGATCACCTCGGACGATTTCCGGACGCTGCCGGCCGCCAAGCCGACGGAAGGAGTGGGGATCGTCGAGGCGCCGCGCGGGACGCTGACGCACCACTATTGGACGGACGAGCGTGGCATCGTCACCAAAGTCAATCTCATCGTCGGGACGACCAACAACTATGCTCCGATCAGCATGTCGGTGAAAAAGGCTGCGCAGAATTTCATCCGCAAGGGGACGGTGGTAACGGAGGGACTGCTCAATCGCGTGGAAATGGCGTTTCGGCTTTACGATCCCTGCTTCGGTTGCGCCACGCATACTCTGCCGGGTCAGATGCCGCTCCAAGTCACGGTCCGGGATGCAAGCGGCTGCGTGGTGCAGGTGCTCAGGCAGCACTGCGACTAGAACGAATGAAGACGCTCGTCCTCGGTCTGGGCAATCCGCTTCTGGGCGACGACGGGGTCGGCTGGCGGGTGGTCGAACAAGTCGAACGGAAAGTGAATGACCCGCAGCTCGAAGTGGATTGCTCGTCGCTAGGCGGACTCGGGCTCATGGAACGGCTGGTCGGCTACGACCGCGCGGTGCTGGTCGACGCCGTGTGCACGGGACGCGAGCCGCCGGGGTCTGTGCGCACGGTTCGGCTGCAAGACCTCGCCAATCCGGGTGCGGGCCATACGAGCTCCGCTCACGATGCATCGCTCCAAACCGCGCTCGAGCTCGGGCGCCGCACCGGCGCGCACCTGCCGGCGGATATCGCCGTGGTCGCGATCGAAGCAGAGAGAGTATACGAGTTTTCAGAGGCGTTGACGCCGGCGGTTGAGGCGTCCGTGCCGCGGGCCGTCGAAGCCGTACTGGCTGAGCTTGGCTCTTCCGCCGTGTGAGCGGTCGACTGCTTTCTCACGCCGGGTGCTGGCGCGAATCCGTTCGGCGCGTGAGATCTCCAACGAGGAATTGAATAAACACCTCAGCACAGGGGCTGTGCAAGGACGAGGAGCCGGATTCCCTAATCCGGTTCCTCGTTTCTTTATTTGGTCCTTTGCGCGTTTGCGTTAGGCTGGGTTTTGCAAGTGCATCTTACACAAAGAGGTCAAGCCGCAAAGATAGGAACAGCCTCCTCTTTGCGTTCTTTGCGCCTTTGCGTGAGACGAATGCCTTACTTACAGCATCAACCTACTCATCATCCGCCCTTTGACCCATTGGACGAGCAGCAAATACGTTGCGGTCGCGAGCGCGAGAAAAACGAAATACCCGGCGGGCAGCGGTGCGAATCCGAGCACGCCCGCCGCCGGCGAGAAGGGCAGCGCCATCCCAACCAAGACGATCACCAGCGTCGTGATCGTCAGCGGCTTGGCCGGACGGCTGAGGAGCGGATTGCCGAACGTGCGAATGGCAAAGATCACCAGCGTCTGGGTCGCCAGCGACTCGACGAACCAGCCGGTGTGAAAGAGCGACTCGGAAGCGTGAAAGACGTTCAACAGGACGTAGAACGTCAAAAAGTCGTACAGCGAGCTCAACGGCCCGATGACGAGCATAAAGTCGCGGATGAAAGAGATGTTCCACTTGCGCGGCTTGCGCACGAACGTGTCGTCCACGTTGTCGGTCGGGATCGTGATCTGCGAAAGATCGTAGAGAAAATTGTTGAGCAGGATCTGCGTCGGAAGCATCGGCAGAAACGGAAGGACCAGGGACGCGCCCGCCATGCTGAACATGTTGCCGAAATTCGAGCTCGTTCCCATCAACAGGTATTTGATCACGTTGCCGAACGCCTTGCGTCCCTCCGTAATACCGCTGTGCAGAACGCGCAGGCCGCGCTCCATCAGGATGATGTCCGCCGCATCTTTTGCCACGTCGACTGCGGTGGCGACTGAAATTCCCACGTCCGCCGTGTGAAGCGAGGGCGCGTCGTTGATCCCATCGCCCATGTATCCTACGACGTGGCCGCGGCTCTTGAGCGCCAGGATGATGCGGTTCTTTTGCGCCGGCGACACCCGGGCAAACAGCGTCGTCGTTTCTGCCACGTGGGCCAGTGCCGTATCGCTCATGTGGCCCAATGCGTCCCCCACGAGCGTCTCGCTGGCGTCCAAACCCACCTGCTCGCAGACGCGCCGCGCAACCAGCTCGTTGTCGCCGGTCAGGATCTTGATCCCGACGCCGTCGCGCGCCAGGTCTTGGAGCGCGTCGGCCGCATCCGGGAGCGGTGGATCGATAAAGGCCGTGTAGCCGAGCAGTGCTAGCTCCTTTTCGTCGGCGACGTGGTACTCCTTCTGCATCGGCACGCGACGCGTGCCGACTGCCAAAACCCGATAGCCCTGCCCGCCGAGCTCTTGGTACGTCGCCGTACACCGCGCCCGCGTGTCCGCGTCGACCGGCCGTACGGCGCCGTCCGCCTCGGCGTCGACGCACAGCGGCAGGATGCTCTCGGGCGCGCCCTTGGTAATCAAGATCCTCTCGCCTTCCTTTTCCACCACGATCGAAATACGCCGCCGTTCAAAGTCAAAAGGAATCTCGTCGACTTTGGAAAAGGCTTTGACGTCAGGATGTTCGTGCATCAGAATGGCATTGTCGAGCGGATTGATATTCGCGTGGCGAAGAATGGCTGCGTCGGCCGCGTCTTGAATGCCCGTTTCGTGGAGGCTGTTCAGATAGGCGTACAGAAAAACCCTTTGCGAGGACTTGCCGAACGAGTCGACGTGCCGGTCGAGCGTCATGTCGCCGCTCGTGAGCGTGCCGGTCTTGTCGCTGCACAGAATGTCCATGCTCCCGAGATTCTGAATCGACGCCAGGTTCTTGACGACCACCTTGCGGCGTGACATGTGTACGGCGCCCTCGCCGAGCGTGACGGTCGTGATCATCGGGAGAAATTCAGGGGTGAGTCCTACCGCCAGGGCGACGGCGAACAGGAGCGTTTGCAGCGGATCGCGCTTGAGCGCCGCGCTGACCAGAAAAACAAAGACGACCATGAAAAACACGGTCTGCATGATGAGGAGCCCAAAGCTCCGCGTCCCGCGCTCGAACTCGGTCTCCGGCGGCCGCGTCGCCAGCCGCGCCGCAATATCGCCGAACGCCGTCGCCTTGCCCGTGGCGGTGACGACGGCTGTTCCGGTTCCGCTGACCACGGACGTGCCGAGAAACACCTTGCTTGCCGAATCGGCCGTCGCGGTGCCCGCGGCGTCGCCTGCCTGCTTCTCCGCCGGGAGCGACTCGCCGGTGAGCGCGGCCTCGTTTACGTGCAGGTCGCGTGATTGGACGAGCGTGGCGTCAGCCGGAACGAGGTCGCCGGCGGCCAGGCGGATCACGTCGCCGGGCACGATCTCCCGGCGCGGCTGCTCGCCCCATACTCCATCGCGGAGCACGGTGGCGGTCGGCGCGACCTGGTCTCGCAGCCGTTCGGCCGAGCGCTGAGATCGATAGGTCTGGGCGAAATCGACAATGATGCTGAGGAGGACGATGCCGACGATGATGCTTGCGTTCACAACCTCGCCGAGCAGCGCCGTGGCAAGGCTGGCGATCAGGAGGATCAGGACCAGCGGGTTGCCGAACAGCGCGAGGATCTGTCCGACGACGCTGCGCCGCTTGGAGGCCGCCGGCTCGTTCGGCCCGTGTTCCGCCAGCCGGTCGCGCGCTTGCTGACTGTTCAGGCCGCTCTGGTCGGGGCTGAGACGAGAGTCTGAGGTCTGTGTGCTCATGGTTTCACTCTTGTCGGCCGCGGCGCCTTGACGCGGCGAACCGGGCCGGGCGGGACTGTATTACCAATCCGACGGCGTGTCAAGCGGCCGCCACGGGACTCCCGCTGCGCTCGATTTGCTATTGCTTGGCTTAAATGCTATAATCGGTCCGTCCGGTGAGGTGATCGTTTCGCCCGGACCATCAGACCTTTCTGTTCCGCGCGCTGCGCGGGGCAAACCCGTGGAAAGGAGCCACATTTGTACGAGCTCATGTACCTCGTCCGGCCGAGTGTCGACGAGCAATCCCTCGCTTCGGTGAACGACAAGGTCGAAAAGCTGATCGCAGCCGGCGGCGGCCAGATGTCCCGCCGGGACGATTGGGGCAAGCGTCGCATGGCGTATCCCATCGTCAAGTTCACCGAAGCCTTTTACTCCGTGCTCCAGTTCGAAATGCCCCCGACCGCAATACGCGATCTCGAGCGTTCCCTCAAGCTGACCGAGGAGATTCTGCGCTATATCGTCATTCGCCTCGAAAGCGATTGAGTCTCAGCCGCGCTGCATTTCCGTCAACTCTGCATTTGACCCCCGAACGCCGCGCGTTCGGCCCTGACCGGCCGCGGCACCGTTCGCAGATGCGGGGCGGTCCCCTTCAGGAGCGTGTGAGATGAGAGGGCTTAACAAAGTACAGATCATCGGCTACCTGGGACGCGATCCGGAGATGCGTTATACGCCGAACGGCAAGCCCGTGGCGGCTTTCCCGGTCGCCGTAACCCGGAGTTGGGTCAAGCCGGAAGGGGAACGCGCCGAAAAGACCGAGTGGTTCAACGTGGTCGCGTGGGACCGCTTGGCTGAAATCTGCAGCCAATACCTGAGCAAGGATTCACCGGTGTATGTAGAGGGCCGCCTCGAGACTCGCAGCTGGGAATCGGAGGACGGCCAGAGACACTTTCGGACAGAGATCGTCGCCAACGAGGTCATTATTCTCGACCGGCGCGGTCCGGTGCCTGAAGAACCGTCCGGCGCCGCCGGAGCCGACGTTCCGACAACAGATTCGCACTAGGAGATTCGATATCATGGAAGAGAACAAGAATTCGTCCCGGCCCGAGACATCGGCCGCGTCCGCTCCGGCTTCTGCGCCGGCTCCCGCACCCGCGCCGTCACGCTCGCAATCGAGCGAGGGATCGCGCGGCCCGCGCCCGGAACGAGGCGGCCCGCGCCGCGGGCGTTACGGCGGCCCGCGCCCGCCCAAGGTATGCCCCTTTTGCTCCCAAAAGGTCAAACAGATCGATTACAAGATGAGCGACCAATTGCGCCGCTTTCTGACCGACCACGGCAAGATCAAGGCGCGCCGCAAGATCGGGACCTGCGCCAAACACCAGCGCCGCCTGGCCATCGCGATCAAACGTGCGCGGCACGTCGCTCTGCTGCCGTTCAGGACGGAAACTACGCGCGGCGAGTGACGCTGCTCGCGTGATGCCCGTCGCACGCGACTGATGGACGAAGCGGGCCGCCGGCCCGCGCTGCGCGGTACGCGCAACTGTCTCTTTTGTTGAGGACATAATGCCAAAAGATGGAAAGCGATTGGAGCCGCAGGAGACTCGCAAGCAGCAGGTGCGCCGCGCGCGCGAACAGCGGCAGCAGCGCATCCTATTCCTCAGCCTCGGGGGCGTAGGGCTGCTCGTGCTGCTCGTCGGCGCATTCGGCTATTACCAGGAAAACATCGGCAAGCTCAACAACCCGATCGCGACCGTCAACGGCACGAACATCACCGTACGCGAGTATCAGGCCGATTTGCGCTATGCGCTGGGCTCGCTCCAGAGTCAAATCTCTTCCATCCAGAACACCTTGAGCCAGGCGAGTAGCGATCCGAGCATGTCGTTCCTGACGAGCTATTACCAGCAGCAATTGAGCAGCGACGTAACGCAGCTCCTCTCCCTCCAGCACAACGAATTGCAGCAACTCGTCGACGACGAGCTGGTCCGGCAGGAGGCCGCCAAGCGCGGGATCACGGTAAGCCAGGACGAGATCGACCAGGAGATCGAGATCGAATTCGGCTACCAGCGCGCCACGCCCACGCCGACCGCCGGCCCGTCGCCCACGCCCACCGACACTTCCACGCCAACCTTGACGCCGACGATCACGCCGACCAGCACTCCGTCTCCCACTCCGACCGGGACGATCACGCCGACGACGCCGACCGTGACTCCCACCGAGGGGCCGACCCAGACGCCCGGTCCGACGTCGACGCCGCTAACGCACTCCGGTTTTCTCGAACAGAAGAATCAATATCTTGCCACCTTGAGCAAAAACAATATTAGCGAAGCGGATTTCCGCCGGTTGGTCGAGACGACGCTCTACCGCCGCAAGCTTCAAGCGGTGTTGGCGAAAGAGGTGCCCACCTCGGCGGAGCAGGTCCACGCGCGCCACATCCTGGTCGCGACGTACGCCGACGCGGTCAAGGTCGAAGATCGGTTGAAGAACGGCGAGGACTTTGCCAAATTGGCCGAAGAGCTCTCGACCGACACCGCCTCCAAGGCGCAGGGCGGCGACCTGGGCTGGTTGGCGCGCGACGCCACTGTCCCGGAGTTCACAGACGCGGCCTTTGCGCTTGCGGTGAACCAGATCAGCCAGCCGGTGACGACGACGTACGGAGTCCACGTCATCCAGTCGCTCGGTCACGAGCAGAACCGTCCGCTGGATGCCTCGGCGCTGCAGCAAAAGCAGAGCAGCGCGTTGACCGATTGGCTCCAAACGGCGCGACTCTCGGCCACGATCGAACAGTACTATAGTGATTCTTACGTGCCGCCGGATGTGAGCAAGGCCATCGCCACCGTCCAAGCCGCCACGGGCCAATAGGCCAAACGGCCGCAATGGCCGCAACCGAAGCCAAGAAATAAGCGAGGACTCGGAGCAATCCGAGTCCTTTATGTTATCGACGCAATCGGCATCGCACCCGCCCCGGACTGCCTAACCTCAGTAGGGATCGCTCGCCGCAGCGTTCCTCTCCAACGCGCACCGGCCGGGTTGCGCCATGCCATCGCGGAACCAGGGCTTGGGAAAGAAACTATGGGAACATCGCGAACCAGCGCCACTCGTCCGGCGGCGCAGGTATCCCCTTGAGCGGCAAGAGATAATTGTCCTGTTTTTCCTTCAACAGCTCGTTCCAGTCCAACGCCGACGTCAGCGTATCATGCGAATACAGCTGCTGCAGCGCCGCGTACCAGACCAGGCCATCCGTCTTCTGAAAGTGCCAAAACTCCATCGCGGTATTGTTTTCTTTCCAGGAAAGCTGTGGGTCGTCGTAGGACGAGATCCGGTTCCAGCCGTAAGCGTGAGCCAGTTGGGTAAAGTCGACGTAATAACCGGTGGGGATCGTCTTGGGTACGCCCCCCTGGTGCGGGGCAAGCGTCCAGCGAGCGTAGTACGTCCAGTTCCACGGCGGCTCGGTGAGCGGCTCGCCCATCGAGCCGTCCTGCTTTGCGGCCCGCAAATAGATGCGCCAATACGTTTCTCCCAATTGGTCCTCGCGGACGATCTCGATCATTTGCGCACCGCCCGTTACGACCTCCAGACGCGTGTCTACCGCTCGGCCGGTCTTGTGCCAGCTCATGATCTCGCAGCCGTCACCGCAAACGCCTCCCGTGAGCTGCCGGGTCATGTCCGAAAGTACGCCGAGAAAATCCCAGCCGGCCTCGGCCTTGACGCGGGCGCGCAGCGCCTCGAACGAATCCGAGACCCGATTGCTCATCTCACCGTAACTGGGGGCGAGGTAGACGTCCTTCATCGGAACGAGCTGGCCCGCCGTTTCTGCCGGCGGCTGGTTGTACAACGAAGGCGCCGGCGGGTCCTGAGCGAGATTGTCGACCAGGGGCGCAGAAATACTCGCCCACGCCGTCGACTCCACTCGCATGGCCTCCGGTCCGATCGCTCGCGGGATTCCACCTTCCGCCGTCGTCAGATATATCGCCTGCCGACCTGGGCGCGCCGAGACGAACGCGATCGACTTGCCGTCCGGCGACCA
>JAMCRS010000220.1 GCA_023380675.1 Chloroflexota bacterium
CCCATACTTCACCTCCTGCTGGAGGCAAGTATGCCGCATGGCACAATCTTCTGACAACAGCGAGTGTCGAATTACACGATGTCCTGAATACACGGCTTGTGCACGATGTCCTGACAGCGAATACCTACAATCTACAGGCCTTCAAGTTCGATTCGAGTCTTGGCAGGTGGGTCCGCTTGAGACTCGGGTACGTTGTCCGGCAGCAGCTTTCGGTCGTTCAGCCGCAACCGCAGAACGGGCTTGAAGGAACTTACGCGCTCGGGGCGGAGGATATTCCAGCGGTGGGGAGAGTGAGACTAGTTGTGGTCGGATGGGGTGACCCAACAAACGTGGAGGGCTCTAGAATCGCGGCGTTCAAGGATATCCAGATCGTAGCCCATTGAGATGGTATGGCTTGTCATTAGTGTGCGCGATTTGTCCGTATCCTACCGCGTGTTGCGCCGCTGGTAGCAGTAGGATGCTCAAAGAAAGCCGCATACGACAACCTGCCTTCCGTCTTCGGATTTACCGACCAGCGCTTTTCCGCGGGTGCCGGGCTGACGTAATGCGTCTCAACATAATAGGACCGTGCCATCACCCGCTTCACCCAGCCGGACACGCTCATCCAGAACATCTACGACCCGCAGTCGCTCAACCGGTACTCCTACGTCCGCAACAACCCGGTGCGGAACACGGATCCGACGGGACACGGCCCCCGTGACCAGTGGTACCACGCCATCTGGGCGGCGCAGAATGCGAGCGCGCCGGCGACGACGGGTAGCAGCCAAGGGACCAGTGGCGGCGGCGACGATGATGGCGGGACCGGCAAGTTAATCGACAGCGGAAGCCATGGGTACGTCAGGCCCTACGTCAGCGACTTGAAGGGGCTGGCTCGCAAACTGGTTGGCGAGTCGACGTCCGGCGGCAAGACCAAACTCGCAGTACCTGAGAAGATTGGTCTCACTCAGTCAGAGCGAATCAAGACATTACAGGATATCGCCGGAATGCAGATGTCAAACGGCGCTGACGACTTGCAGTTATTGATTGCGCTCACAGAGGCAGACGCCGGGCTCACGGCAGACAATACGGGGGAATTCGTGGACGACATGACGTTGATAACCTTGGGTTGGCACCCCACGGATGCGGCGTACTGCGGCTATCACGGAAGTAACGTGTGCGCTAGTGAGGGCCGCATAGTCAAGGGCGCTGCTTTCGGATGGCCGTGGAGAGGGGGTACGGGGTTCATTATGTCTTATCGAGATCCACCGGGACTGGAGTCGAACCAAGTCGGTCACTTTTGGGAATACGTAGCGGCCTCGTATGAAACGGGCCCTATTGCCGCGAGCGCCGGAAATGACTTCCATGAACTCTTTGGACAAGGCAATTCGTGGCAAGACCACGCGTTAGGCGAAAGGGGAGTGGAGTTGGGCTGGCTTCTTAGCCGTCCTTTCATTCGGCTGCGTCCCAGCGACGTTCCGGGCTGGCTTGGGAACAATGTGGGACTACCTACACAATAAGGGAGAGCTTTGGCATGCACGTTCTCTCAAGGAAACGCGTGATCGTTACCGTGCTTGGGGTGCTGGTGTTATGTTGCGTGGTACCGCTCGGGATTAGACAAGCAAATCAGTCCGCGTATGAGACAACACGGGCGAAAGTCGTGGATGTCCTCAAACCAGGGATGTCTGAGAGGCAGGTCTACGAGGCTCTCAGCCGAGCGGGAACCCTAACGGTGTACTACCCGGACTTTGAAGGTTGTCATATCGAAGCACCAGAATCAAGCCAAGCCGTTTGGATTTGGATAACCAGCTTTTCCTGGAGTTGGTCTACCATGGGGCTTGAGGTGTGCCTTGACGGTAAGGGCACAATGATTGGCTACAGAGAAATGTTCGATTAGCCGGTCGTGGCTCGTCAAAAGCGCACACCCCGGGGTTGCGAATCCTGATCGCCACCCGCCGACGGCGCACGTTCGCATCTTGCTGCGTTTTTTGGACCGGGACATCGTTGATCCAAACGGGTGGCACTCTCTAGTGACGCTCAGGCTTGTCTGCGTTTCTCGCGGGGCCGCGCCAAAGAGCGATGCCGACGGAGATGCCTCTGAGTGAGGCCGCGGGCGTAACGCGGTGAGGAGTTTTGCAGCATCGCCACAGAACCATCTGGAATTCGTGTGACCCGCAGTCGCTCAACCGTTACACTTACGTCCGCAACAACCCGGTGCGGAATACGGATCCGACGGGACACGACCCCCGTGACCAGTGGTACCACGCCATCTGGGCAGCGACGACGGGTAGCAGCCAAGGGACCAGTGGCGGCAGCGACGATGACGGTGGGACCGGCAAGTTAATCGACAGCGGAAGCCATGGGTACGTCAGGCCCTACGTCAGCGACTTGAAAGGGCTGGCGCGCAAACTGGTCGGCGAGTCGACGTCAGGCGACAAGGAACAGCTCCCTGAACCCGGCAAGGTCGGCCGCGAAGAGGTTGGACCGATAACAGCGTTCATCCGCAATACATTGCCCTTGCCCGCGGATGTTTGGTCAGGCGCGGCCCTTGGTCTAAATGCTGGTGCATGGCTGACAGATACTCTTGCGGCGGGCGGCGTAGTTCTGGGAGCAGTTGCAGGGGCCGGCGCAACTTCCCCCGCAGTACTTGCGGGGGCGCCCGAAGTGCCCGTCGCAACTGGTCTGGCGGGGGCGGCCATGGCGGAGGTTTATGTCCAGCCTGCCTTGGCCTTGGGAAACTTGTTGTCCGCGGCTTCGACAGTTTCCACGTTCGTGGCGAGCGCCAAGTCGGGCCGAACAGAGATTGAGAATCTGCGAGTGGGAAACGACGTTCTCAACAGCGCATGTACCACCGCGGTTGGCGTAGTTGACCGCGAGGCAGTGTCTGCTTGGGTCGTTCAGTCGGTTTCTATGGCAAACAGCCTAGGCTGGAGGGGTATCCCGTTTGGGAAGTAATGACTGAGGTGTGGCAATGAGAATCTTGGTTGCGCTAATAGGGGCCTTGCTGAGCATTCCAGTTTGCTATGTCTTTTGCACCAACAAGTCGGTCCGCCGCGACTTCCTAGTTGGGCCGGAATCTTCGTTGCGGCCGTTGCGGTACGGACTCGTCTCGGGGTTTCTCGTAGGAGCGTTCTTCCTCGCACTGTTACTTGTGGGTGCTCTACTCGATGCTTCCTACAATTGGACCGTAGAGACCGTATTAGGACTCGTGGCCTTTGCGGCCTTTGCGGGACTTTTTGTTGGCATTCTCATGCTGCTCAGCACGGCATGGACATTCTTCGTAGTCGGGAGGTACCGTGGTTTTCTCGATTCTCATCTAACCAAGCAGCAGCGCCAGACCAAGGCTCAGGGTACACCCACTGACCGCTCGAAGCACTAGGATTCCGCGTGGTATGCCCGCGGGGGCAACGCCTCATCGGCCGGTTCACCCAGCCGGACACGCTCATCCCGGACCTGTACGACCCGCAGTCGCTCAACCGGTACTCCTACGTCCGCAATAACCCGGTGCGGAACACGGATCCGACGGGACACGGCGTGGACCGCGGCGACCCGTACTACAACGCGGAAATGCGTGCCATTTGGGCGTCAAAAACAACCAGCGCGGCGGCGACAACAAGCGACGAGCAGGGTCCGAGCAAGGACCCCAACGACGGGTTCCATCGCGTTGACCTTTGGCTGTCAGATCCGAAAGCGCGGGACAAGGCAGTAACGGGCGACTCGACGTCCGGCGGCGCGGGCGATCTCCCGGCACCTCAACAGATTGGCCCGGCACCCGGGCTGCATGCGACGGGGAGAGCAGAGGGGACTCTTTTGTGGTACCAGACGGGCTTCGAGTGTGTTGGCAAGGTGTGCGTGCCGGTTTACAGCAGAGACCAGGGCAACCTTCTGGTTGACATCTACCTGAGTGGAGGCAAGGGCCTCAGGACCGGTGGACGCGTGCTCACTATGGAGCTGGTGCCTTCTCAAGAAACTCTGAAGGAAATGCAACTTGACGTCATCTTTGAACTTCACAACACGCGAGGCCAGTCGCTGACCCGAAACTACACGATCATCGGTGACACTGTATTCGACTTCTATGAGAACTCAAAAGATATACCAACGGGGACCGTCATCGAAGCGTCGTCCTCTGTGGATGTCAGAGGTGGCCTCCCGGCAAAAGTGGATTTCTGGGGCTCGAAGAAGCCACCGTACGAGTTCTCGTTTGGCGATACCAAGGGATATGATAGCCTGCCTTGGGTGGTACCCGACCTTTGGCGGTGATGCTCCGGATCGACCGGGTACCGCCGAAAGTGGGTAGATACGCCCGTCTACGGATTGTCAATCGTGTCGCATACAGCGGAGAAAAAATGAACATGTGGCTGGGCCAAGATCGCGCGGTGCTCCGCATAAACCTGATTATCATGTCTCTGTGCATCCTCACGCTCGCGGGATGTATGGGCCCGGAGGTGAACGTGGGCCATGACACGTTTGAAGACGTCGTCGGCGCAAGACTGGATCCGGGTCTGCAACTCTACACAAATGGATATGAATTTGGCGATGACAAGCCCGTTGGGTACGAGGTCATTAACCGTGGAACAAGCCCCGTATATTTTCCTGACTACACATATGGCGTTCGCGCCTATACCTTCGATTCACAATCGCAGACATGGGTATACTACCCCTGGAGCTTTCATTTGGTGGACCCTAGCGTGGTGAGCATTTCCCCGGGAACAAGCAAAAGCGGCACCAATTTTTACGGCATCCCGATGAGCTTCCTGCCACCAGGGGGACGGGTGCGCCTCGCTGTGGTAGATTGGCTTGACCCCAACAACCCTGACGGCACCAAGGTGGCGGCGTACGCGGACGTCGAGATCGTACGGTAGGTATCCGGGCTCCGGTCTCGTCGAAGTCGCATGGTCGCGACCAGCAATGCTGATTAGCAAGCTGACAGGTGCGTTGGTAGGCGGTTTGGGGATTCTATCGCGAATCAGCAAGTAGAAATGAGAGAGAATATGTTAGGGCGGCGTGAGACAGTGCGAATGCTGGATGGTGACTCGGAACAAAGCGCATTCTCGCGATCTGATCAAAGGCAGGAACGGCAATCCCGAATGCGTTGCCTCTCCATACAAGTACGCGCCAAAGTCTTGCCAAAAGCCAACCGCGCGATTGGTGGTCGTACTCGGCCACTTTGTCCAACCGGACACGCTCATCCCGGACCTGTACGACCCGCAGTCGCTCAACCGGTATTCCTACGTCCGCAACAACCCGGTGCGGTATACGGACCATTTGGGGCGCAACAGCCAACCTCAGCTCCGAAGGCACACCGTCCGCCTGTACAAAGGAGCTTACATGAAATCCAAAACCAGACTGATCGCAACCGCTTTCGCACTCACCATCGCACTGCTGGTCACATGGCGGCTATTCCCCGCCGGCGGGGTTACACACGCGGCGGCCGGCGGCGGGCCGCTCTACACCAGCATCGTCGTCCAGAACCTCGACCCGAGCCTGCAAATGGACGCGCGGCTGTCGTACCACAACGCCAACGGCCAGGCCCTCTTGTCGACGACCCGCACGATCGCGCCGTTCGCCAGCATCACGCTCGACCAGCCCGGCCAGTCCGGACTGCCGACGACGTTCGCCGGCTCCGCCGTCCTCGACTCGGACGCACTCTTTGCCACGGTGGTGACCGAGTACGCCGGCCTCGCCAGCACGCTCGGAAAGAATTTCCGCTTGGAAAGCTACAGCGGCCAACCGAGCACCCGCGCCACTTCCTCCATCTGGATCCCTCAACTGCTCAAGAACGTGACGGGCGGCGGCGGCTCCGGAACCCGACTCGATTCGACGATCGCCATTCAGAACAGCAGCGCTTCCGCCGCCGCGACGGTCGTCGTCACCTACACGCAGAGCACCGGCCAGCAGTACGTCCACTCGAACATCTCGATCCCGGCCGGCGGCTCGTACACCGCCGACCTGTCCGCCGATTCCGCGCTCGCGGCCGTCGGCACCTTTTACGGCCGCGGTCAGATCGGCGCCAGCCAGCCGGTTTCGGCGATCACACGCCACAACGAGACCGGCCGATTGATGGAATTTGGTGGACTCACCAACGCCGACGCCGCCACGACCCTCTACGCGCCCCAGCTGCTCAAGAACGTCGCCGACAGCGCGACCGGCACCACCTGGTCTTCGAGCGTCCTCGCCGTTTCGATCGACGGGCAGCCGGTGACCGCGACGCTGGTCTACAAGGATACGGCCGGAAACAGTTACACCGACCGCGTCTCCGGCACGCCGATGCCGCAGTTCGATCAGAGAAACAGCGCGGCCCTCGCGGGCCTGTCGTCCTTTTACGGGAGCGGCCGGCTGACGGCCAACCGGCCGATCGTCGCCATCGTCGAACACTTCACGACCTACAACTCGACGAAGGGAATGCGGGCAGCAGCCTACCGCTTACTGCCGGCTCCGGCCGACATGACGCGCGTCCTCCTGCCGGTCCTCAAGAAAGCCGCGTCCAACGCCGCGACGGGAGGCACCTGGGGCACCGGCGTCGTGGGCCGGTTGGCCGGCGGCGACGCCACGACGGTGACGCTCACGCTCTATCTGTCTAACGGAACGACGCAGACCCGGACCGCCAGCGTGAGTCCGACCACGCCGATGTTCGGTTTCGACCAGCGGTTCGATACGGGCCTGGCAAATGGTACGATTGCCAGCGGCGTCCTGACGACCTCCTATCCGTATCAGCCGATCGTCGCGTCCGTCGACGTCGTCGGAGACTCAACTGTCCTCGGGGATGCGGTCGGCTCCTACGAAGGAATCCCTCAATAGGAACAGCGTGCAACCGGGCGTGCCAGGTACGACGCGACCGTTCAGAATAGAATCCCGCTTGCGGCCACTGGCGCGTGCGGGATTCGTGGTTGGTGGCCCGGTCGATTCGGCTCCGCTGTTTGTCGCTTGGCCGGCGCGTCTCCTACGGCGTCTCGGCAGCGCAGCACGTACAACGCGCTTTTGCTTTTACGGGTTCACGGTTCCAGCGAAGTCGTTTGCACGATTGCTCGCCGGTCCTGGTTGTGATTGCCTGTTTACCAGAAGAATTGTCGACCTACGGTCCGTTCGCAGAATTGCCTGCAACTTTGGCGCGAGCGGGCCAGCGTGTTACCTATGCGCGGCGAGGGATCGCATTTAAGAAGAGATTCATCGCTCCGCTCAGAACCACACGCAAGCAATTGCCCGGCGCGCGATATTGACAAGAACCGACGTTGAAGAGTAGAATAATCTCATTCGACTTGTTCTCGAATGTGCAGGATGGAAGGGTGATCGTCTTTGGCAGAGTCGCTGGAGCTCGAGCTCGGTGTCAGCGGAGCTGTCTCTCCCGACATTGACGCGGGAGAGCCAAGCTCTGCGCGCGCGAACGATCGCGTTTCGGCCGAACGATTTGCACAGCTTCTCGAAGCGGTGCCGGGACCGTGCCTGGTCACTGACCCCGTCGGGATCGTCGAGGACGCGAACAGCGCGGCGGCCGCACTCTTGGGGGTGCAGACCGACCAGTTGGCCGGCACGTCGTTGGCGCAATACGTCGCGCCGGAGGGGTTCACGAACCTCGGCAACCTTCTGGAGGGCGTCCCCTTTTCCATCACGCGCGTCTACGACGCGGCCATCCAGCCGCACGGCGGCAAGACGCTCCCGGGCAGCGCAAAGGTGACGGCGCTGGGAGTCGCGCCGGGTCAGCCCAGTTTCCTGTGGCAGCTCCAGACCCGCTCGCCCGCGCCGGTCCTGCCGCCGCTCACCTCCGATTTCTACAGTCAGGCCCTCTACTCCGTACGCGAAATTCTGCTGGAATTCCAATCCACCGTCAGCCGCAAAGCGCTCTTGAACTTGATCGCCGACCGAGCGGAAGAGCTTTTCCAGGCCGAGAACCTCGTCGTTTACTTGTATCGAGCGCGGCGCGGGGTTCTCGAGCCGGAGGTCTCGCGCGGCGTCGACACGGTTCCGGGCGAGCCGGTGAAGCTGGGCGAGGGTCCCCTCGGGTTGGCGGCGCGCGACCGGGAGGCCATGCTCGTCGAGAGCTGTGCAGACTGGCCGTTTCTAGAGTTAAAGTCCGAGAACGCACAGATATCGGCCGCCGTCGTGCCGGTCATCTGCTTCGAAGAGCTCTTCGGCGTGATCGTCGTCGCCCGCAAGAACAAGAGCGCTCGCGAGCTGACGTGGGACGACGTTCGCCTGATCTCTGTTTTCGCGTCGCTCGCCGCGGTCATCCTCTTCGTCGCGAGCGCTCGAGACCTGATGAGGCAGGAAGCCGGCCGCCGCAAAAAGGCGGAACGGGAACTGAAGAGCGCTTTGAACAACATCCGGGCGCTGTCCGCGAAAATGGAGTCTGTCCGTGAGGAAGAGCGGGTGGAAGTGGCCCGGCAGATACACGACGAACTGGGACAGCTCGTTACCTCATTCCGATACGACCTGGATTGGCTGGCCAAGAGTCAGAAGGCGATCCTGGACAAGTCCACGTCGATGCTCAAGCTGAGCGACACCGCGCTGGATTCGGTCCAGCGTATCTCGTCCGAGCTGCGGCCGGGTCTCTTGAACGAGGTCGGATTGACCAAAGCGGTGGAGTGGCAAGCGCAGGACTTTAGCTCGCGGTTCGGAGTCGAGTGCACGGCCGAAGTGGAATTGGACGACGAGCAGGTCGACAAGACCACTGCCACCACGATCTTCCGTATTCTCCAGGAAGCGATGACGAATATCGCGCGCCACGCCCATGCCAAGTGTGCGAGCGTCCGGCTGAGCGTGGAAAAAGGGAGCGTCGTTCTAAACGTCACGGACGACGGTCGCGGCATACAGGCGGAGGAGGCGGCCAGCCCGAAATCGATCGGTCTGATCGGTATGCGGGAGCGCGCGCAGGCGCTCGGCGGCAGGGTCGACATCACAAGTGAAGGAAAAGGGACGACGGTCACGGCGCGAATCCCGCTGGGCGGCGCCGGCAAGGCTGAGGAGGGAACGAAATGAGAATTCTCATCGCCGACGACCATCCGTTGATCCGGGGCGGGTTGAAACAAATACTCACCGGCGAGTTTCCGGGAATCGCGGTGGGCGAAGCCCAGTCGTGCCCGGAGGTGCTCGACCAGGTGCACAAATCGAACTGGGACCTGGTGATGTTGGACCTCGTCATGCCGGGCGGAGACGGGCTGGAGGTACTGAAACAGATCAAGTCGTCGCACCCGGAGCTGCCGGTCCTCGTCCTGACCATGCACACCGAGGACCAGTTCGGCGTCGTCGTCATGCGGGAGGGCGCGTCCGGTTATCTGACCAAGCGCGCGCTGCCGGACGAAGTGGTCCGTGCGGTCCGCAAGGTGACCCAGGGCGCCAAATACGTCACCCCCACGCTCGCGGAGAAGCTGGCGCAGGAGCTCGAGCGCGGCACCGACAAACCGCGTCACAAACTGCTCTCGACGCGCGAATTCCAGGTCTTTATCCGTCTGGCCTCTGGAAAAAGCACCGACGAGATCGCGGAAGAATTGTCCATCAGCGACAAGACCGTGAGGCAGTTCCGCTCACGGCTCTTGCGCAAGATGAAGCTCAAGAACAACGTCGAGCTCGCGCATTACGCGATCGAGAACGACCTCGTGAGTTGAGAGGCACCCGGTCCGCCGTATCCCGGCCGGAGACGAGCATCCCTCGAACATGTGACAGGGGCGAGCATGACTGCTCGCCCCTGTCAGTTCCGGTCCTGGCGCGGCGCACGCGCCTCAGAGCAGTGCAAACTGCTGCAGCACCTCGAGATTCAACGCCAAAGGCAGCGCCGAAACGCCAGCCGGCACGGCCGGAATGGGCCCTTGGGCTGCAGCCGCCGCCGGCACCGCCGGGGACGCCGACCGATTCGCGGTGTGGTCGAACGAATGTAGCGCCTGCAATAGTTGTTGGTCCCCGCTGGCCTGCAGCTGTGCCGCGGTCATGCTGCGCTCCGCTTCCGGGGTCAGCGTGATCGCGTCGGGCGCGAGCGAGACCGACTGGTCCGGCGCGATCCCAGTGTGCCAGATGACGCGCCCGCTCGGCGTGAGCCATTCCTCGATCGCCAGCATCAGGGCCGATCCATCGGAAAGAGAGAACTCGCTCAAGACCGTGCCGGTGCCGTAGGTAGTTTCGCCGATCAACTTGGCGCGCCCCGCATCCTGGAGCGCCCCGGCCACGATCTCAGCCGCGCTGGCGGTCCCGTAGTTGACGAGGATCGCCATCGGCATCTGCGTGGCGACTCCGCCGGGCCGCACGGCGTCGTGGGTGATCTTGCCCTGGGCATCCTTTTCCAGGAGCACGTCGCCGCTCGCCAGAAACTGGCTGGTGGTGTTCACCGCCTCGCCCAACAGCCCACCCGGATTGTTGCGCAGGTCGAGAATGACGCCGGTCACTCCTTGAGCCTTCATCTGCGTCAAGTCCTGTTTCAATTCCGCGCTGACCCCCTGGCTAAAGCCGGCGATGCGCACGTGCGCGATCTGGGTGCCGGGGAGAACCTGCCACGTGACGTTGTTCATAGTGATCTGCGCGCGCACGAGAGTGACGTCACGCGTTTGGCCGGTCGTGGGATCCAGGACGGTCAGGCTCACCGACGTGCCGGCCGGTCCGAGGATCCGGCCCACGACCTGATCCAGCGGCAGGCCGGAGACGTCGGCGCTGTCGACCCGCAGAATTGCATCCCCTGCTCGCAGGTTGGCCTTTTGCGCCGGCGACCCGTCGAACGGCGCTACGATCACGACCTGGCCGTTCTTATCCTCCACTTCGGCCCCGATCCCCTCGAAGTGACCCTGGGTAAAATCTCGTTCCGACTTGACCATCTGCGGCGAAAGAAACGTGCTGTGGCCGGTGTCGCCCAAGGAATTGACCATACCGCTAATCGCACCGTAGGTCATCGGCTTGGCCTGTTCCGCCGAGTGGTCGACGTAGTTCTGCTGGATCTTGGTCCACGCTTCGGCGATCAATTGCATGTCCGGCCCGGTCGCGGCGGGCGTGGGTGTCGCACCGGCTTGAGCGTGCGCGACCGACGCCGCGTGGTCCAGAGCGACACCGGCGCCCATGCCCATGACGACCAAGAGCGCGAGCAGAAAGACTGTCGATATTCGTCTTATGCGCTTTCCAACCATTTTCTCGAATTCCTCCACGCGGAACGCCGGGTGCGGCACACTGCCGCCGGCGAATCCGCGGCTGCGTTATTGTTATCGGATCGAAGACAAGGCGGCAAGCATCAAGGGCAACCACACGCGTCGCCTCTACCAGCCATTTGGGCAACTCCCCAGGGTGAACGAGCGAGCCTAGCGCTGCGAGAGAGAGCCCAAGCCCTCGACGAGTGACACCTTTTCGGAGGGCGAAAGGTTTGCCTGTGGATGGATCAGTACGTAGTACCACTGCGGCATCTCGCCCCGCTGCACGACGCGCGTCACATCACGCGTCTCGCCAAAGCCGTTCCATTCTGAAAAATTGAGCCTCCGGCGTCCCTGGTCCACGTCACGCTGGATCAGCCACGAAATGGGCGCGATATTGGAATACCACGGCCAGACGCTCTGGTTGCTGTGACAGTCGAAACAGGCGCGGACCGCGAGCGCGCGTGTCTGCGGGCTGCCCCAGTTCGGCTCCGACTGCACCGGGGGATTTGTATGGTCGCGTCCGTACGGAATGAACTGAATTGCAACAAAGACCAACCGGCCTCCGAGAACGAGTCCTCCCAGCCCTTGCAATGCCTGCTTGATCAATTGTGATCCTCTCTCGCCGCCT
>JAMCRS010000221.1 GCA_023380675.1 Chloroflexota bacterium
GTCGGCCGCGCGACCGGTATCTTGATGACGGCAAGAGGGACCGCAAACGGCGGCTTTTTGTCCGGCAAAGCAGCGCCGGACGAGTCCGTATAGAACGGCGAAAACTCCCTCCCGTCGACACGGCCATACAGGCCCAATTGCACCTGGTATCGCCCGGGGGGCAGGTTGGGTTCGAGAGGGAGCGCCCAGTGCTCGGTCGAGAATCGTCCCATCGGCCACCGCTGAACGGGATACCGGCCGGCAAACGGGTCCGCGGAAACCCCGCTCACGACGTTGTCGTCCCGGTCGACGATAGCCGCGCGCCACCCGGCCGTTACCTGCGGTGGATAGATCGACTCGGCGTACGTCGTGAAGGTAACGGTCTCGCCGGCGAGGAACGTCGTTCGGGGCATGTCGTAGCCGAGCAGACGAATCGTCTGCCCGAGCGCCGAGGCGAACACCCATTGCGACGCGTGCTGCGGGACCGGCTTGACGATCTCAGGCTCTGCTTTTTGAACGATCGCGCTCGTGCCATTCTGGTACAAGACCTGGGCCGGCACTACCGGCTGCGCGTCGACGTCGGGGACAAAAGCCCAACGGGGCCACGCCGAGTCCTGCAGCCAATCGTCAAATGATGCCGGCCCCAGCTTGGTCCCGGCAGGAATCCATTGGAACCACTCGTTCGGGAGCGTCTCACCCCACAGGCCGAACGCAAGCCAGTAGGCTCGGATCGTCTGGGGATCCATATAGCTAATCTGATAGGTGTCAAGATGTCCCTTCGCCCAAAACGCCGTCTGCAGTTGTGATTCCGTGAAAGGCGCATACGGTTTGGGCGGACTGAATGCGAGAATGGCTGCGGCAAGAAGCAGAACGACCCCGACAAACCCGGCGGCCAATGCGCGCGGGGCGAACGCCATGCGAGGTACCGCGCGCGCGCCGATCCGAATCAGCGTGAGGGCGGCAAATATGGCGAGGGGAAAGATCAGAATGTAAAACGTCTTGTTGACCCGATAGTCTGAGATCGGGACAAAGGATTGGACGACCGCGATCGCCGCGAACTGAAGAAGCCACACCACGACAAAACCGACGAGCGCTTTGCCGAACGCACGGCCCTTCCATGCGAGCGGGATGCCGACCAGCCCGAGAAGCAGAAAGAACGGCCCTCCCAGATTCTCCAGCGTGGGTTTCGCCACGCCGCCCGGTCCGACCTCTGCCGTCGTCGGCACCCGCGCGGCTGAGATATCGAGGATGCCAGACAGCTGAAGCGTGAACGCCACGACGAGCAAAAGCGCCACAAGCAGGCCCAGCGTCGCCAACGCTGCACGACTCCCTGGCGCTTCGGACGAGCCCTCAGGTTCGGCGGGTCCCTCCCGCGCCCTCTGGGTCCCGCCTTTCGACTTGGCGGTTACGAGAACGCGGACAACCACCACCAGCGCAAAGGCAGCAAACGGAAGTACAACGAAGACAGGGTATGCCGCGACAACGCCGATGAGACTGGCCGACACCAGCGCGGCGTAGACCCAGTCCTGTCGCTCCGCGTAGCTCGCGGTGTACCAGAGCGCGGCAAGCACGAACAACTGGGCGAATGCCTGGGCGTAAAAGTATTGGTCCCAGTCGATCACACCGGCAAAATAGGTCCACGGCGCGAAGAGCAACGCGGGCGCCAGGAGCGCTGCGATCTTGTGTACGCGGCGTTTGGGCAGCAGCGAGCACGTGATCCCGTACGTGGCGCCGGCCGCCAGCGCTACAAACAATGCTGCGGTGGGGTGCAGCACGCGGAGAGGCGCCCAGCCGAGCCAGTGCGAAAAGACTGCCGCGAGAAACGCGCCGGCAGCTGGGTACCAAGTGACGAGACTTCCTGCCGGGTAAGAGAACAGGACCTGCTGATATACGCGGACCGCGTCGGAAGACTGCGTCGGCGGAAGCAGAGTCGGGAGCGACGGTGCCACAAAGTACAGCCAAGTGCCGACCGTAACGATCAGGAACCCGGCGAGCTCTAGCGGATCGAGATCTAGGTGGACGCGGCTGCGCGAATACCAAAGGACTAGCGCCAGCGCGATGACGTCGCCGGCGAGTACAATCCAGGCGTTCGCCCGTCCTCCTGCAACGATATTCTGCAGATAGCCGTTCAAGAGGGTCAGGACGAGAAACAACACGACCGCACTGAACAGCGCTTGTGAGATCGAGAACGAGGCACGTTTAGGCATTCGACTGTCTGAACCAGGCGCTCACGCGGGCGTTTGTGAGCGCGTCGCGACCGGGGACATACGGCTTGATATCCAATACCGGGGTGCCGTCGAGCGCGTCCAGACGGCGAACGTGCAGGACTCCGTCTCCTACGCCGATCAACTCGGCCGCGCAGAGGCCGAGCCCGTTTGGGCGTTGAGGAGAACGGGTGGCGAAAATGCCGACGAGCGGCGCGTGAGGGTCGTGCATGGGATGGATGTGGACCGAAGACGGAGGCGGCATCTGATGCATGTACGCAATGACCCAGATGTGCGAGAACTCTTTCAGACCGTCTAGCGCCGCGCGCCACTCGGCGTCGATCCGGATCTCGGACTCGACCGTTTCCCAGCGTGTGTCGCGGTGCGCTTGCAGGATCGCGTTTCGGACAACTCCGATTGGATTGAGCTGAATCATGAGGGTAATGATTATTCTAGTCCATAACTAGGGCGTGTGCAAGTTGACATTTGTCCCCTCGTCCCCGATTGCGGGATCAAGATCCCGAAGCAAAGCGGCATGGATGTGGCATTGCGGGAGAGAGCAAGCCGCCAATCCCCTGGCCTCCCAGCGACAGCTTGCGAAAAAGGCGGCCCGGGAGTGACGGCGAGCCAGAACGAATTCGCAAAGGTCTCTAAACCCGGGTAGGCAGTCCAGCATAAGCCGCTCGGGGCCCCCTTGAAATATTCCCCCGGAGCGGCTATAATTCAGGCCGTAGCTGGGCCGTGACGGCCTACAGACACCTTTCCTCTTTTCCAATTCCTTATGACAAGGGGGGTGATGACGGCGACAGTTCGGGTTCGCCGCCCCTGGTTGAGACTCGATGGATGAGGTTCATCATTTTCGCGAAGCCGCGAAGAATCAAAAGGAGAAGAAGATGTCCAAGTCTCCGCGTTTCCTCTGGATCGCCGTACTACTGATGTTGGCCACGGTGATCCTGGCCGCATGCGCTTCCGCGCCAACTCCTGCACCAACTTCCGCGCCTCCAACAACCGCACCTCAGCCGACGAGCGCGCCGGCTCCCACCACTGCTCCCGCCGCTACATCGGCGCCTGCCGCGACCGCGGCGGCTCAACCCACGAGCGCGCCGGCGGCGACGAGCGCTCCATCCGGACAGACCAAGACCATCTTGATCGGCTACACCGCGTCGCAGACCGGCGCGCAGCAGGTGGCATCCCAGAAGCAAACCGAAGGGCTGAAACTGTGGGCCGCTGACGTGACCAAGGCGGGCGGCATCAAGCTCAAAGACGGCACAGTGCTGATGCCCCAGCTCAAGTCGTACGACGATCAGAGCACCACCGACCGGGTCCAGGCGTTGTATACCAAGCTCATCAACGACGACAAGGTCGATTTCCTCCTGAGCCCCTACAGCAGCGGGCTGACGGCCGCGGCCGCCGTCGTCTCCGAGCAGAACGGAAAGTTGATGATCACGGCCGGCGCCGCGGACGATGCGACGATGGCAAAGGGTTTTAAGAATGTCTACCAGCTCTACACCCCCGCCAGCCGCTACCTGACCGGCGCGATCGACTTGATGGCCAAACTCGACCCCACCATCAAGAACATTGCGATCATCAACGAGAAAGATTCGTTCTCTACCGCCGTTGCGAACGCCGCGGTACCGTACGCCAAGAGTAAGGGCTACAACGTGGTGATGTCGGAAGGGTACGACAGCGGCACCACCGATTTCGCCCCCTTTATAAACAAGATCACCGCGCTCAACCCAGACGCCATCCTGGGCGGCGGCCACCTCGTGGACGGCACGAGCTTTGCCAAGCAGCTCTATGAGAAAAAAATCCCGGTCAAGTTCGTTTCGCTCCTGGTCGCGCCGCCTGAGCCCACCTTTGCGGACATCGGCGCCGCCGCGATCGGCATCGTCGGACCGAGTCAGTGGGAGGTCCCGGTCACCTACAGCGCTGACGCCGCCAAGGCCGCCGGCCTACCGTGGTACGGCATCAGCGTGAAGGACTTTGTGTCCGAATACAACGCTACGTACAAGTCAGCGCCGTCGTATCACTCGGCCGGCGGTTACGCGCAAGGCTTGATCCTCCAAAAGGCGATCGAGGACGCCGACAGCGTCGACCCGGCGAAGGTCGGCGCCGCGCTCGACAAGCTTGACCTGATGACGTTCTACGGCCACGTCAAGTTCAGTACCGACGCCAGTACTCACGGCAAGCAAGTCGCGCACGATATGGTTTACATGCAGTGGCAGAAAGATTCTTCCGGCAAGCTCGTCTCGCAGATCGTGTGGCCTGAAGCCGCCAAGTCCGCCGACGCGATCATGCGTCCGCAGCAGTAGTCGAGCTTCGCTAGCCTGTTCTTGACGGCACGTGGTCAGGCAGCCGAGCGAGCGCGCCGGCTGCCTGGCCTCCGTCCACATCCCACGCAGAGGTCGTAATGAACATCGAAGCAGTCGCCGGCGCTTGCATCGACGGGCTCATGATCGGCTTTGTCTATGGCTTGGCCGCCATGGGCCTGACGCTGATCTTCGGCGTCATGCGAGTGATCAACCTCGCGCACGGTCCGGCCATCGTCATGGGTATGTTCACCGTGCTCGTTTTGAGCCAGGGCCTTGGAATCAACCCCTACCTGGGGTTGATCGTCGTCCTGGTAGGCGGCCTGCTCTTTGGAATCGGACTCTATTTCGTCGCCGTTCACCGCGTGATCAACGCCCCGGAATTGACCACCCTGTTGTCGACGTTTTCGGTCAATCTGATGATCACCGGCATCGCGACGGCGCTCTTCACCACCACGCCGCACGCTCTCGACGTGAGTCTCGGTTCCGTCCAGTCCGGCACGATCACGATCCTGGGCACCAAGGCGTTCGCCGTCTTCATCGCGATCGTCGTCACGGCCGGCCTTTACTTTTTTCTTTATCGCACCCACGCCGGCAAATCGATCCGCGCGGTGGCCAATAACCGTGCCGCAGCCGAGCTCATGGGCATCAACTCGACCTGGGTCCTGGCGTTGAGCTTTGGCATCGGCACCATGTTGGCCATGGTCTCCGGCGCTTTGCTCGCCACCCTGTTTTCCTTCACCGTTCTCTCCGGCAGCGGCTACCAGACCAAGAGCTTTGTCATCGTCGTCCTCGGCGGCCTCGGCAATCCAACCGGCGCGCTCGTCGGAGGGATCGTGATCGGGCTGCTCGAAGGCGTCACGACCATTTTCGTGCCGGTCGGCTGGGTCCCCATATTCGAGTTTGGCATCTTCGTTCTGATTCTGCTGGTCCGGCCCAGCGGATTGTTCGGAACGCAGTAGCGCCGTCGGGGTCATGCCATGAAAACGTTGACAAGCCCATTCTTATGGATCATTCTCCTCGTCGTGTCCGCGGTGGCTGCCCTGCCCATCGTCGTCGATTCCCCGTCGATGCGCGAGGACCTGTTCCTGATTCTCATGCTGGCGATCCTCGCCTCCAGCGTGAACATCATCATGGGTTATACCGGCTACGTCAGCTTCGGACACATCGTCTTTTTCGGTCTGGGCGGGTACCTGGCGTTCTACCTCATGCAGACCTATCAGGTCCATTTGATCGCTGCCGCGCTCGTCGCCGGCGTCGTGACGAGCTTGATCGCCTTTGGGCTCGGCGTGCCCGTCCTGCGCTTACGCGGCGCCTATTTCGCGCTGGCGACCATCGGGATCAACGAAGCCGTGCGGTCATTCGTAACCAACTTTGACGCGTTCGGCGGCGGGGTCGGCATGATCTTCAACTATTCAGTGTACGATGCCTACGGAGGAGCCAAGAACGCTGGGCAGTTGGCGTACTATGCAATGGTGGCCGTCGCGCTGTTGACCTTTGGCACCAGCTTTCTGATCAAGAAATCGAAATTCGGGCTGGGGTTGATGGCGATCCGCGAGGATCAGGATGCAGCCCAGATCCTCGGGATTGACCCGGCGCGCGCCAAGGTGATCACGTTCACCATCTCGGCGTTCTTTCCCGGCCTCGCTGGCGCAATCTTTTTCTTCAAGAACGGCATCATCGAACCCAACGTCGCATTCGATCTGTTGCGATCGATCGAATCCCTCGTCATGGTCATGCTGGGAGGCTTTGGCACCGTCACCGGACCCATCGTCGGAGCGACCGTCTACGAATGGCTCAGCTCGGCGCTCATTACTGCGCCTCCCCTCAAGGCGTTCGGCCTGTCGTTCGACTTCAGCCAGCTGCATCTCGCCATCGCCGGCCTGTTGTTGCTCCTCATCGTCCTCTTTGTGACAGCCGGCTTCGTCGGCTGGCTGCGCCAAAGATTTCCGCGCGTGCGGAGGTTCCTGGAATGATTCTGCAGGTCGAAGGCGTCACCAAGCTTTTCGGGGGCCTCGTCGCGCTGGACAAGGTGTCGTTCGAGGTCCAGGAGCGCGAGATCTTTGGGATCATCGGCCCGAATGGGGCCGGCAAGACCACGCTCTTCAACGTCGTCAACGGGGTCTATCCGCCTCAGCACGGACGCGTCCTCTTTCGCGGCGAGGATATCACGCGTCTCCCACCTTTTCGCGTGGTTGCGCGCGGCATCGCACGCACCCATCAGGTGGTGCGGCCGCTCGGCGAGCTCTCCGTCATCGAGAACGTCATGGTGGGAGCTTGCTTTGGACGCGACAACCTGTCGCTCGACCAAGCCGCCCAGGTAGCCGCCCAGGTCCTCGAATTCGTCGGACTGGCGAGCCGCAAGGACATGCTCGCGAGCAAGCTGAACGTAGCCCAGAAAAAGCGGCTCGAAATGGCGCGCGCGCTGGCCGCGCGGCCGGTCCTCCTGCTGCTCGACGAAGTGCTCGCCGGCCTCAATCCACAAGAAGTCGCCGACATGCTATCGGTCATCC
>JAMCRS010000222.1:0-2778 GCA_023380675.1 Chloroflexota bacterium
CGGCTGCCGTTTCGGCCGCGCACGCGGCGCTCGATGCCGGGATGCCCGGCCCCTCGCCCGAGATACAGAAAACGGCAGCCGATGACGCTGCCCACGCGATCAAGCCCGAAGTCAAACCCAAACGCAAGAACGAGCAGCCGGCCCCAAAGCCAAAACCTAAAGCGACAGAGCCAATGCCCCCATCGTTTCACCCGGCGCCGCCAGAGACCATGTCCAGGTCCGAAACGGATGACGAGACGGGAGATTCGAATGCAGAGGAGCAGGAATGAACGTCGTCGTCCTGATAAAACGCGTGCCGGATACGGAGACGCGAATCCAGATCAAAGACGGCCAGGTAGTGACCGAAGGCGTCTCGTGGATCATCAGTCCCTATGACGAATATGGCGTCGAAGAAGCGCTTCGATTGGTTGAAAAGTACACCGGCAAAGTCACGGTATTGTGCCTGGGGCCAGAGCAAGCCAAAGAGACGATTCGCAAAGGACTGGCTTTGGGCGCCGACGATGCGGTTCATCTCAACGACCCTGCGTTTAACGGCGGCGACGCCGGCACGACGGCCAAAGTGCTTGCCGCCGCATTGAAAAAGATGCAGTTCGATCTGGTGCTAGCCGGCAAGCAGGCGGTCGACGAGGATAATGCCCAGGTCGGCGTCCGGGTGGCCGAGTTGCTCGACCTTCCGCACGTGAACTCGGTCATCAAGCTGGAGTTGAGTGAGGACAAGAAATCGGCCACCTGCACG
This sequence comes from Chloroflexota bacterium, assembly GCA_023380675.1. Next base: position 737 of record JAMCRS010000222.1, read on the forward strand.
CGCGAGGTGGACGGGGATCGCGATATCGCAGAAACCGCGCTCCCAGCGATCATCACGACACAGCAAGGTCTGAATGAGCCCCGCTATCCGTCCCTCAAGGGGATCATGGGTGCCAAAAAGAAGCCGATCACTGACTGGAAGGCGGCCGATCTCGGCATCGACCCGGCATCCGTAGGCGCGCAGGGCGCCAAGCTGGAGATCGTCGCGATCGAGCCGCCGCCGGCTCGACCGCCCGGCAAGATCGTTCAGGGCGACGCGGCGACCGCCGCCAAAGAATTGGTCCGCCTGCTTCACGAAGAAGCCAAGGTGGTGTGACTCTCGGGTCAACCGGTCGGACTGATCCATTTCTTCAAAAGGAAAAGCGGCATGGCATTCGACATTCTAATCGTCGCGGAGGGCCGCGACGGCAGCTTACGCAAGGTTTCGTATGAGCTAGTTACCGTTGCAAATGAGCTCGCCAAGAACCAGAGTGGGTCCGTGCGTGCGGCCGTTCTCGGAAGGCAAGTCGCCAATTGCGCTGATTCACTTGCCAAGACCGGCGTTGCCGGCGTCTACGTCGTCGACGATCCGGCGCTAGAGACCTTCGCCCCTGAGGTCTACACGGCCGCGCTGGTGGAGGTCATCAAAAAGGCGCAGCCCTCACTGATACTTTTTGGCGCGACCGGCTATGGCAAGGAATTGGGAGCGCGCGCGGCGGCGAGGCTCGACCTGGGTCTCATTACCGACTGCACTTGGGTCGGTGTCGACGGCGGCGCACCCATCTTCAAGCGGCCGGTTTACGCTGGCAAAGCGGTCGCGACGGTCAAACCCAAATCGCTGCCGGTGATGGCAAGCATCCGACCGAACATTTTCCCGCCGGCGGAGGAGGGCGCAGCGGCTGCTTCCGTCGAAAAGCTAGCGTCTCCGTCGGTGACGCCGCGTGCGCGCGTGAAAGAAAAGGTCGCGAAGGCGGCCGTGTCTGTCGATCTCGCCGAAGCCAAGATCGTCGTGTCCGGTGGCCGCGGGGTCAAGAGCGCCGAAGGCTTTGAGCCGATCAAGCAGCTCGCGACGACACTCGGCGCGGCCGTTGGCGCATCGCGCGCCGCGGTCGACGCCGGCTGGATCGACTACAGCACTCAAGTGGGCCAAACCGGCAAAACGGTCGCTCCGCGGCTTTATATCGCGCTCGGCATCTCGGGCGCCATCCAGCACCTGGCCGGCATGTCGTCTTCCAAAGTCATCGTGGCCGTCAACAAGGACCCGGATGCGCCGATCTTCAAGGTGGCGGACTATGGGATTGTTGGAGACCTGTTCGAGGTGGTCCCTCCGCTGACTCAGGAATTCAAGCAAGTGTTGAGCGAAAAATAACGAAAGGACCCGACGTGGCAAACATCCACGTCGGGTCCTTTGCATTATTGCGCTGCCCTGACCTCTTCCGAGTAAGCCCCCCACATTCTCTCCGGCAGTTGCCTTCCGATCTGGACCATCAGTTGGCATACGGCACGCGCGTCTCGCTCCTCTTTGCTCAGGCTGCGAGGAACGGTCAGCGCGAACGGCGCGCCGAATCTCGCCGTTAGCAGTGCGTCATCGTCCTCAAAGATTCCCGCTGGCAAGATTGGAATGTGTTGGTGCGTGAGGAGGAGGACGAGGCCGCCCGCGCCCGCCGGCGGCCGGCAGAGCGCGAGACGATCACCCGTTCTCCCTTCCGGCGCCAGTCCGATCAGCTCGGGCGGCTTGCGGAGCGTGAGCGCCAGCGCGCGCTTGATCGCGAATGCGCCCTGGCCGCGAAACTCCGGCCGGTTCAGCACCGGCGGAAGCGTGACCAGTCCGTACGTCTTGGCGAGATGGCCGAACAACCAGCGGGTCAGAGGCTGTTTGATCGCGCGACCGATGCCGCCGGGGTACCACCACTCACGCGCCATTGCAAGGTGCACTTGTCGCGGTTCCCGCGTTCGGCGCGCCGCGATCGCACACGCGACGACGGACATCCCCCACCACGCGCCGAGACCGGGTCGGTCGTAGTGATTGACCGTGAGCACGAACGGACCTTCGGGAGGTATGTT
>JAMCRS010000222.1:2788-8719 GCA_023380675.1 Chloroflexota bacterium
GCCCGCGAGGAGTCGCGCCGAATCGTCGCTGAGCGAGGAAGGGATCTGCCGCAGAACTCGAATTGCCGGGGCGAGCAAGAGGTCGACGCGATAACGGTAGCTCGGTCGAGCGGTGGTATGCAATTTGAATTTACCCCGGCGGGGATTGCTGGATTCGACTCATTTCGTCGCGCGGTAGACGATCCACATTCGTTGGACGGCGGTTACGTTCGTAAAGACGGCCAGAATCGCCAGCACGACGAGCACCGGCGTGTCGGCAAAGAGAGTGGTCAAGAGCAGGCCGGCGACGAGCAGCGCGATCCGCTCGAACCGTGTCATGAGGCCCCCCTTGCATTCGACTCCGATCCCTTCGGCGCGGGCGCGCGTATAGCTGACCATGAGCGAGCCGAGAAGGGTCAAAAAAACTAGGTACGCGACGAACGTTGTACCGTGTTGGAGGTACCAGATCATGATCCCGAGGTAGAGCGATCCTTCGGCAAAGCGATCGGTCGTCGAGTCGAGAAAACCGCCGAATGGTGTCACCCGGCCCGTCAGGCGCGCCAGAGATCCGTCCAGCGCGTCGAAGATTCCGGCCACGACGATTAGCGCCCCCGCCAGCGCGAAATAGCCGGCGGCCAGCACGACGCCGATGGCGCACATCGCCGCGAACCCGATCAGCGTCAGCGCATTCGGAGTGAATCCCAGCGAGTCGAGCCGGCGTGCGGTCCAGTCCAATAGAGTCTGAGCGCGTTGTCGCACTAGTTGGCTCAACAATGAATCCTACTCCACTCGAAAGCGTTCGATCTTGAACGGGTCCAGGTTAGCGGTGGTCGCTTCGCCGTCTGCGACCAATTCGGCAATGCAGGCGCCGGCCGCCGGGGCCAGCGCAAAGCCGTTGCCGCTGAATCCCGCGCCGACGTATAGCCCGTGAATTCCAGGCACTCGGCCAAGGATTGCCCGGCCGTCCGGGCTCATGTCGTACACCCCGGCGTGGCCTCGGGTGAATCGAGCGCTCGCCATCGCCGGTAGCCGCGTGGCGATCCGCCGCTGCAAGTCTGCGACCGTCTCGTTCGAAATGGACTCCTCCAACCGGTCGGGGTTCTTGAGCTCTTCGGTCGACGGATCGTTGTAACCACCCATCGTCAGCCCGAAGGGGTGCGGCCGGAAATGCACGCCGGTGATATTGTCGACGAAAGCGGCGTGGCCGGGCTTGAGCTCCGCGGGTCGGTCGTAGAATGCCACCTGCGCCCGGACGGATCGGATGCCCGTCTCGATGCCCAGCGGCTTGAGAAACGCGTCCGACCACGGCCCGGCTGCGACGACCACGCTCAGCGTTTCGATCGGACCCACCGTGGTGTCGACGCCGCTGACCCGGCCGTTCGTGACGCGGATCGATCTAAGCCAAGTGCCGGTTTTGAAGACGACGCCGAATGCTCGCGCCCGCTCCGCCAGCGCCTGTGTCGTCGCCACCGGATCGGCGTAGCCGGACTCGGGCTCGAACGCCGCCAGGCTGACGTCGTCGACGCGCACCCCGGGCTGCAGCTTGGGCAGCTCCTCGGGCGAAACCAGCTGCGTGTTGACGCCGATGGCTTGCAGCGACTCCACCTCTCGCCGAAGCTCGAGCGCGTGCGCTTGACCGCCCACAAGCCATGCCAATCCTGTCTGCGCAAAGCCGCAAGTTCCGCCGACTGCATCTTTCCAGTTCTGAAACGTATGCAGGCTGGCGAGCGCGAGTCGAGCCTCCGGCTCGAATGGATAGTGGGTGCGGATGAGAGCGCCGCTTCGTTTCGTCTGGCCGGACGCGATGGCGCCTTTTTCCACGACGATAACGCGCGGCCCGTTGCGCCGCGCGAGCTGAAACGCGGTGCTGCAGCCCATCACTCCGGCGCCGACGATCACGACGTCCGCAAATACGGTCACGCCGCTACCCGCTTGCGGCGTCCCAGGCGTCGCCAGTTGAGCAAGTGCCTCACCCGCACGATTCGCCGTTTGCCGGCGGACGAACGCGGCTTGCTGGAGGGACCCGGCTGCGCCGCGATCAGCTCGTCGTAATACGCGAGGACGCGCTGCGCGATGATGCTCCAGTCGTACTGCGCCGCTTTGAGTTGAGCGCTGTGAGCCATCTCGGTGCGGCGGGCCGGGTCGCGCAAAAGCCGCGTCATCGCACGCGCGAGGGCGTGCTCGTCGTTTGGCGCGACGAGGACCCCGTCGCGCTCGTTCTCGACGACCTGACGGTAGCCGGCAATGTCGGTCGCCACGATCGGCAGGCCGGCCGCCATCGCTTCCAGCAATATGATCCCAAAGCTCTCGAAACCGGTGGAAGGTGCGCAGAAGAGGGTCGCTGTGCGATAGTAGCGCGGCAGCTCCTCCGGCGGCACGTACCCGACGAAATGGACCGCATGCAGCCGGTGGGTGCGAGCGTATCGCAGAAACGGCGCCTTGTCGGCGTCGCTGAACGCCCCGACGACGATGAGGCGCGCGTCCGGCACCGCTTGCTTGATATGAGGAAAAGCTCGGATCAGGTACCGAAAACCCTTGCGTTTTTCCAAGCGTCCTACGAACAAAATGTTCGGTCGCCCGTCGCAGAACTGCTGGATCGGCTCGACGTCCGGCGCGGCAAAGCGCTCGCAATCGATGCCATTCGGAATGATGGTATAGTCGCCGGGAAAATATCGCGTGATGTAGGCGCGGACCGCCTCGGAGACGAAGATGCGGCCGTCCAGGCGGTTGAATACGCGCTGCAGGAGCGGGCGCATGTACTCGTACATTGCGTTCGATTCGCGATAGGCGTGAAAAGTGCCGACGTTCACGGCGTGCGAGTGGCGCAACACGATGAGCGATAGCACGGGCACCGTCGGCTCGTGTACGTGAACGACGTCGAACTTTTCGTCATGCAGGATCTTTTTGACGCGGCGATAAACCTGGGGCGACAAGGTGATGCGAGCCGTCGAGCCGCTGAACGGCACCGGCGAGACCGCCCCGCTTACCTTGATGACGTGCTCGCCCAGAACGTCCTCGTCCGTGGTTGACGCCGCGATGATCCGCGTGTCGTGCCCCAACGCTCTAAACTGCCGGTCGAGCGCCGCGATGTGCTCGGTTACGCCGCCCGGATACGGATAATCGTACGGCGTAACAAGCGCGATTTTCATCGACTGCCTTTCGTCGCGAATTCAGCCCGTGTCCGACGCCATCGACACTGGCATCTGCACCGCAACCACCTCGCCGGTGGCGCACACTTGCCCATTAGCGAACAACTTGGACGCAACCACAACCTTGCGGCCCTTTATCTCTTTCACGGTTGAACGAACCACCAGCGTCACGCCGATCGGCGTCGGCTTGAGATAGTCTACTTTGAGCGACGCCGTAACGAAGCGAAGGGCCGGTTCGCTCCCCATTTCGCGTCCCGCCGCGCGGTATGCCGCGGCGAATGCCGTGCCGGTGCTGTGACAATCGATAAGCGACGCGATGAGGCCACCGTATACATAGCCTGGAATGGCGGTCTGGTACGGCCGGGGATCGTATCGGCACACAGTCTCATCGCCCTGCCAATAGCTCTTGATCTGGAGACCCTGGTCGTTCAGTCTCCCGCAGCCGTAGCAGTGACTGGTCTGGTCGGAATAATAGTCCTGAAATGCCTTGTCCCCCATCGCCTCACGCTGCCTTTTTCGTCACCGCTTTGACGGCGCGCTTGATGTGCCGGCCGGGCAGGATGATGAGGCTTTGGAACATCTGCGCCGGCCCGGCTGCCGCGAGGTAACGCATTTCCTCACGCGTCCAATAGTGGCCATCGGCGACCGTCGTCTTCTCCACCAACGCGCGCCTGAAATCGTCGGCGGTCCTGCCCGGATACGTCGTCACCGCGGTGCCGATCGTCATCAAAAAGTGGGAATCGCTGCCGCCCGTCTCTGCGAGCTTCAATACCTGCGCGTTCAGATCGCGCACCTGCTGGGCGACCACCCGGCCGGCGATCGAGGGATTCATCGTCTCGCAGCCGTCGAAGTAAACCTCGTCGCTGTGGTGGTTGTGGATGCGCATCATCCCGTTGCGTCCGATCGAACGGATCATCCAGCTCATCGGATGCGGAGCGATGACTGTGCCTCCTTGTTCGTGCACCTGCGCGATCGTCCGGTCGAGCGGCTGAAGAGAACGGACCGGCTTGTCGATCCCGAGGACGAGCAAATGCCCTTCGATCGTCGTCACTTCTGAGCCGGTCAAGAGCTGAAAGCGATAGTTGCGGCGCGCGCAGAGATTACGGGCCTCGTCCGCGCCGTCGAACATATCGTGGTCCGTGATGGCGATGAGGTCGAGATCGGTCTTGTTCTCGACGTAGTCGAGCACCTGCTCCACCGTCGCCATCCCGTCGCTGTGCGTCGTGTGAATGTGAATGTCTGCTTTTCCCACGGTTGCTATTCACTCCATATTCTGTGGAACATCACCCACTGTTCCGGATGCCGTGCGATCCAGCCCTCCATGCGCCGCACGACCTGCTCCACCCCCGCGCGCACGTCGGCGCTGAAATCGCCCGTGTCTTGAAGCTCGATGGCCGGCTCGGCGGTCGCCGCGAACCTATTGTCAGGGAGCCGGACCGAGAACGCCGGGACAACCGCCGCGCCGGTCCGCAGTGCCAGTTGCACGTGTCCGTCCGGCAAGCGCGCCGGTGCGTCAAAGAACTTGACCGGCATCCCGCTCTTCGTGACGTCGAGGTCTGACGCCAATCCGACGATTTCGTTCTTCTTCAGTGCACGGACGAGGGCCAGGAGCGGGCCGTCTACTGGAATGATCGTCAGTCCCTTGGATGCTCGCGTCGCGACGATGCGCTGGTAGAGGACCTCGGGCTTGACGTGCTCGGCTGGCGTCGTCACGCGGTATCCTCGGATCGCGAACGTCTGCCCGACGATGTCCAGGTTCCCAAAGTGCGCCGTGACGAAAATGACGCCTTTGCCGCGCGAGAGCGCCCGCTCGAGATTCTCCCATCCGTCGACCTGGACGACTCGTGCGACGTCCGCGCGGCTCATTCGCGTCGAGCGAAAGAAATCGTAGTAGTTCTTCAAATGATTGCGCAGAATATTGCGCGCGATCGCGTCGATTTCTTCGGCCGGCGCCGTCGGCAGGACGTGCCGCAGGTTGTCTCGCAGCGGTTGGCGCGCGTCGGCGAACCAGTCGAAAAAGCGCTCGCCAAGCCAGCCGAAAAGGCGATAACCCGGCTTGGGCGGAATGAGCGGAACGATCGCGCCGAGGACGCGATACATCCAGTATCCCGCCAGGGTCTGGTTAAACGCCCGCTTGAACACTTGGCTCGTCCCAGATTCGCTGGAACATCAGCCACTGATCCGGATATTGCCGGACGTACCGCTCGAGCACGTTGGCGATCCGCTGCACGCCGTCCCGAATATCACGAGTGGGGTCGCCGGTGCTCTCAAAGCGCATCGGAGGCTCGATGTAGACGATGCAACGATTGTCCGGCTGGCGTACCGAAAACCCGACCACGACCGGAGACCCATACCGTAGCGATAGTTGAACGGCGCCGTCCGGCATCTGCGTCGGTCCGCCGAGAAAATCCACCATTGGGCCGGAGTGTGTGATATCGCGGTCGTACGCCAGGCCGACCATCTGTCCGGCGCGCAGCGCCTTGATCATCGCGCGCGGTGCGACGTCGAGCGGCACGATGTCGATCCCTTGCTGGCGCCGCAGTCCCAGCACGTATTGGAACAACCGCTCGGGCTTGAGCCGCTCGTTCGGAACGACGATCTTGGTTTCCAGGTACGCAGCTGCCATATTGATCACGAGGTCCCAGGCGCCAAAGTGACCCGAGCCGGCGATGACGCCCTTGCCCTGAGCCACCGCATTCTCGATCTGGTCAAAGCCGTGCAATCCCGCCAACTGCTGGCGGATGCGGTCCTTGGAAATGCTGTGCCAGCGGAACAGGTCGAAATAGTTCTTTAGGAGATTCTG
>JAMCRS010000223.1 GCA_023380675.1 Chloroflexota bacterium
ACGATGATACTCTGAGCTGCCATATCCTAATCTCCCTTCTAGCAGAACCGCAACCTTATATTGGGGCCTTCGACGGCCCTTTCAAGCAAACTGGATTCGTCGCGCGATTCGTATGGTCAGGTCTGCGAGCGGAGTGAAAACAAAACCAAGGCGGATGACGACGTAGACCATGCCGGCACCCAACGCAGCGCCGGCGATGACGTCGGACGGAAAGTGGACGCCCGCGTAGACCCGTGAAAGCGCGTACAGCGACGCCAGTACGACAAGCCAGCGGCCCAGCCGGCGATCGGCATACCACGCGCCGGCCGCAAAGCAGAACGCGACCTCGATCGGAATGGAAGGAAACGAGGAGACGGAGGGCCGGTAAAAGAGCAGCTTGACCGTCTCTGTCGCGAACGGCCGCGGACGAAAGTAGACGTACGAGAGGTCCTTGACCAGCGCATTGCAAAACAATACGGCGAGCGCGATGAACACGACGGCTCGCTGATTGCGCGTGCGCTCCTCGGGCGTCGAACCGGCGAACCACAGGGCGACCGCCGCCAGCGACAAGGCCGTCGGAACGGCGTAGTCGTTCACGAGGGCGCGTGTCAGCCAGTCAATCAACGGCACCGTTCCTACATAGTCGTTCAGCGCGTGGAAAAGGGCGACGTCCGGATTCAAAGCAGAGGTTCCTCGTCGGAGACCTCACGTTCCGGCGCGAGCGAAGGGGCGCGCACGTGTGCGAATCCGAGGGCGGCGACGCGGGTGACCGGGATGGCGACGGCGAAAGCAGTGGCGAAGAGAGTGAATAGCTCACCGCCGGCGAGACCCGGGATGAAGATCTCCGTATCGACCACAAAGTACCAGACATAGCCCCCGGCGATCAGCGCAGCCGCGAGAAAATATCCCGGGCGGCCGTCGATCCAGAGCAGATCCTCGCGCCGGTAGCGCACGGCGACGGCCTGGAGGGTTCCCAAGATCCCGAAGAAGCAGAGAACGAAATAATCCGTCGCTTGTGCGCCCGAACCGAAATGGAGCAAGTTCAAGAACATGCACGCCTCGGAGATGAATGGGCTGCGGCCCGGCACAAACGTGGCCGTGACGAACTGCTGGGGGCAAGCCGCGAGGGACGGCTGGCGGCCGGCGTGCGCAGGCTTCGCCCCGCCGGGATGCCGGCGGCGTCAGAATGGTAGAACGGCGTCAGAACAGACCGACGATCCGGCCGTTGTCGTCGACGTCGATGTTGGCGCCCGCCGGAAACTGCGGCAGCGCCGGCATTGTGCTCATTTCACCGCAGATCGGGTATAAATAGCCGGCGCCGACGGCCGCACGCACCTCGCGTATGGCCACGCGAAATTTGCGCGGCCGCCCTTTAAGCCTCTCGTCGTGCGAGAGGGAAAGGTGGGTCTTGGCCATGCAGATCGGCAGCTTGTCGAAGCCGAGGTCGGTGTACAATTGGATTTGGCGCTCTGCCGCGGGAAAATACTGTGCTCCTTCGGCCCCATAGATCTTTTCTGCGATCCGTTCGATCTTTTCCTTGATCGGCAGGTCGAGCGCGTACAGGAATCTAAAGCTCGACGGCTTGTCGCACGCGTGCACGACGGCTTCGGCGAGCGAGATCCCGCCGGCGCCTCCGCGCGCCCGGACGTTCGATACGAACGCGCCTTCGGCGCCGGAATCGCGCGCCACCCGCTCGACGACGGCGATCTCGCGATCGGTGTCGCTCTCGAACCGGTTGACCGCCACGACCACCGGCATGCCGAAAAGCAGGGCATTCTCGATGTGCTTGATGAGATTCTGGCATCCCCGCTCGACCGCTCCAACGTCCTCTTTGAGCAGTTCCGCCGGCAGCGGACGACCGGCCGTGATCGCGGCGACGCCGCTGTGCATCTTGAGGGCGCGGATCGTCGCGACCAGTACGACTGCGTGCGGAGTCAGGCCTGAATAGCGGCACTTTATATCAAAGAACTTTTCCATCCCTAGGTCGGACCCAAAGCCGGACTCGGTGACGACGTAATCGTTCAGCTTGAGTGCGATCTGGTCCGCGAGAATGGAATTGTTGCCGTGCGCGATGTTCCCGAACGGCCCGGTGTGGATGAACGCCGGCGTGTGTTCGGTCGTCTGCAGCAGATTCGGTTTGAGCGCCTCTTTGAGGAGAACGGTCATCGCGCCGGCGCAGTGCAGGTCCTCCGCCGTGACCGGCTTGCCGGATCGCGTGACGGCGACGACGATCCGGCCGAGACGGCTCCGCAGATCGCGCAGGGACGTGGTCAGCGCCAGAATCGCCATGACTTCGCTCGCCACGGCGATGTCAAAGGAGGACTCGCGCGGAATCCCGCCTTCTCGGCCGCCGAGGCCGACCGTGACGCTGCGGAGCGCCCGGTCGTTGACGTCGACGACGCGGGGCCAGGTGATCGAATGGGGATCGATGTCGAGCGGGTTGTCGTGATAAAGGCTGTTGTCGATAAAGGCGGCCAGGAGGTTGTGCGCGGCCGCGACGGCGTGCGTGTCTCCGGTGAGGTGGAGATTGATGTCTTCCATCGGGAGGACCTGCGACCGTCCGCTCCCGGTCGCTCCGCCCCGATTTCCGAATACCGGTCCCAGGGACGGCTGACGCAGGCAGACCGCGGCGCGGTGTCCCAGCCGGCTGAGCGCCATGCCGAGCCCGACGGTCGTCGTCGTCTTGCCTTCGCCCAGAGGAGAAGGGGTGAGCGAGGTCACGACGACGTACTTGCCGTTAGCGCGGTCGGCGAGCCTTTGCAGGACCCCGAGCGAGATCTTTGCCTTGAACTTGCGATAGAGGTCGACGTCCTCTTCCGCCAACCCCATCGCGGAGGCGATCTCTGAGATCGGTCTGATCTCGGCCGCCTGGGCGATTTCCAGATCGGAAGCCATTGAACTCCAACTTCGCTGCAATGTCGACGAATGACCGGCCTGAGCTACATTCGCTTCTGCACGACGCCTAGCGTTTCGCGATGACTCTGGTCGGCCGCTTGTATCAGCCGGGCCACGCGCGCTTGGCGGTCGGCCACGTACTCGGCGTCCTTGATGGCGGCGAGGTTGATCGAGACGTTGAACGCCGCGCCGCGCAGGCCCGCCTCCGCCATCAACGCGCCGACGCCGGCGTCGCTTGCGGCATTCTTGTTCCCTTTTTCGACCGCGACGCGCGCCAGGCTCAATACCTCCGCGCAGGATTCGGCCACGTGCAGCGGGACGTCCGATGCGTGCTTGAGCGCCTCCTGCACGGCTCGCGTTCGTTCTGTCCGCTGGTCTTCCGTGTCCTTGGGCAGCCGGTACGCCTCCATGACGCGGCCGTACGCGTCCACGTCCACCTGCATGTAATCGCGCAGCTCTACCTGCAGCGCGTCCGCGCGGGGCAATATCTGTTCGAGCTCGGCAAAGGCCGCCTCATACCCTTTCCGACCGATCGTCAGCCGGCACACCATCGCGACGAGGGACGCGCCGAGCGCGCCGCCGAGAGCGGCAACGCTTCCGCCGCCCGGTATCGGCTCGACAGAGGCGAGCTCGGCGAGAAATTCTGAAAGAGGTTTCGTGGCAAGCGGCATCAGGGTCTCCCAAGCGTCGATCGAATGTATCAAAACTAGGGTCGACGGCCCCGTCTGCGGCGGCGCTATTCCCCTAGCGCAAGTCGTCACGGGCCGGATCAAGCGCAAGCGATCCCTCCCGTGACGACGCGCGACCTTCGACACTGAAGGGCGAACTAATTCTATTCCACACCTTGGGTTTTAGCAAATCAACTCGAAATTAGCGCCACTGCACCTTGACCGTGCGTCGCTCCCCCTCGAAATCGATGAACGCGACCCGTTTGTTGGCGATCCCGTATTCGAGAATCTGGCGAACGAGAATCACATCGGCCATGCAGTATTGTTCAAGCCGCTCCTGAAACCATCGGCCCAGCTCGTTGACGCGCTGAGCGCCTTCTTGGTCGCCTACGTCCGTGAGCGCATAGGGCCAGCGATCGCGCAGCGCTTCCGCCAGCCGGTTCCAGACAACCGCCTGTGGGCCCGTCGCGGCCTTGTCTTTGCCGAGTGTGCCTTCCGCCAGCGCCGAAAGGCCGACCCGGTGCCCGAGCCGTGCTTCGAGGTCTTTCAGCAGGTCGAAGCTGCGCGCGTCGAGAAGCGCTTTGAGCGCCGCCGGCTCGTCCGGCAGCGGTTTGTCGAACTTGTGCTTGCCCGTCACCGGATCGAATGACTCACGAACGGGGCGCTCGGGCGACCAAGCGAGCACGGTGTTGTCAAAGTGGATGATATTGAATCCGATTATTCGATCGTGTGACAAGAGATGCTCAGCCAGCTCGCCGGTGTTGTGAAAGAATCGCTCTCCGTGACACTCGCACCACGTCGCGCCGACGGACATGTGGAGCGCCCGGATGGCCGCGATGGGATCCGTCGCGTTTTGATCGAGGAGCTCTTTCGTCTCGATGTCGTAAAAAATGTCGGACATGGGAACCGTATTCTACACGATGCGGCGGCAACGCACAAGGCGATGGTTCTGCATGCACGGCATGTCCAAGGACAGAATCAAGCCGCGTCATTGCGAGGAGGCGGTGTTTGCCGACGAAGCAATCTCGCGGCATTCAGAAGGAGATTGCCTCTCCCGAAAGTCGCGCGGGCCCGCAGCAACAAATAGTGCAGGTTTCTGAACAGCGGAGCGAAAAGTCTCGCAATCCAGTCGAGACAAATGCTTCGCTTCTCCCAGTATCACATTCACAAACGACTACTGAGAAACCACGCCAAGATCCTTTTGGTGCACGCGAGAAAGCATGTTATAATGAGGATGGTAGACTTGTACTTGTCCCCGGTACTCTGGCCTGCTTCGATGGAGAAGCGCGCAGATGAATGCAGTGTACGCGAGGGCTCGGTTCAAACAGAACAACCTCATTCAACATGGTCAAAGCACCCGTCGTCAGGCGCGCTCTTACGTGTCTGCGGCGGGTGCTTTGTTGTGTGCGTTACCCGCGGGTAAGAGGCGAACGATGAACTCGTTCTGCTCGGGATTCGCGGTTTCCGCGCGGTGGCCGGCGATCGCTTGTCGGAGCGTTCAGAGCAGCACATTTTGATAATGCCAAGAAGGGAGCAGGGATCGCCAAGCCAGTGTGGCTCGTGGGCATTGTTGGCATTCTCATGAATGCGGCGTCATCTAAGGAGTAAGTAGCACAGAAACAATATGCACGAACAGGTAACACTTGCCCGCCGGTTCCGCCATCGTCGCGCCTTCTAGGCATTGTGGTCTTACGTGTGCAAGGTGCTATCATTTCGGAGGGCGCTTGCGGCGGAATGGACCGGCGGCAGCGTACTCTAACATCATTCCCAAAACAGGAGGCATTCATTGCAGTAGCTGAAGACACTCGACGATGGCCCAACATCAGGAAGACCAACCATGACCTCAAGGAGAAAGAACGAACATGAAAACTGTGCTGATCGTCGTCGGGGTAATCATTGTCCTGTGCCTCTGCGCGTTCATCGCGATCATCGGGCTCGGTCTTGCCGGCGGACTCGGCTTGACGCAACCCGTCGCCGACGTGGGCGAAAAGTTCATGCAGTCGCTCAAAACTGGCGATTACGATACGGCATATGCGCTCTGTCATCCTAGCTTGCAGGAACAATTTGGCAGCGCGCAAGGGTTGAAGCAAATGGTCGCGGAAGGACAGGCACAGCCAGTCAAGTGGAGTTTCAACTCACGCAACATCGAAAACGACCAAGGCCACATGGAAGGCACTGTAACGATGAAGGGCGGCGAAGGTACGGTAACGATAGATCTAGTCAAGGCGGGCAGTGAATGGAAGGTGATCGGTTTCGATTTGAAACCGAAATAACGACTACCGGCAGAGGGTACAGAACACGCACGCCGGCCTCGCCATCCTTCCCCTTCACTTCGCTCAGGGTCAGGACAGGCTCCCGCGGTTTTCCGTCGAATTCGGAGGGCACTGTCGGAACGAAGTTGCAGATCGAGCGTGGTATCGGGCGTGGCCGGCGTGCTGAATCGGTCCTAGAAGAGCGGGTGAAGCGGGGTCAAACTGCCATTGTCATCGAGGCACACGTACTCGAGTCTGAGAAGGTGAGGACGCCAGGAAGGAAAGCGTATGATCAGTTACGTGATCGTCAGCGTTATTAGCGGAATCTTGTTCGGCGTTCAGGATGGTTTGATAAATGCTAATCCATTTGCGCAGAGTCTTTACGAGGTCTACAAGCCGATCGCCAAGACATCGATAAACGCTCTGGCTGGCATCGCCATCGACCTCGTCTTCGGCTTCGTTATGGCAGGGGTCTTCCTGCTGCTCTATCAGAGTCTGCCTGGCGAAGTCGGTCTAGTCAAAGGAATCAGTTTCGCCATCCTCGTCTGGTTCTTTCGCGTCGCGATGTACGTCGCCTCCCAATGGATGATGTTCAACGTGCCGGTCAGCGCGCTGCTTTACGCTCTCGTCACTGGACTAGGCGAAATGCTCGTACTCGGAATCTTGTATGGATTAACGCTGAAACCATCAAGCTAAGGTGCGCGTCTGGGAACACCCGCATCCCGACAACGGCACGCACACGGCTTTCTGGTATCTTGGCTGATTGAAGAGATTGTTCTTGCCATTTCTGTATGCCGTTGCGGCGCGCTACACGTTTCCAGGCACTCCGCCCAATCACGAGCTAGGCCGCAGGCCTAACCCATTCAAAACTTCATCCACACCGGTCTATGCGAGAGTGAACGGAGTGGAGTACGGCCGTCTTCGGGTGGCAGAAACGGAGTCCTCAGCAATGATTGGTATTTGGCAAGCCTACGCCGCGCTCTACTTGGCTATCGCCGGCGTCGCGATGCTGGCGGGGTTCGGGGTCCCGCTCCTCGTGGCGCCCATGACTTGGGCGCGTCTCCTCCGCTGGGAGACACCACAACCTAGACAGTTGGTTGTATTCCTGCGGCGTTCCCTCGGGGTATTCATCTGCGTGGTCGCCGTCTTCGCGTTCAAGGTCGCTGCAACTCCGCAGGCACGGCCATTCTTCTTCGAGCTCATGCTCTGGCTTTTCGCGGGCATGATAGGGCTTCATGTCTATGGGGCGATCAAAAGGGCACAGCCGATTACAGAGACACTGGAGATTGGACTCTGGGTGATCCTCCTTCTGGTGACGTTGGCGTTCTACCCGGCGGGATGACCTGTTTGGCTCTCGAATTGGGCCGAGGTTACGATTGCAGCCACCCAACTACTCGCTGAGGCTGACCGGGCTGGCTGGAGGTAGGGCGCGTGCGTTGCCGCCCGAATGGGGCGAGAAGGGAGACGCGAAGCCGTTAGACAACAGAAGGTTGAACGTCTGGAAACACGCGCCTAACGCCCTTGATGGATTGGAGGTTGGCTCTTCAAAAGGTCCGGTCCGGCGATTCCACAGAGGGGGCGAGGCTTCAGCGTTTGCTGTCGCGTTTTTTGTTGTCGCGGCGCAATCGCTGACCTGTAGGAAAAACAAAAAGGGGCATTCAACGCCGAATGCCCCTGATGCTCTTGGTGTTCGATTCACATTGAGGGCGGGTGCGCAACCTGCAAAACCTTCACCTCACGGTTGATGCGCTTGGCAGTTCAGGCTTGAGTCCAGTGTTTGTGTCATGCCGCTCCAATCCAGCGACACGGACTAGCCGCAACGTGGACTAACATTTGAATTGCATCACCACAAGAGGAGGCAAGAATGAAAGTTGAAAAGACATTTGGTGAGTTGCATTACCTGGGGCAGATGGTCAGCAGAATAAAGACATATTACGTTTTTCGGGGCGATGACCACTATCTTGTCGTTTCGTATTCTGCTCCCCATACGGGTAACTTTAGTATTGTCGCGTCTGAGGCAGTCAATTTTGTGCAGGACCATTTTGCGGGGAAGAAAGGAATTACAAAGCACGACATAGAAGATCATCCAGCCAAGGCCAAGTACATCAAGGGTACCTTCGACATACTGAATATTTTCTATGTGCTTGTGGCTACCAAGCAAGCCTCGATCGACAGGTCATTGAGCAAAGGCGCAACCGTTCCTCTTCACTTCAATATCAGACCGAAGAAAAAGAAAAAGAAAAAGAAAAATCGCCAGTAAGTCAAGCGCGGCTTTAACCCAACCCGCACGAACGTCTGACACCTGCCCGCCGCCTCCGCCACGGTCGTGCACCGTGGGAAGCGGGGCCTCTCCTCTAACAGCCTGACCAAAAAGGAAGAACCCCGTTTTCTGCCAGAAAACGGGGTTTTGCATCATTCGAGATAATCCCGCAGCTTGCGAGACCGTGACGGATGGCGGAGCTTGCGTAGCGCCTTGGCCTCGATCTGGCGGATGCGCTCACGCGTCACCCCGAACTTTTTGCCCACTTCCTCCAACGTGTGGCTCTTGCCGTCCTTCAAGCCAAAGCGCAACTGCAGGACGCGACCTTCACGCGGACTAAGCGAGGTGAGTATGTCTTCCATCTGCTCGCGGAGGAGTTGATGCGACGCGGCATCGGTCGGTCCGAGCGTCATCTCGTCCGGGATGAAATCCCCCAGGTGGGAATCCTGCTCTTCGCCCACCGGCATCTCGAGCGAGAGAGGACGCTGCGAGATCTTGATGATGCGCTCCACTTTGCGGGGAGTTGTGTTCAACTCTTTGGCGATCTCGTCGCTCGTCGGTTCTCGGCCCAGCTCCTGGACCAACTGTCGAGAGACGCGCGTCAGCTTGTTGATCCGTTCGCACATGTGAACGGGGACCCGGATCGTGCGCCCCTGGTCCGCGATCGCCCGCGTGATCGCCTGGCGGATCCACCAAGTCGCATAAGTGCTGAACTTGTACCCCCGGTGATAATCGAATTTCTCGACGGCGCGGATCAGGCCGATATTCCCTTCTTGGATAAGATCGAGAAAAGAAACGCCGCGGCCGATGTACTTTTTTGCAATCGAGACCACTAGGCGGAAATTCGCTTTGATCAGCTTCTGTCGCGACAATTCCCCTTCGCTGACCTTGTCTTCCAGGCGGGAGCGTTCGGCCGGCGATACGTGGTTCTTGTTGAGTCGGTACCTCGCGCGCTTGCCGATCTCCATCCCGCGCGCGTACTCGACTTCCTGCGAGGCCGTCAAGAGCGGGATGCGCGAGATCTCTTTCAGGTAGAGACTGACCGTGTCGTCGATGCCGATGGCGCTTAGGTCAAAGTCCTCTTTGGCAGGCTGAGCCGCCTCTGCCTCCTCTGCCTCGTCGGCTGCCGCGGCCTTTTCGGCTTCCACGACCGAAATTCCCTCGTCGAATAACACGATGTACAGCTCTTCGAGCTGCTCCATGTTCGACTCAGCTTCCGGGAACATCGATAGAATGTCGTCCTGAGTCAGATACCCTTGTTCTTTGCCTTTCTTGATCAACTCTTCGGCTAGAGTGGGCTCTTCCTCGGGTTGCGCCAGGGTCAGGGTGGCTTCTTCGCCAGCCGGAGGCGTGTTCCGCGGCGGCTTGGCTCTCGACCTTGCCGTCACTACGGCACGGCGGGCAACTGGTCGGGCGGCGACACGTGCGCTCGTCTTACGTGAACTCTTGTTATTTGCCATTTCTGTCAACACCATCCAGCGGCGGCTAGTCCAGGCGTATTTCTATGATTTCCCGCAGACAACAAAATTGAGACAAGGGACAGACCCCGTCTCAGGGCAATTATATGACATTCATAAGGCCAAGTCAAGCCTTTTTTGCGCCCTCTTTACAATAAATGAATGTATTTTAATGTACGCTGAGAATGTTATGACAACCACAAGCCGTCAGCAGCCTGACACGACGTCTGACAGCCCCTCTCGCACATAGGCGTGTGCCATGTGCGTCGTGTTGTAGGCGAAACCAATGCGGCCCGACCGGTCCGCGATGATTATGCCTCCCGAGCCGCCGACACGCCGCGCCAGGTACTCGATCGCCTTCTGAGCGACTGGCTTTGGCTCGGCGTCACTTGCGAGCGCGTCGACGGCGTACTTGGCGAGCACGACTCGCATGATCGACTCACCCCAGCCGGTCGACGACGCGCCACCCAACAGATTGTCCGCGTAGACCCCGCTTCCGATTATGGGGGAGTCGCCCACCCGGCCAACGCGCTTGAAACTCAGACCGCCGGTTGATGTCCCGGCGGCCACGTTCCCGGCTCGATCGACCGCAACGCAGCCGACCGTCCCGCCGCTAATCGTCCCGTGCGGCATATACTGGCCCGAGGGC
The DNA here is from genome assembly GCA_023380675.1 of Chloroflexota bacterium. Next base: position 10,161 of record JAMCRS010000223.1, read on the forward strand.
GGATGGGCACTTGCCTCTTTCCATTTCGCGAGTGTCGCCGGCGTGAACATTTCAGAGTTGTCGACGAGCGGGATGCCGCATTCTGCAGCGAACGCGTCGGCGCCGTTGCCGATCAAAAGCGTGTGCTCGCTTTCGAGCACGCGGCGCGCCAGCCGGATAGGATGCTTGACTCGGCGAACGCCGGCCACGGCTCCAGCGTCGAGTGTTCGGCCGTCCATAAAGCTCGCGTCCATCTCGATCTCCCCTTCGCGGTTGAGGCTCGATCCGGTCCCGGCGTTGAGCGCCGGGTCGTCTTCCATGCTGGCAATGGCCGCTTCGACCGCATCCAGGGTAGACCCGCCGTTCGCCAAGACCTTCCAGCCGATCTCGGCGGCGGCGTGGACCGCGAGCCGGCGCGGCTCCACCTCGTTTTCCGGAATGTCGCTTGCACCTCCATGAACGATCAGCGTCAGGGGCATATCTACTCCATCGATGAGAGTCTGGGACCGGACGCGTACGCCGGTTCTCCTCATTATAGGTGGGCAGGACACCGGGGGCAAATCCGGCCACGCGCGGTCAAGAGAGAGCGTTGAGAAACGGCGTGTCACACCAGTCCTGGCGGGACCGCTGGTGCCAGGGTCGCGAGGAGGCGGTCGTTGCCGACGAAGCGATCTCGCGCGGAGTGACAAAAACGCGCGTGTCGTAGCAACGCAAGCACCGGAATCAACGCGCGAGACTGCTTCGGGCGCCGCGCCCTCGCAGTGACACGGGTATGCGACTTTCTCCACACTCGCCGGTCAAGGGTGCATTTCAGTTTGGGGGCGAATGGTAGCATAATGCGGGAAACTTCATCAAAAGGTCATGCCATGAAACGCACCCGCAAAGCCCGTACACCGAAACCGACGCGCG
>JAMCRS010000224.1 GCA_023380675.1 Chloroflexota bacterium
GTAGAACCTTTTCACTCTACTCACTGCCAGAGGCAGTGGTTTAATTCGATAATCAAACTGTCGTGATCTACGACAGCGATTGTGGATACGAAATGCCGGTCGGAGTCTCCGACCGGCATTTTCTCTTGCGCGGCGTGCCTGGCCTAGTCCGTCATTGCTAGTCGGATGCTTTTGAAATCGGGAGGTTGGCGTTTTTCCATGCGCCGAAACCGCCGGCGAGGCTCTTGACATTGGTGTAGCCCAGCAGGTTGAGCGCCATCATCGTCATGGCGCTGCGATGACCGCTGCCGCATTCGGCGATCACGACTGCCGACTTGTCCTGCGGGAGCTTGTCCAAGCTCTTGATGAGCGTTCGGACCGGGATGTTCGTCGAACCGGCGATGTAGCCGGCGTCGGCGATTTCCTTGGTTTCCCGGACGTCGATCTGAACGGGCTTGGACGCGGCGAGCATGTCGTTCAGTGCGGCCGGAGCGATAGTGCTAAAGCCGTCGGGGAGGCCGGTAAAGTACTTGTCGAGCGCGGCCAACAGGTCTTTGTCGACGTCGGGGGCCTTGCCGGCGACGGGAGCCGTTGGAGCGCCGGTGGCGACGGGTAACTTGGCCGCCTTCCATGCGCCGAACCCGCCGGCGAGGCTTTTGACGTTGGAGTAGCCGAGGAGTTGGAGAGCTTCCATGCCGAGAGCGCTGCGGTGGCCGCTGCCGCACATGACGACGATAGGTTGGTCCTTGGCCGGGAGCTTGTCCAGGTTCTTCAAAAAGGTGCGGATGGGAATGTTGACGGCGCCCTCCACGTAGCCGGCGCTGGCGATCTCACTGGCTTGGCGGATGTCGACGATAAAAGGTTTGGCTGCGGCCATCTGGTCGTTCAGGGCCGCGGGCGCGATGGTGGTAAAGCCGTCGGGGAGATTGCTAAAGTACTTGTCGAGCGTTGCCTTCATGTCCAAGGCGGCTGCAGGTGCCGTCGTCGGCGGAACCGCGGTCGGCGCGGGCGCCGAAGTGGGTGCCGGGACTGCTGTGGCCGCGGGCGGTGGAACGGGCGTCGCCGCCGGCGTTGGCGCACAAGCCGAGCCGAACAGTGCGATGACGAGCATCAGGCTCATCATCGTGGCGAGAATGAACTTGCGGGTCTTCATGGGAATTCCTCCTTTGGGATTCTGAGTCGTCGAGCAGAGCGCGTCTCGATTCTCTCTTATTTCGTTTCTTTATTTTCGTCCGCCGTTCTCACGACGAACGCATTGGCCGGCAGTCCTTCGAGCCATTTCGGGTGTTCCATCCGCGCGTACTCCTCGGTGACAAAGCCGGTCAGCATCGAGTTGAGTGCGTCGTATAGGAACGTAAAGTACAGGTGGCCGATCATCATGACGGTCAGCCCGAGCATGGAGAGGTCGTGCACGCTCGCAGCGATCGCGAGGCCGTCCGCTCCCAGCCGGTCCTTGGCGAACATGAGAACGAACCCCGAAGCCGCGGCGGCGACGAACATCAGAAAGGTGGTCGCGTGATGGAGCTTTTGGCCGGCATTGATGCGTCCCTGCGGCGGGAGCCCGCGCGTCCGACCGAAAAAGTACGCCGGCATGTGTAAGAACCACCGCAGGTCGTCACGTGTAAACGTGAAGGACTCGCGCAGCAGTTCTCTGGCCTGTTTGGGGTTGACCACCGCGTATACGAGCGGCAAAAGCACGAACGGAACGACCGCGATTCGATGGATCAGGCGCGTCGAGCCGCCCGCGGCGAGAAACGATAGCGGCGGTACCAAGAGCGCCATGCCGGTCAGCAAGAGCGTGAGAAAGGTGATTACGCCGGTCCAGTGGATGATGCGCTGAGCCGGCACGTATCTGCGAATGAGGCGCACGGATTCGCTAGCCATTGTCTTGCTTCTCCTCTGGCGGCTTTTCGCTCGGTCCACTCGCATGTCCCTGCGCTTTTTCGCGCAGATGCTGGCGGCGCGCGATGATGAAGGAGAGACCGGTAACGGCGATTGCCGCCAGGGTCATTCCCACCGAGGCCGGTTGCACCACTTGCTGCCAGGCGGCCACCGGGAGCGTGATCGTCGGGTTCTCGGGCAGTCCGTAGGTCGCCGGGGGGTCGAGTAGGATCGTGATCAGCCCCAGTCCGCCGAGCTGCCGATCGCCGTAGAGCTGGGCGTTCGGGAATCGGCGCTTGATCGCCTCGACCCGAGACTGTGCGGCCGCCAGGATCAGGTCGCGTTCGCCAAAGCCGATCGCTTGACTCGGGCACGTCTGCGCGCACCACGGCGACTGACCGTCCTTCACCAGGTCTGAGCACGCGATGCATTTGGAAACCCGGTCGTCAGTCAGGTGCGGGACCTGATAAGGACAGGCGTCGGTGCAGTAGCCGCAGCCGCTGCACTTGTCCGTGTCGACGACCGTAAGTCCGTTCCATTTGGACAACGCGCCGGTTGGGCACACGGCTACGCACGCCGCGTCGGCGCAGTGGAAGCAGCGGTGGTGCGCGAACGAGCCGAAGAGGTCGGGCGCCCGGCCGCGCACGACGTCGCGCACGACGATAAACGAGTCGGTCACCGGCAGCTCGTTCCCTGTTTTGCAGGCGACGACGCAGGCCTGACACCCGATGCAGTGGTCCAGATCGATCGAGAAAGCATAGCGAAGCGCCATGTTATGCCTCCTCCTGAACGGCGGCCAGTTTCACAAAGTTGATTCGCAAGCCGGCCCCGCCGCAGATCGGATCGAGGGCGTAACGAGTTTGCAGCGCCGCGTCGCTGGCGCCCCTTTTGTTCGCTCGCGTCAACCCCGGCGCGTCGTGACCGAATCCATGCACCATGTAAACGCAGTCCTTGCGGATGCGCGGCGTCGCTTTGACCGCGAGCGGGCCGCTCTTGGCGCCATCCTGATTCTCCAGCATGACGCGGTCCCCCTGCTTCAAGCCCAGCTGCGCGGCGACCTCGTCGTTGACCCAGATCTCGTTCTCGGGGACGAGTGCATTCAGCACGGGCGTGTTCTGCGTGCGGCTGAAAGTGTGTACCGGGCTGCGACCGTACAGGAGCCGGAAAAAGCCGGCCGGCCCCGCTGCCGTTGGCTCGTACTCGGGCAGCGGTTTGATATTCGACTTCTCCAACGATTGTGCGAATAATTCGACCTTGCCGGTCTCGGTGGCGAATGGCGAGGTCCCGTCCTTTTCATAGTCCTCGAGCCATGGCTTGCCAGTCTGAACGGCGATCCCGTCCTGCTGCCGCAGCTTGTCGAGTGTGAGCCCGATCGAGCTGAGCCGGCGATTGAGGTATTCCTCCGCGTCCTGCCACGTGAAGAAATCTTCCAGGCCGAGCCGGAGGCCCAACTCGCGAGCGATCCACCATGCCGGCTTGGTCTCGGCGTACGGCTCGACCGCCGGCTCGCGCAGGGCGATGTACGGCGTCTGATGGGCGCACACCCACAGCTCGTCGTACCGCTCCAGGTACATCGCCTCCGGCAACACCACGTCGGCCCAAGCCACGTGGTCCTGAGGAAGCGTATCGATCGCCATGTAGAAATCGAGATTCTTGAGCGCCTCTTTAGTGCGCGGCACGTTCGGAAGCGTATGGAACAAGCCGGTGCCGTAAGCGATCAGCCCTTTGATCGGATAGGGCTGGCCGGAAATCATCGGCTCGATCAATTCTTGTATTGCCGTGCCGCCGCGCAGAAACTGGTCTCGCGCCCCGTCCGCGCGAACCTTTCCAGTCGGTCCTGGAGGCAGACCTGTCTCCTCCCCAGGGGCGCTGCTTCAGCCACCGGCGCCGCTGGCCGCGGCGAAGGGGGGATGGGGAATTTCCTCGAGATAGGGCGATTTGTTGAAATACAGCCCGCCGCGCCGCCCGTAGGCGCCGAGGAGCCCGTTGATGATGTAAACCGCGCGCATGCGCTGCGTGTCGTTGCCGTACCACACGACGTGTCGACCCGGCACGATCACCGACTGGGGTTTGTGGCGTCCCAGCTCCCGCGCGCTAGCGCTGATCTGGTCTGCCGGGAGTTCCGTGATCGCAGCCGCCCATTCCGGCGTAAACGGCTTGACGTGTTCCGCCAACTGCTCAAAACCGACCGTCCAGTTCTGAATGAACTCGGCGTCGTATAGTTTCTCGGCGATGAGCACGTTCATCCACGCGAGGAGGAGCGCGGTGTCGGTCCCCGGCTTGATCGGCAGCCAATAGTCCGCCTTCATCGCCGCGGACGAGTAACGCGGATCGACGACGATCAGCTTGGCGCCGCGTGCCCGCGCGTTCGCCAGGTCCTGCATCGTCGTGTTGCGCGCATCTTCGCCAATGTGAGTCCCGATCAGCACGACCGCCTGCGTGTTATTCCAATCGACCGGCTCGTGATTGCCGATGCTGCGGCCAAACGTGATCAGGGCTGCTTCTTCCCGCGGGCTCGTGCACATCGACACGGAGGGCTTGGCCGAATTGGGTGACCCCCACGCCTGCGAGAGATAGTCGGTAAGCCAGAAATTGCCTGAAGTGTGGCCGAAGAACGCAACCGCCTCAGGACCGTACTGGTCTTTGATAGCCAACATTTTCTCGGCAGCGTGGTCGAGCGCCTCGTCCCATGTGGCGGTCTTGAATTTCGATGCCGGGTCTCCCCGCGCGCCGGTCCGGATCATGGGCTGCTTGAGACGGTCGGGATCGTAAAGGTGCGAAACTCCGGCCTGCCCGCGCGCGCACAGCTTGCCGCGGCTTTTGGGGTCTTTGGGGTTGCCGTCTATCTTGTAGACGCGTCCGTTGACGCTTTTGACGACGATACCGCAGGACCAGGGGCACATGTCACAGTAATTGTAGGTTGTGCTGATTTGACCTTTGCGGTACCACGGCGCTGGGACGCCGAGTCGGACCAGGCTCTCAGACAGCGAGCGCATGAAATCGTCGGCGAACAACAGCGCGCCGGCGCCGAATGCGGATGTCTTGAGGAATCCGCGGCGGGTCACTTGAGAATTGAGATCTGCCATAGACGCCTTTCTAGACATGTTGCTTGCAAGAATGCCTCTCCCAACTTGCGAGAGAGGCATTCTTAACCTAGTTTGGCTCTGCGAGTCGCAAACACAGCACCATCGCTTGTGCGACATGTCACAATTAATATATCGTAAGCGCCTTATAAAGTCAATGGATTTTCGGTCGTCAATCAATACAAATTTTCTATTGACATTTCAAGGCTCTGGTTATTAGCGGTAGGGCAGCCATAAGGAATCTTTGACAAGCGAGCGAATAAGCGATAAAATCACATTAGACAGTTACGAGGTGACGGATGCCTTGCCGGCGAACCTATTCGCGGCAAGGCATCTTTTGTGCCCGGAGGATCACGCATGGTCGAAGTCCACGAGTTGCAGATTTTTGCCGCGGCGGCTGAAGAGGAGAATTTCTCTGCGGCGGCACGCAAACTGCACATGAGCCAACCCGCGATCAGTTTTCAGATCCAATCGCTCGAGCAGCGGCTCAAGGTCCAGCTATTCCAACGGATCGGCCGGCGGATCGTTTTGACCGAGGCCGGGCGCGATCTCCTTCCGATGGCACGCGAAATGGTAAACCTGTCGTCGCGCATCGAAGAATCCATGTGCGCCGCTCAAGGCGTGATCAAGGGCCACGTGATCATCGGCTGCAGCACCAGTCCTGGCAAATACATATTGCCGCAGCTCATCGGCGAATTTCGTAAGCTTTATCCCGACGTGCGATTCACGGTTGAAGTCATGGACCGCCACATGGTAGAAGAGAAGCTTGTCCAGAAACAGATTCATATTGGCGTATTGAGTCTCTGTTCCCGCAACAAGGACCTGGAGTGTTGGACGTTGCTCACCGATACGTTGGTTCTGATCGCCGGTTCGACCCATCCCTGGGCCAAGCGCGATTCCGTTAGCTCGGACGAGCTGGCGCGGGCGGAATGGATTTTGCGTGAGGGGGGCGCGGCGACGCGCCAGCTGGTGCTCGCCACGCTGGAGGAGCACGGTATGCCGGCGGATGATCTTCATGTGGCGATGGAGCTGGGGAGCGTGGAGGCGGTGGAATCGGCTGTCGAGGCCGGCCACGGCGTGTCGATCGTCTCGCGGATCGCGGTCCAACACGGTCTTGCTCTGGGCCGGATCAAGGCCATTTCGGTCGACGGGATGGTCATCCAGCGCGAGATATTCCTCGCCCGCAACCGACTGCGAGCGTGCACGTGCGCGCAACTAAAGTTCCGTGAATTCGTCGAATCGCCGGAAGGCAAGCAGGTGATCGCGCGAGTGACCGGCTAGCGCGCGCGTCGAAAACTCGAAATCAATTTGACACTCTTACCAATTCAAGTATACTTCTGACCGCTGGCGCCGTGGCCAAGTGGCAAGGCAAGGGTCTGCAAAACCCTGATCAGCGGTCCGAATCCGCTCGGCGCCTCAAAAAAAAGACGGCATTCCATCGTTCGTGGAATGCCGTCTTTTTTGCGCTTGTGTCGTATCGGCGACGAGGCCTTTTTGCATACGCGCGAGTCCGAGTCGCGCTCCGTTCCGCTGTTCAAATGTCCAGGTTGCGGACATTCTTCGCGTGAGTCTGGATGAAACGTTTGCGCGGAGCCACTTCGCTTCCCATCAACATCTCAAATGTTCGGTCCGCCTCTGCGGCGTCTTCAAGGCCGACCTGCAGCATCGTCCGGTTCTCCGGGTTCATTGTTGTCTCCCAGAGTTGGTCCGGGTTCATCTCGCCGAGGCCTTTGTAGCGCTGAAGGTCGATCTTGTCACTCTTGTTCTTCTTCTTGAACGCGTCGAGTTCTTTGTCGTCAAAGACGTACTGCTCGGTCTTGCCGGACTTGACTTTGTAAAGCGGCGGCTGCGCGATATAAAGATGGCCGTGCTCGATCAGTCCTTCCATGTAGCGAAAGAAGAATGTCAAAAGAAGCGTGCGGATGTGAGAACCGTCGACGTCCGCATCCGTGTTGTGCGCAACAATTCCGCCAAAGCCGCAAATGAACGTTTCGTCTCCTGAGACGGAGAAATCGTACACTTTGCCATTGGTTGGCTCGACCCGGCGGACGACTCGCACGGGCAAACCGATTAAGTCGCCCACCATCGGCATGCCGGCGGACTTGCCGCCCTTGCCCCGAGGAGTTGCCAGCCACTCCTGCACTTGCGCGCGGGCATGGTCGCGCCAGACCGGCTCCATTGCAGCTATGGCGTCCCGATCGCATAGGGTGATGCAATAGGCGGTGCTGCGGGTGATCACGGGCTTGCCGCGAATCGTTCCGCTCGCCCTACCACTCGGCTCGTGCCGAGACAGCGAGGCACTTATGCCATGCGTAAGAAGCAAATACATGAGTTGATTTGCAAGTAATTCCGACGTCGTCGCAAAGGCGACCTGGTGTTTGCCAAGGGTGCCGGCGCCAAGGAAATAGCCGCGCAGAAATGCCTGTTGGAGTCGCGCGTCAACATTAAAGACCAGGTCCGGAATGTGCTTGCGACCCGCGACCGTCCCGTCAAAATTGAAAAGCAAGCGGAACATTGTCGTGACGACACCGTTGAGGATGCGGAGCTCGCTCGCTCGCCCATCCTCCCCCGCGTAGAGTCTTGGCTCGAGCCCAAATACGTCCCGCACGGCCGCGGCGAGCTCGGCGACCAAGTGTTGGTTACGCTTTCCAATAGCGAGGCGAATCCCATTGCGTTTGCTCAGCGATCCCTCGGCCACGAAGAAACCGAGAAGCAGCATCAACGATTCGTTTACCGGCAAAAAGCGATGGACCGCCTGATCTACATAGTGTCGTGGGGAAAGCGTCACGTGGTCGCCTAGCGCCGGCAGATCTGCCGGAGTCAGGTCCTCCAAAGAGACGTAATCGCGGACGCGATTCCGCGAGGAGGCTCGATACTGCGTGCGCCCAATGTGGTCGAGACGACAGTCACCTAGTGTGACTTTGTTCATCAGCGCGCGGCGTTCCAGGCCGACCGCGTCCGCGTATTGAATGAGATGGCTCAATGTCGGACGGGACGTTCCTTTCTCCCACGCATAGAACGTCGCCGGCTGCCGAATGCCCAATGCCGCGCAAAGGTCAACCTGGCTGATGCCGACGGCCACTCGCTGCTGCCTGAGGGTTTCGCCAACAGCCGTTGGAATCGTGACGCGCGGCTCGACCATCTGTGGGTCGGCCGCATGGTCCTCGCGGACTTGAACCTTGTACCACTCCTCGACGCCTTTGCCACGCACGACCAAGTCCGCGTCCATGCGATTGCCCAATTCGACGAACGAGCGCAGCAGATCCAGATGCTTCGGCGGCTCCGCTTGAGCCAGCGGCAAACGCGCCGGCGCCGCAAGAAGGTCGCCCTTACGCACCGCGTCACCGCGTTTCAACACTGGCCGCCCCGCCGAGTCGGCGACAAAGACGCTGTGTTCTCCAGTCACGCGGATGCGGCGTCCGTATGCTGTCTCGATCTCATACAATGGGCCCGAGTGGTCGTGTCGAATGACCGCCTTGAGGGGCTTGAAGCCGGTCTGTCCGGACTCGGGGTTGAAACAAAGCACCTGGAAGGTCGAAGGGTCGGTTTGACCGGCGAGCAGACGATCTATGAACTCGCCAATCCGCACGGCGCTGATCTGTCCATCCGGATTCTGAACGAAGGTCAGCTCGTTGCCGTCCACACTCATGATAATCACTCGTCCGTACCGCAGGCTGCTCAGATCGAAACTCTCCCCCACGCCGGTGCCGATCGCAGTGATCATTGCGCGGATTTCCTCGTTCTGCAGCATCTTGTCGAGCCGGGCCTTTTCCACGTTCATGATCTTGCCGCGCAGCGGCAGGATCGCCTGGAATTTGCGGTCGCGGCCCTGTTTGGCCGAGCCTCCGGCCGAATCTCCTTCCACGATGTAGAGCTCGGATCGCTCCGAGTCCTTTTCCGAACAGTCTGCCAACTTGCCGGGGAGACTCGACGACTCCAGTGCGCTTTTTCGGATGACGAGGTCGCGCGCCTGACGCGCGGCCTCCCGCGCCCGTGCGTTCGTGACGCATTTGTCGATGATGCTTTTGGCCTCGCGTGGATGTTCCTCGAGGAACGCGCCGAACGATTCGGTTACGACCGATTCCACTTGCGTCTTGACTTCGGCGTTTCCGAGCTTGGCCTTGGTCTGCGATTCGAACTGCGGCTCTTCGAGCTTGACCGAGACGATCGCCGTCAGCCCGTCCCGCACGTCATCGCCCGTCAAATTGGGGTCGTTTTCCTTGAGGATGTTGCCCTTACGCGCATAGTCGTTGAGCGTGCGCGTGAGCGCCGACCGAAAGCCGGTCAAATGAGTCCCGCCGTCGACCGTGTTGATGTTATTGGCGAACGTGTAGACGGACTCGCCGTACGCGTCCGTGTACTGGATGGCGGCCTCGATCTGCGAGCCGTTGATCTGACGGGAGACCATGAACGGCGCATGCAGTCCGGCGCGATTCTTGTTCAGATAGCGCACGAACGACGTGATGCCCCCTTCGAAGTAAAACGTCATCGCGCGCCCGTCGCGCTCGTCGCGGAACGAGATCGTCAATCCCCGGGTGAGGAACGCCATCTCCCGAAACCGCTGCGCCAGCGCGTCAAACTTGTAATCGATGTCCTTAAAGATCTGTTTGTCCGGGAGAAACGAGACGGTCGTGCCGGTCCGCTGGTCTTTGCCGGTACTTGCCGACCGCCTTGACCTCGCCCTTGGGGTTGCCGCGCGAGTACTTCTGGCGGTACACTTGGCCGTCGCGCCGCACGCTCACTTCCAGCCATTCGCTCAGCGCATTGACTGCGCTCACTCCAACCCCGTGCAAGCCGGAGGCAACCGTGTAACCTCCCTGTCCGAACTTGGCGCCGGCGTGCAGCTTGGTCATCACCACTTCGAGGGCAGACTTGCCGGTTTGCGTGTGCAGGTCGACCGGGATGCCGCGGCCGTTGTCGTCCACGGTCACGAGGTTGTCGGCGTCGATCTTGATGTCGATGTGATCGCACGCGCCGGCAAGCGCCTCGTCGATCGCGTTGTCGACGACCTCGAAGACGAGGTGGTGCAGGCCGCGCACGTCGGTCGAGCCGATGTACATGCCGGGACGCTTGCGGACGGCTTCCAGCCCCTCCAGGACCGTGATCTTGGAAGCGTCGTACGTTTCGACGGGGGTGTTCTCGGCGACGGTTTCCGGTGTCTGCTTTTTTGGCATGGGGCTAACCCTTGATCAACGGACGCTGCTGACGCCGAATCCGTTCGCGCACTTCGGTCAGCCACGTAAACCGGTCGTGGTAAAAGAGCATCGCCGCGGCGACGAGGCCGCTTCCGAGGAAGGCGTTGGCCAAGACGTTGAAGGTATCGACCAAAGTGCCGCGGGGCAGCTGCTGCCAGATCAGCGAGAATCCGGACTGGATCAAAAAGATGAGGAAAACCAGTCCCATCGCCGACCAGGAATTGTAGCGAAATACGGTGACGCTGTTCCAGGCCGCCTGCACCGGGTTCGAGCCGCTCACGAACACCGCCGGCAGCGCGAACGCGAGGTAGAGGATCGCCCACAGCACGAGCATGATCCCCAGAATTACGATAAACGAGGCGAGCCCCTGGCTCAGTACGCTGACGAGCGCCGCACCGATCATGAACGGGCTGACGAGAACCACAATGCAGACCAGCGCGAGCCCGACGAACAGGCCGGTGCTAAGGTACGACTTGAGCACGCGTGGGGCGAACGAGCGCGGCTGCCCGTCCCGGCGGACCGCCCGGGCGATGATTTCCAGGTAGACGCTCGCTACGAATATCCCGATGAACGCGGATGCCACCAGGGCGATGGTCAGCGATCCGAGATCGCCGATGACGAACCAGGGTTTGACCGGTCCGGCCCCGAGACCCACCAGGGCCGGCACGCCGAGAGCGAACACCGCGATAAAGTTGAGGACGTTGAACTCCTGGCCCATCGTCTGAAGCATGTCCCGGGACACCGCGTACCCCTGCGTTGCCTCCGGGGACAGAGTGGGGGAGTAGGCCGCCGCGGCATTTAAGAGCCCAAGGGCCTGATCGAAGATCGGCTTGGCATTGACTTGCGGGCCGAGCCACAGAAACAGGTTGAACCCAACCGGCACGAGCAGCACCCACGGTCGCCGGGCGACCAACTCAAATCCGCTTGCAAGGGCGTCGATAACGCCCAGCGGTTTCTTCTCAATATTGTCCATCGGGCGCTATTATATCAGAACGTGTGTACAGGTCAAATGAATCCAAGAAACCGGCTGCCGGAGACCCGGTTTTACTCGCGCCATGCATTGACAGGAGACGGAGGTGGATGTTATAATCTATCTACCAAACGGTCGGTAGAATTGGTTTCGGCAAGGAGCGATCATGCGCAAGACCGTCGCGGCCGGCGCGACGAACGCGCCGGGCGCCTACGGAAAAGACGAAGAAATCTTTTCACACGCCGTTCGTATCTTCAAAGAAAAAGGCTACCACGCGACGTCCGTCCAGGATATTGCCGATGCGGTCGGCCTGCAAAAGGGGAGTCTCTACCACTATATCCGGAGCAAGGACGAGCTGCTGTTCAGGATCTTCGAGCGCAGCACCGGCGCGCTGACCCGGGACCTCGAAGCGATCGTCGCGTCCAGGCGCTCCCCCCGGGACAAGCTCTCCGACGCGATCGCCGCTCACCTGACCGCACTGTGCGAGCAGTTGGACATCTATACCGTCTATCTCTCGGAGCGGAGGGCACTGGGAGCGCGTAACAATTCCAAGGTGCGCGCCGAAGGGGAGCGTCACGCCCGTCTGATCGAGCAGATCATCCAGGAGGGCGTCGCGCAAGGGGAATGGCGTGCAGTGGACAGCCGCATGGCCGCGCTCGCGATCATCGGAATGTGCAATTGGCTCTACCAGTGGTATACGCCCAATGGGAGGCTGACCCCGAGGCAGATCGCCGGCGTGTTTTCCGATCTCGTGATCGATGGATTGGCTGTGTCACGCCCGTGAGTTGACGCCCGGGCGCACGACCGGTTGTTTTGGAGTCGGCGGTATCGCAAGACTCTCTTGCGCGAACGACGGCGCACGCGTGAAACTCGAAATCGAAAGGAGGATTTGATGGCATTGCTAGCTCCGGGCAATCCGGCCCCGGCATTCACCGGCATGAACCTGACCGGCCCCGAGATCCATTCAGAGGATTACAAAAGTAAGAAACCGTTCGTGCTGATCTTTTCAAGCACTCGCATCGATCCGGCGCAGATCAGTGCGGTCAAGACATTGTGGATGAAGCATCGCGACCGGGCGGAGATCATCACGGTTTCGTACAAGCTTCCCAGCGTCTCTGCCGCGAAAACGTTCATGATGTCACTGGGCGCCAAGTTCCCGGCGATATACGATCCCTCCCAGGCCATTTACAAGTCGTTCGGTGTGGAAAACCCGGTCGCGATCGTCGTCGTCGACGCGAACGGAAATGTCGCCTACGCGGCCGAGTCGCTCGAGACCAAGGACACCAAGGCTCTCGAAGACGCCATCCTCGCGAACGTCCATTAGCCGATGAGCAACAAGCCGCTGGCGGGCATTCGCGTTCTCGACCTCTCGCGCCTCTTGCCTGGCCCCTACTGCACGATGCTCCTGGCGGACCTGGGCGCGGAGGTCGTCAAGATCGAAACGCCCGGGCTGGGCGATTATATGCGTCTGATTCCCCCGTTCATTCAAGACCACGCGACGGGTGAATCGGTGGGCGCCGCGTTTCTGATGGTCAACCGCAACAAAAAGAGCGTTGCGCTCAATTTTCGCAACAAACGGGGCAAGGAAATTCTCTTCCGCCTCGCCCGCGACGCCGATGTGCTCATCGAGAGCTTTCGGCCGGGCGCGGTCGACAAGTGGGGGATCGGCTACGACGCGGTCCGGGCGGTTAATCCGCGCATTGTCTACTGTTCGTTGAGCGGCTACGGCCAGACCGGCCCGTACAAGGATCGCGCCGGGCACGACTTGAACTATATCGCGCTCAATGGCCTGCTCGCCGCCAACGGAAGCGCCGGCGGCGCACCGATTCCGCCGGCGGTGCAGATCGCCGACCTGAGCGGAGGAATGCTCGCCGCGATCTCGATCCTCTCCGCATTGATCGGGCGGGGTCAGACTAGCGGCGGCACGTACATGGACGTCAGCCTGTTCGATGGAGCACTTTCGTGGGCGGGCACGATCGTGGGCGGAACGTATGCCGCGGGCAAACAGACCGAACGGGGTAAGATGCAGCTGAACGGAGGGATGGCTTGCTATAACGTCTACGCGACACGTGACGGCCAGTACATGACCATCGCCGCGATCGAGCCCCACTTCTGGTCGGCCTTCTGCAAAGCGGTCGACCGTGAGGACCTCAGCGCGCGTCGGCAAGAGATCGAGGCGGTGCCTGAGGTCGCTGCCATTTTCAAGACCCGTACCCGCGACGAGTGGATCGCACTATTCGACCAGTTGGACGCTTGCATAGAGCCGGTGCGGGACTTTAGCGAGGTGTTTGTGGACCCCCACGTCCGGCACCGCGGTCTGATTGCCGAAATGGACCTGCCCGGCATCGGATGCATTCCGCAGATCGGTTCGGTATTCGTGTTCGCGCAGAACTCGGCCACGCCGCCGCCGCGACAGGGCCAACACACGGCAGAGATACTGAGCCGGATCGGAATAAGCTCGGCGGAGCTGGAAGGGCTGGAGCAGGCGGGGATTATCAAAGGAGGGATCCCATGATCGGTTTTGACCTGACCGAAGAGCAGCGCCGCATGCGGGAAATGGCTCACGAGTTCGCCGAGAAGGAAATGCGGCCTGTGGCGCACGAGTACGACGAAAAGGAAGAGTTCCCGTGGGCGGTGTTGAGCAAGGCCCACGACGTCGGTCTGCTTACCTACGCGCTCCCGGAGGACTGCGGTGGCGCGGGCGTCGACAGCCACGTGACGGATTGCGTCGTCCAGGAGGAAATGTTCTGGGGCTGCGCCGGCATGGGCACGTCGATGGGCGCCATTATGCTGTGCGCGCTTCCGATCCTCCTCGCCGGCACGCCAGACCAAAAAAAGAAATACCTGACGATGCTAAGCCAAAAACGAAAGGACGGGAAACCGGCGTTGGGAGCCTATGCGCTGACCGAGCCGGACGCCGGCAGCGACGCCGCGGCGATCAAGACGACCGCCCGGAAAGTGTCGGGCGGGTATGTGATCAGCGGGACCAAACAATTCATCACGAACGGCGGCATCGCCGACGTGTACACGGTCTTTGCGACGCGCGATCCGAGTCAGGGCTCGGATGCCATCGACGCGTTCATCGTGGAGGGCGCGTGGGATGGCGTCAAGCCCGGTCGGAAAGAAAAAAAGATGGGCATCCGCGCATCGCACACCGCGCAAGTACACTTTGAAGACGTTCTTGTGCCGGAGGAGAACCGGCTGGGCCAGGAAGGCGACGGCTTTGTGATCGCCATGCAGACGTTCGATCACTCTCGTCCCGTCATCGCCGCCGGCGCCGTCGGGCTGGCGCGGGCCGCGTTCGATTTTGCCTTGCAGTACAGCCTCGAGCGCAAGCAGTTCGGCCGCGCCATAGCGAAACAACAGGCGGTCCAATTCATGCTCGCCGACATGGCGATCGAGATCGAGGCCGCACGCTTGTTGTGCTGGCGCGCCGCGTGGCTGCTCGATCAGCAAGAACCGAACACGCGGGAATCGTCTATGGCGAAGGCGTTCGCGGCCGACATCGCGATGAAAGTGACGACCGACGCGGTCCAGATCGTCGGCGGACTCGGCTACATGCGCGATTATCCAGTCGAGAAATTTATGCGGGATGCCAAGATCATGCAGATCTATGAGGGGACCAGCCAGATTCAACGGCTCGTCCTGGCGCGCTCTTACATCGGATTTGGTTAGACCGGGAGCTCGCCGGGTCAGCCGTCTTTTCCATCAATCCGCGAAATTCAGTCGAGAGTGTTGAGAAACGGTGTGTCATTGACGCGACTTTCTCCACACTCTCAATTCGATCTCCACTCAATTCAACTTGATTTCAGTGCGTTTTTCATCTTGAAAGCCGCGCAATGGCCTGTTTTCCTCCCTCGTCCAATTGCCTCGCGCTCCAAACCGCGATATAATGAAACCAGGGGAAAGACATGCAGTTTGATCTGACACGACCCAACAACGGCCGGATGATCGACTATTGGCTCGGGGGCAGCCACAATTTTGAGATCGACCGGCACTTTGCCGATCAGGTCGGGGAAAAACTGCCCGTCGTCCGGCAATCGGTATTCGAGAACCGCGCGCTCGTCAAGCTCGGCGTCGACTATATGTACGCGCGGGGCATCCGCGTGATTCTCGACTTTGGCGCCGCGCTTCCCACGTGCGAGAACACCCACATCGTGGCTCATCGGCTGGACCCGAATATCAAGGTGGTCTACAGTGACAACGATGCGGTCACGGTGGCTTACGGTCAGGAGTTGCTGCAGGGTAACCCCAACGCCGCCTATCTTCAGTGCGACGCCGCCGCGCCGGCCGACGTCCTCGAATCGCCGGTGACACGCGGTCTGATCGGAGACGAACGCCGGGTGGGCATCATGTTTCTCGCGCTCGGCCATCTCATGACCGACCAAGACCTCCGGCAGGCGTGGCAGAGGCTGTACGATGGGGTCGCGCCCGGCAGTTACATGTTCGTCAGTCACGCGAGCGAAAACTGGAATACGGACCCGGAACTCATCGCGGTCACTCAGGTGTACTCGTCCGCCAAGGTCAAAGCCTACTATCGCAGCTCGGACGAGATCCGCGAGCTCGCCAAGCCGTGGCAGGTTACCCCGGAAGGCATCGTCGATTATCGGTACTGGAACCGTCCGGTGCCCGCCGAGCCGGGACGTCAGTATGGTTACGCGATGATGGTACACAACTAGTCCGCGCCGGATCTCTCGTTCCGCAGCCGGTGCAAAGAGTGCGGATTCCGCGATGCTCGAACCCTCTTCGAACGGCGCGCCCGGGCGCCAAATGCACGGCGTGGCGGACCTGCGGGCGCTGGCTCAAGTCATTCTCGAGATCGGCCGCTCGCTTGACCTGGACGATGTGCTGCAGGCCAGCCTGAGGGGTATTCTGCGCGTCGTTGGCGGCGACGCCGGCTGCTTCGTCCTCTTGCGCTCCGATGCTCCCTCGGTCAGGCTGGCGCACGCCACCAATCTCCCCGCGTTGCTTTACGAACAGCTCGAACAGCTCGAACAGCTCACCCTCGATCCGAACCTGGTCCCCAACGCGATGAGCGGCGGAAACCGCCTCCAAGTCATCTCTTCCATCGGGCACCAGCTTACCGAAATCCTCAAGCATCGATCGATCTCCTCGTTCCTGCTGATTCCCTTGAACGCCCTCGCTGATCCGGTCGGCGTGCTGTTGATCCTGACCCGCGGCGGCAAGCTGCTCGAGCCCGGCAGCGTCGACCTCTTGATGTCGATCGGCGAGCAGGTCGGCATGGCGATCGAGAACGCCCGCCTCCACGCGGACCTCAAAGAGTCCGAGGGCTGGCATCGCGCGTTCATCGAGAACAGCCCCGATGGTTTTTGGGAAGGCGATTTTGAAGGGCGTATCATCTACGTGAACGACGCCGCATGCCGGATCGTGGAAATGCCGCGCGAAGAGTTGATGGGCAAGCGCGTCCGCGATCTCGTGATCGATCTCGGGACGGCGTCAGGCATGGTTCAGGCCCTCCAACGCGAAGGTTTTCTGCGCGACCACGTCACGGCGATCCGCCTCAAGAACCGCACCCTGAAAACGGTGAGCTCTACGACGCGGCTCGTCCGGAACGGCGCGGGAAAGCCGGTGCGCTATCAATCGATCTTTCACGACGTCACACAATCGCAGCAGCTCTTGGACAAGTTGAGCCGCCGCAACCAGGAGTTGAACGCCCTAAACGCGATCGCCGCAATCCTCAGCCACCCTCTCGAGCTCGAGCAATCGTTTGACCAGGTCTGTGAACAGATCGTGTCCATTACGGGGATGGACTCGGCAGCGCTCTGTCTCGTCGATCCATCGCAAACCGCGTTGTGCCTCGTAGCGAACCGCGGGGTAAGCGAGGACCTCCTGAATCAGGTCCGCCGGATGGGGCTGGACGACCCCATCACGCGCCGGATCGCGGTCGAGGGCCAGGTCGTCGCGATCGATGACGTTGCCTTGTACGAAGAAGCCGGGTTTGCCGGCCCGAGGGCCGAAGGTTACCACACCGGCATCTGTATGCCGGTCAAGAAAAAGGGCGCCGTAATCGGCGCGGTCTTCGTGGGAAGCAAAAGTCAGACGGCGTACGAGCAATCGGACGTCGACCTCTTGCAGAACATCGGTAACCAGGTCGGCACCGCGCTCGAGAATGCCGAATTGTACACGCAGATGCAGCGGCGGGTCGAGGAGTTGGATGGGCTTGCCCAGCTGAGCGCCGCCTGTTCGGCCAGTCTCGATCCGGCTGTCCTCGCCGACATTGCCACGTCGTGGACGCGGAGGCTGCTGCCTTCAGACCTGTGCACGCTCCGCCTGATCGAGGCCGATGCCCTCTCCCTTCGCGCCAACTCCTCGACGCAGCCGGCCGAGCTTCAGGAATTCGTCCAGTTCGATCGCATCTTCCGTGACCTGGCTGAAAAGCGGGTCCCGTACATCGTCGCGGATGTCGAGACGGACTCGGCGCTGCCGGCGTCGCACAAAGCGGCCTTTCGGCGGGTCGGCATGCGTTCCTGTCTGGCCGTGCCGTTGCCGGTCCCGGATCGAGTCATCGGTTTCCTGGTGTCGACGCGTGTGGGCCCGCACGTCTGGCAGCCGCGCGAGGTCGAGCTCCTGCAGACGATAGGCAATCAGACGGCCAACGCGATCCATAATGCCATGCTGTTCCAGAGCGTATTGAGCGAACAGCGCAAAGTGCAGGCGCTCTTTGACAGCGGCCTGAGTGGGTTGTACGCCACAGACGCGGACGGACGGATCGTCATGTTCAATCGAGCGGCGGAACGGATCAGCGGTTGGGCGTTCGGCGAAGTCATGGGCCGGGAGTGGAAGGACGTCTTCGCCGACCCCGCGCCGCTGATCGCCAAAGCGCTCGAGCAAAAAGAAACCGCGTACTATCCCGATGGTCGGCGGCTGACCGCGTGCGACGGCCGTGTGATCCCCAGTC
>JAMCRS010000225.1 GCA_023380675.1 Chloroflexota bacterium
AGCGACCAGGAGCAGCACGGCGAACGGATACAACAAAGCTCCGCGCGTGTTGTACCAGACGACATTTGCGAACACGCCGACGAAGAGCAAATTCCCCAGCGCCAGGGCGAGCCCGAGATAGACCAGGCCGCGCTCCGGGTCCAGTCGCCAGTTTCTCCCCCAACGTCCCATAGCGATCAGCGGCTCGCGCGTCGCGACGACGAGCGCGAACGCGTTGAACGCAACGAACAGGGCGCCCATTCCAGCAAACGTGATAACGAACGCGTCCCGCGACATCCAGCCGTCGGGCCGGTCGTCGATGCCAAAGTGGGTCGCCATTCGAGTGGCCGGCAGCAACGGGTAAGCCAGCGCCAGGGCGGCGACGAGCAGCGCGAAGGACAGAAGTACCGGCGCCAGATTCGTCCACCGAAACGCAACCGGCGTCACACGACGCGCGATCGGCGTGCCTTGCGCGAGACTGCGCGCGTAGAGATACATCCAAACGAGGGCCCCCAAGAAAGCCGCGATCATCGCGGTCGTGAGCCATGCCACACCGGCGCCGGATGGCACGCCGAGCAGTGCGAAGGTAAGCCCCAGAATCGCGGTGCCGACGCCAACGAGCACCATGAGCGCGCCGCCGAATCGATTCGACCGGTCCCAGATCTCGCGGCTGGCATAGGCATAACCGATGCGCACCCCAAAGATCGGATTCGGCCCCACGCGTGGGGCAAGCCAGTATGTTATCAGCCCTGCCGCAACGATGAGTGCCCCAATGACAATGCCAAACGTCAACATTCCGGTTTCCCTTTCTATGTGGCCGCTATTGGCGCAGCTTGTCGGAATCAAGCCAAAAGCCGCTTATTCGATGTGGCTCCGCTGCCTCAAAGCTGACGCGCAGTGTGACCGGAGCCTCTTGGGCGAATCGAGCGGCATAGTCGCCGCTGTTGAGGCCCTGCATCAAGTTGTCCGTCTTGGGCTCGGTGTACGCGAGGACTGCGTCGCGGTCGCGGCCGGTCAGTCCGCCCGAGTCCGGCACAAGCGCGTACGCGGCGGCACCCGTCATCCCGACGAGCACGAGGAGCGCGGTCGTCGCGAGCCGGACGGCGGAGTGGCCCGCGCCGATCGGACTCTGATTCTCCACTGGATAACGCTGGCGCACCCACCGTACCCCGGCGATTGCCAGCACTCCCCACACGACGACGACCGCTTCGATGGCCCAAATGTTGCTTCCATTATCGCACAGGCCCGTTCGACGGCAACGGCCCTTTGCCGAATCCGCGTCTCCCCATTTTGCTTAGTCGCTTATACCGCATTCGTCGTATGTTTCTCCGCCGCGCATTCGATTCGTCGTTACGCGTGTCCCGGCATCAAGTCGACGAGTGGCGAGCGTGAGGGGGCGCTTGGCGACGATCGTCAAAACACGCTACTCCCAACCGAGTTGGTCAGCCATCATCCGCCTTATCCTTCCTTGGCAGGCGCGCCACCGTGAGTGGCGAGCGAAGTCAGCCCGGCCAATCCGCCCAGATTCATCGTATCGACCGCGCTGCTCGGCACGATGACGAGCGCGCCCTTTTGCTTCAAGCCTTCGAACAGCATATTCATGGCGCGCAGATGAAGTGCGGTTGGATTGTCCCGATAAGCCAAGGCCGCATCGGCGAAGCTCGCGGCGATCTGTTTTTCCGATTCTCCCAGGATCACCCGGGCCTGTCGCTCGCGCTCCGCCTGTGCTTGACGACTCATCGCATCCTCCAGCATCTGCGGGATGACGACGTCTCGGATTTCCACGGACTGGACTGTCACTCCCCAGGGCGTCGTGCGCTGGTCGATGATCGCCTGCAGGTCGGAATCGATGCGCTCGCGGCCGACCAGAATATCGGCGAGCATCATCTTTCCGATGATGTCTCGCAGCGCCGTTTGCGCCGCCCACGCGATCGCGTCGCGATAGTCGCCGACCTCGAGCGCGGCCTTTTCGGCGTCCCACACGACCCAGAATAGGACCGCGTCGACGTCGACCGGCACGGTGTCACGCGTCAGTGTCCGCTCGGCCCGAAACGGGGTCACCATCACTCGCTGGTCGATCCAGGAGGGGATCGTCTCGACGAGCGGTACGACCCAGAACAAGCCCGGCCCGGCCAGCCGGCTGAATTTGCCAAATCGCAGCACGATCGCCTTTTCCCACTGGTTGGCGATTTTCACCGCAAACAGGAGGACGATGCCGACGGCCATCGACAAGAGCAGCCAAATGGGCAAGGCGTTCTTTGAGTACTGGCCGGCAACTCCACTCAACGCTGCCCCAACGGCGGATACACCAAGAAACAGCGCGATGCCGATCGGATTGGTCTGTTTCACATCGCTCCACGAGATCACTTTCAACTTTTCCTTCACGGCGCTTCCTCCTATCGTTTTTTCATTTCCGCCCAGCGCGCAAGCTCGCTTTCGAAGGCTTGACGCACTTCGTCGACCGTATAGCCCAGGCTCAACGCACCGCCCACTGCTCCGTCCAGCATCGCCTTGAGCTGCTCGTGTCGAACGCGCGAAAGGTGCTCGTCGTCTGGGTGTTCGCGCACGTACGTTCCTCGCCCCTGCTGAGTTGTTATCACGTGATCGGTGTCCAGCTGGTCGTATGCCCGCGCGACCGTATTCGGGTTGATGCGCAGATTGGTCGCCAATTCGCGCACGGTAGGGAGCTGCTCACCGGGCTCGAGCCGCCCGATCGCAACTTGTTGCTTTACCGAATGCACGATCTGCAAGTAGATTGGGACTGCGCTGTCCGGATCGATTCGAATCTCCATCGATCTCTCCAAATTGTATTAATAGAACTAATACAATTATAACACCCAATTCATTGAGTGTCAAGGTCTTGGTAG
>JAMCRS010000226.1 GCA_023380675.1 Chloroflexota bacterium
TCAGTCGCTCCATCGGACAAGGCCCGTCGCTGCGTTTGTTGAGGATGAGGGGAACGAGGCGATCATATTGAAGCGGAATGTGAGCGGCGTCGAGTGCGTTCAAGGCGGCCTGACTTGCCAGGGGGGAATACACCGCGGAGATGTGCGAAGAGCGTGCGACCATCGCAACGGCTTTGCCCACGATCTTGTCGGCAAGGCTGGACCCGAGCGCTCCGTCGCCCAATGCTTCGACCGCGTCGAGCAATTCGCCTACGCCCTCACGTGTACCGCTCTTCAGGACGACGCCTTCTTTGGCGATGACGAAGGCAAGCGAGCCGACCCTCAGCCGCTCTTTCGCCAGATCGAGATCATTCATCGCGGCCGAGTTTACCACTCCGCCTGGGGGATGTCAAACGAGCGGTAGAACATTTGTGAGGGCGCGGTTTCTGCATATAATGTGTCGTGGAAACCGGACAGGACTCGGGTTGGAGGTAAGCGTAATGTGAGGCTCGCCGTCGGTTCTGACGAACGGACCCACCTGACGGATGTGGTGGTGGACGAAGCGAAGAAACGCGGCCACACGGTCGATCTGCACGGCCCGCTGAGCGGCATGGACTTGGCGTGGCCGGACGTGGCGCGCGAGGTTGCGGAGCAGGTTGCGCGGGGAGAGGCAGACGAAGGCCTCTTGTTTTGTTGGACCGGGACCGGTGTCTCCATAGCCGCAAACAAAGTACCCGGGATTCGGGCTGCCTTGTGCCAGGATGCGGAGACGGCCAAGGGCGCGCGCCTGTGGAATCGGGCCAACGTGTTGTGTTTGAGCTTGCGCGCCACTTCGGAGACAGTTGCGAAAGAAATTCTCGCCGCGTGGTTTGAGACGCCGTTGGGGACCGACCCGTCCGACGTCGCGTGCGTGGATCGGGTGACCGAAATCGAATTGCGCCATACCGGCAGAGGCTAGTCCCGCGGCCGCTAATCGCCGCGGCGGCCCGGGGCGGGCGAACGCAAGTCGTTCGGGAGAACGGATGAAAACGTCGATCGGGCAATCCAGTTTGGAGCTCGTCGAGGGAGACATTACGACCCAGGATGTGGACGCCATCGTGAACGCGGCCAATTCGACGTTGCTCGGCGGCGGGGGAGTGGATGGCGCCATTCATCGCGCAGCCGGCCCCCGTCTGCTGGAGGAATGTCGAGGTCTCGGCGGATGCGCCGCCGGCAGCGCCAAGATCACGTTAGGTTACAACCTCAAGGCGCGGCACGTCATCCACGCCGTCGGCCCGGTCTATCGCGACGGCAAGCACGGCGAACCGGCGCTGCTCGCCTCCGCCTATCGCACGTGTCTCGAGCTTGCCTCGGCCCACGAGTTCAAGTCGCTGGCGTTCCCCGCCATTTCGACCGGCGTCTACGGCTATCCGGTGAGCGAGGCCGCTCCGATCGCGTTCGGAACCATCGTAGGCTACCTGAACGAGCACCCGGAAATTCAGGTCGTGCGTTACGTATTGTACGGCTCGGCCGCATTCAAGGCCCATCGACGCGTGCTCGACGAGGTGCTGGCAAAATGAGCGCAATCTACGGGGGTATCGAGGCGGGCGGCACCAAGTTCGTCTGCGCCGTCGGCAGCGGCATAAAAGACCTCAAGAATGAGGCGCAGTTTGCGACCACGACGCCGGCGGAAACGATCGGGCACGCGATTTCCTTCTTTCAAGAGCAGGCCACGCACGGCCGGCTCGACGCCATCGGCATCGGGTCGTTCGGACCGGTCGATCCGAACCCGGCGTCGCCGACGTACGGCTACATTACGACGACCCCCAAGCCGGGCTGGGCGCACGTCGATTTTGCCGGCGCGCTTCGCCGCGCGCTCGGCGTCCCGGTCGGCTTTGACACGGACGTGAACGCCGCAGCCCTGGCCGAGAATCGCTGGGGCGCCGCACAAGGGATCGACGACCTGATCTACCTCACGATCGGTACTGGCATCGGCGGGGGCGCCATGGTCAACGGACGACTCGTGCACGGCCTAATCCATCCGGAAATGGGCCACATCCGCATCCCCCACGATCGCGCGCTCGACCCGTTCGAGGGTTCGTGCCCTTTTCACGGCGACTGCCTGGAGGGGCTCGCGGCCGGCCCGGCGATCGAGCAGCGCTGGAAGCGGCGCGGGGAAGAGCTGCCGGAGGACCATCCCGCCTGGGCGCTCGAAGCGCGCTATTTGGCATTCGCCGTCGCCAATTTCGTCTGCATGTTGTCGCCTCAACGCGTGGTGATCGGCGGCGGAGTGATGCAGCGCCCGCGGCTCCTGCCCATGGTCCGCGAGCAAGTATGCACGATCCTCAACGGTTACGTCTCGGCGCCGGCAATCCTCGATCACATCGACGAGTACATCGTCGCTCCAGGCTTGGGCAAGCGGGCCGGCGTGTTGGGCGCGATCGCGCTGGCCGAGCGCGCGGTCTGACGCCCAGGCCGGCGGTCGAACGGACCGGCGCGCTCGAACGGGCGTGCCGGCGGACCTGGTCTCCCCGATGCCCGCGCGACTCATTCCCACCTCGAACGATACCCGATGCGGCTGGGAATAGAGCGATTGACGTCGATGCGGACGATGTCGTTCGCTAGCTCCCCCTGCATGACGTCCTCCCCGCTTCCATGCGCCGTCACGCGCCCACCCCCGGCCGCTTGTGATATATTGTACAACACCCCCGGCGATCCTCTACATCGCCTCCCAATTGTCTAGCGCCAACCCAGGCGCACCAGCTCCGTCCTCCCCCATTTGTAGGACACCGTTCTTCCCTCTTTCTCGTGACCAGGAATACGCTCTCCTGTCGATGCCTCCACCAGCGGCAGGTGATACTATTTCATAGGACTGCGACGTATTCCACGATTGGGGGGACACCATGAATCACGAGCGCGGAAGGGGCCCCGGTTTTCTTCTGGGCATTTTTCTGATCGGCCTGGGTGTTTTGTTCCTCGTCGGCCAGTTCGTGCGTGTCGACGCCTGGCACTACCTCTGGCCGCTGTTCATCCTCGGATTCGCGCTGTTCTTTTTCGCGGGAATGATTGCTGGCGGGAGAGGGAGCGAGAGCGGCTTTTTTGCGATCCCCGGAACATTGTTCGCAATGCTCAGCTTGATCTTTCTCTACCAGGTCCTCTCCGACCACTGGGCAAGCTGGGCCTACGCCTGGTTGCTGCTCGCGCCGACCAGCATTGGCATCGGCCTAATGATTAGTGCGTGGTGGAGCCGGCATCCGGGTCTCTGGCCGGTGGGAGTTGCGATGGCCGGCATCGGACTCGTCGCGTTCGTCGGCGTTGGGGGTTTCTTTGAGTTGATTCTTGGGCTGGCTGGGATCGAGACGCCGGCGAGAATCCTCTGGCCGGTGATGCTCATCCTGCTGGGACTCGTCATTCTGTTCGGACGAGGAATGCGCTGGCTTGCCTATCCTGGCGCCGGGTTTGCTTCCGCGACCGCCGGTCCTTCGGCAGGCGCCGGATCCTCGGCGCCCATCACCGCGACGGCGAGCGTCGTGATCGGCCCGGCTGCCGCGCCTTCACAGCCGGCGCCGTCGGCGCCGTCGGCGACGCCGATCGAGGGGGCCGACGATGTCAAGGCATGACCGATCGCGAATCGCGTTCGCTCTGATATTGATCCTCGCGGGCGTGTGGTTTCTCGCAGTCCAGTACTATCCGCCGCTGCAGGAATTCGCCATCAACGGACGGACTTGGCCTTTGATCGTCGTAGGATTTGCCGCTGCTTTTGCCCTGCTCGGCCTGGTAACCTGGACGCCTGGATGGCTTGTCCCGGCGAGCCTCTTTGGCGGATTAGGCGGACTGCTTTACTGGCAGAACGCGACCGGCGAATGGGCGAGTTGGGCCTATGCCTGGACGTTGATACCCGGATTCGCGGGGGTGGGCGTATTCTTCTCGAGTCTGCTGGAAGGCAAGGTGCGTCAGGCCGTGAGCGGAGGCATGTGGCTGGTCGTAATCAGCCTGATCCTGTTCACACTATTCGGGTCGTTTCTCGGAGGACCGCTCGTCTTGGGTGTCTACTGGCCCGCGCTCTTGATTCTCCTCGGGTTGGTGATCCTCGTGCAGGGGTTCTTTCGTCGGTAACGGAGTCGACGGGGAGAACCCAGCTCAGGCATCCTCCGTTCGTGCGGCCGCTCTGAATTGCAGATGCCGAGATTGCAGAGACCGAATTTCGATAGGACCAAGGAGTAATTGATACAGCGGCTATAAACTCATGCTTGCATCCCGGCGAGAGGGCCGGATTGGCGATATCCAGCCGAAAGCGTTCGCAGCAAGCCTGCGCCGCGGCTGGACCTGAGTTCCTTAAGGGGTCTGAAATGCGCAAATTGATTCTACTTTTCTTCGTGTGTTCGGCGGCGACCTTGATCGGCTGTGGCGGTGCGTCGACGAGCGCGCCGCCGACGCCCACGGCCGGAGCGACGACCAACGCGGCACTGGCGAGTCGGGTCAATGCCGAAGGGACGATCGTGCCGGCACAGCGCGCCACGCTCGCCTCCAAGATCGGCGGACAGATCGTCGAAATCCCGGTTCGCGAGGGTGACGTCGTCAAAGCCGGGGCGACGTTGGTGCGGCTGGACGACGCCGCGCTCTCGGCTCAGGTAGCGCAGGCGCAGGCCGGTCTGTCCGTCGCGCAGAAACAACTCGACCAGCTGCGCGCTGGCGGAACGGCGGCGCAGCGTCAGGCGGCGCAGGACGCGCTCGACTCGGCGCGCGCGACGCTCGCCAAGGTCAAGGCCGGCCCCACTATGGACGAGCTAGCCGATTTGAAGGCGAATATGGACAGCGCCAAGGCCGCCTTGGTCCAGGCGCAATCCAAGTACGACCGGATCGGCGGTTCCTCGAATCCTTTCGGTGCGCAGGCGCCGGAAGCGCTCGCGCTCCAGCAGGCTTCGAGCGCCTACGAGGCCGCGGCGGCCGCACTCCGTGATGCGGCTAGCCACCCAACTGAAAGCGATCTCCGAGCGGCGGAATCCGCGGTGACCCAAGCGGAGAGCGCGTTGGCGCAGCTCGACCCCTCCGCAGAAGCGCTCGCGCTCGCCCAGGCCCAGGTCGATCAAGCCGCCGCGGCGCTCGAGGTCGCGAAAGCCGCCGAGAAAGACACCCTGATCGTCGCTCCCTTTGACGGGACCGTGGCTTCCGTAAACGTCGACGCGGGGCAGGTCATCGGCGCCGGCACCGCCGTCATCTCATTCGGCGATCTTTCCAAGCTGCAGGTCGAGACGACGGACCTCGTCGAAATGGATATCGCCAAGGTCGTGATCGGCCAGCCGGCCCAGGTCAAAGTCGATGCGTTTCCGGACGACGCGATCGAGGGACGTGTCCTGCGCATCGCGTCGGTGGCGAACGATCACAGCGGCGACAAGGTCTACAAGGTGACGATCGAGCTGCCGGGAAACTCGGAAGCCGGTCTGCGTTGGGGTATGACGGCGAACGTAGGAATTCAGACGGCACAGTAGGAGCGTCACAATGGCGAAACGAATCGGATTGCTCACCGGCGGCGGCGACGCGCCGGGTCAAAATGTCTGTCTCAAAGCGCTGGTCTACAGCGCGACCGATCTGGGCTACGACGTGATCGGCATTCGCAAGGGCTGGGAAGGGCTGCTGCACTACGATCTCGAGAACACGCTGACGCACGGGGACCAGGTGATGCCGCTGACCAAACAGCGCGTGCACGACATCGACCGGCTGCCCGGCTCGTTCCTCCACACGAGCCGGATCGATCCGGGCGCGGTTCCGGCCGAAGCCGTGCCGGCCTTTATGAGCGATCGCGTGAAAGGGAACGGCAAGCTCGACCTGACGGAACACGTCAAACGCGTCATCGAAAAGCTTCAGCTCGAGGCGCTCATCGTGCTGGGAGACCGAACGACGCTCGTCTACGCGTCGCGGCTGAGCCAGGAGCAAGTGCCGGTCCTGGGAATTCCCAAGACCGTGCACAACAATGTTTCCGGCAGCGACTATGCGCTCGGCTTCTCGACGGCGCTGGGGCGGGGCGTCCGCCTGATCAACGAAATTCGCGCGATGGCCGGGACCCGCGAGGAGATCGCGGTCGTGGAGATCCTGGGACGAAATACCGGCCTGACCACCATGCTCGTCGCGTTTCTCGCCGGCGCCGATCGCGCGCTGATCCCCGAGGTCCCGTACGACCCGGAAAAGCTCGCTGCAGATCGGAA
>JAMCRS010000227.1 GCA_023380675.1 Chloroflexota bacterium
TGGATTGCGGCAAAGTGGTCGTCTGTAGAAAACGGGTTTCTTGCTTCACGGGTTTCTATCCGTCGCCCCCGCCGTCACGCGTAGGGGCGGCCCTATGTGGCCGCCCTTTCCCGGCGGTCCAAAGCGCCCGCGTGCAAAGCTGAGACCCCAGCCATCCTCTCACGCGTCCTCTTTGCGATCTTTGCGGCTTGGCGCAAGAACCCCCCGCGCCACGGAATCGCGGCCTCCCGTCCGTCGGTGCCGCTCACGCCGCATTGCGCGAGTATCACCCGCGCCCGCGAATTGAATATGAAACTTGCAAAACCGGGCCAGCTATTGTACAACACGCGGAGAATCGTATCGGAAAAAATCACGTTCGTTCGTCCCGAACCGTGAAAGGAGACAACGACTTGCAACTTTTCTCCAGAGTTGGATTAGGCAGAACGGACTTTGCCGATTCGTCTTTTTCGATTCCGCTGGATGTCTTGCTATTGGTGCTAATGGTGATAGTGCACCTTTGGTTCAATCCGATCACGAGCGCGCTCATCGTAACGCTGACAGGGGTCTATCTCTCGCTGGCGATCTTGTCCCCCAAAATGCCTGACGAGATGCAAGAGTCGGGCCGGTCTGACCGCTTCGTCTTTCTGCTGCGTTTGACGATCGTCCTTTCGATCGTGCTGGCCGCGGCCATCCAACCCATTGGAATCGGCATTCTGAATCGGCATGTGCAGGGACCCGCGACGAACGCCAACGATGGCATGATCCAGGTCGAGGAAGCCACCCAGTTCCTGCTTGCGGGTAAGAATCCATATACCGAGAACTATAGGAACACGCCCCTGGCCGATTGGCGAGGCGGCGAACCTCCGTGGACGCCCATCCCGGGGACGTTGGATCATAACGCCTATTTGCCGTTTCTTTTTGTGCTAACGGCTCCGTTCTATCTTCTCAGCGTGGCAAGCATCGGCTGGTACGACCAGCGTTTTCTTTATCTGGCGATCTATCTTGGATTACTTGTGTTGCTTCCAGCACTCGTCCGCCGGCAACGGGACCGGTTGGCGCTCCTCATGGCACTCGGCTTGAACTATTACTTTACGTTTCTCCTCGGCGACGGCCGTAATGACATTGTGGTCCTATTCGGGCTTGTCCTCGTCACGTTCCTGCTGGCGAGACGCATGGTCCGTGCATCTGCGGTCGCCCTGGGATTGACCCTGATGACCAAGCAGACATCCTGGTTTTTCTTGCCGTTCTATCTGGCTTATATCGCCGAGCTGCCGCTGACGGCTCGATCGATCCGTTCCTTCTTTAGCAAAACCTGGCCGCTGATCCTCGTGGTCGCCGCAGTTTTGCTTCCGTTTCTCGTCTGGGACGCTCGATCTTTCCTGGAGGACACCTTTTTGTTTCTGATCGGAGCTGGGTCCGACAGCTATCCGATTCGAGGCCTGGGATTTAGCACTCTGCTGGTTGCCGCCGGGCTGCTTCCCTCTGCAAACTCGGCGTTCCCGTTCGGTATTATCGAGCTGTTGGCGGGTATCCCGGTCCTGATCCTTCTACTCGTGCGTAAGCAGCGCCAGAACACGCTTCAATTCGTCTGGCTAGGTTTTGCCATATTCTCGCTTGTCGTCGAGTACTTTTCGCGGTTCTTCAACGACAACTATCTTCTAGTTGGCCTTCAAGCCTTGGTGATCGCAGCCTTCATCATCCCGTACCGGTGGAGTGAAAGCTCCAGCACCGATCTTCCTGCGGTGGAAACGACAGCGCAATCAGAGCTGACGGCATGACTCACCGTCACGTCCATTCCGCCCGCAACAACCGGCTCACGCACAAGCGCAAAGAACGCACACCGATCTTCCTGCGGTGGAAACGACAGCGCAATCAGAGCTGACGGCATGACTCACCGTCACGTCCATTCCGCCCGCAACAACCGGCTCACGCACAAGCGCAAAGAACGCAAAGCGATTTTCACGTGCTTTCTTTGCGATCTTTGCGACTTGGCGTGAGAATGATTACTCCCCCAGCCGCACGATCCCACGCTGTACCGCGACCGTCACCGCCTGCGTGCGATCGTTCACGCCCAGTTTCTCAAAGATGTGAATCAGATGCGTCTTGACCGTCGCTTCGCTGATGTGAAGTTGGCGGCCGATCTCCTTATTGCTCGCGCCTTGCGAGACCAACGTCAACACCTGGATCTCACGCGCGCTCAACGTCTCCTCCGCCGGCGCACGCATCCGCCCCATCAATCGGGCCGCGACCGCCGGCGCGAGAAAGGACTCGCCCTTCGCCGCCGCGCGGATCGCTCGAAAGAGGTCTTCGCGCGGCGCGTCTTTGAGCATGTAGCCGATCGCACCCGACTCCACCGCCCGCAGAATGTCTGCGTCGCCGTCGTACGTCGTCAGCACGAGGACCTGGACCTTGCGATTCCGCTCCCGGATCCGGCTCGTCGCCGCAACCCCGTCGAGCTCCGGCATGGCCAGGTCCATCAACACCACGTCAGGAGCCGGCCGGTCCGCCAGCTCGATCGCTTCCCGCCCGTTCACCGCCTCGCCGACGACTTTAAATTCGGGCTGCGCGGCAAGCATTCCCAGCAATCCCGTTCGCACCACCGGGTGATCGTCGGCTATTAGAACACGGATCGGTCCGGCCATCAGCCGTTCTCCCGGTTCGCGATCGGAATAGACACAACGAGGGTCGTGCCTTCTCCCGCCGTACTTTCGATCGACATCCGGCCGCCCAGCCGCTCCACCCGCTGCCGCATCCCCGCCAGCCCAAAACCGTCCGTCTGACGGTCCGATTCGACGTGAGTGAGGTCGAACCCGACCCCGTCGTCGTCCACGTCGAGCACGATTTGGTCGCTCATGTAGGAAAGAGTCAGATTCACCTGATGCGCGTGCGCGTGCTTGGAGACGTTCGCCAGCGATTCTTGCGCGGCGCGCAGCAGCGTGACGTCCAGTTCCGGCGTCAGCGCGCATACCTCGCCTGTAACCGACACGGCGACCGGCATGTGGTTCTCGTCCTGCCAGCGCTCGGCCGCGCGGGCGAGCGCCTTGGGGAGCGCGACGCGCTCGAGCGCCGTCGGCTGCAGCGCCCAGACGAATCGACGCGCTTCGGCCAGGTTGTCCCGCGCCGCGCGCCGCGCCTGGTCCAGGTGCTGTGCCGATGCGGACGCGTCCGGCGGAAGGGTCTGCTCTGCCGCTTCCAAGTGCATGACGATGCTCACCAATCCCTGGACGAGCGTATCATGGATCTCCCGTCCAAGCCGCGCGCGTTCCTCCAGAGTCCCCGCCTGCCGCTCCGCCAGGGCCAATTCTCCCTGCGTCGCCTGCAGCCGCTCGAGCAGCGCCTGGCGCTCCCGGCTGGTGCGTGCGAACTGCGCGATCCACGCGACCGCCAGGATTCCGAGCACGAGGCCAGAGCTGCTCGACAAGACCTGAAGCAAGATCGCCGGCGTGTGAGCCTGGAACACAGAAGCCAAACGCTCGCCTTCCGCAAGCGCCGCCGCGAGAACGGCGACGAGGACCGCCCAACGCGCCGGCAGGAATCGAAAAGCGTAACCGGTGGTGAACAAGAACGCAAAGCCGTACATCGGGTCCAGCCGAACGAGCGCGGTCGCGAGGACGAGATTCAAGCAGAGAAAGGGCAGCATCCGGTCGACGCGTGCTTGCCATTCGGATTGCCCGAACATGAGCATCCAATTCGAGAGCGCGAACAGTGCGACCAGAGCGACCACGGCCGCCCGCGTCGACCACGGCTCGTCACCCGAGGCGAACAGCGGCACCAGGGGATAGAAGAGCAGCGCGTACAGCACGATGCCCCAGAGGTAGACCCGAAGATCGGCCAGATGGAGCGCGAATCGTCTTCCCACCGGCTTTACAGACACGGTGCGTTTGACTTGCATTTGTGTATCGACGCGATTATACATCCGTTTTCCAGCACTCGACAGCCCGCCGGCGTACCGGCGATTCGCGAGCGAACCAAGTCGCTCCTCAGGCACACGCGTGCTGGTGGCCCCAGAGTTCGATCTTCTAGGTCGAGCCCGCAAGAACGGCGCGCAGCCTTTCGGCGAATTCTTCCGGTTCGAGCGAACAGCCGGCATGGTTGCCGGGAAATTCCACCCGCGTCGTGCCGAGGCGCTCCGCCAATCTCGCTGCGGCGCGGTACGGGAAGAACTCGCGCCCGGTCCGTCCGCCGGCGACGATGGCTCGGCTTGGAGATGCCTTGATCGCGTCGATGTCGAGGCTCTGGACGAGTGCCAAGCGCACGCGCTCGAGTCGTTTCCCAACAGTTTCTGTCTGCAACATCATTCGTCCCCGTTTCGCGAGCGCGATCCGTAGGGCCGCTCATGCGTCCCGGCGGCCGCGGGCCCCTCTAGCTCCGCCGATGACTCAGGCCTGGCACGAGCTGCGGCACCCGCTGCTTGTATTCCTCGTACTCCTCGCCAAAGGTCTTGGTCAGCAGCGCCTCTTCCGAACGAATCTTGAATCCGAAGAAGACGAGCATGACGACGAGCACCGGAAGCAAGAGTCCGAACCCGTTCATCAGCATCGAGCCAAGCACCATGCCGGCGAGCCCAGTATAGATCGGGTGCCGCGTGATCCCGTAGGGACCCCCGGTCCGCAGCGCGTGGTCCTGCTTGATCGTCGCCGTGCTCGCCCAGAGCGTTCCCAATATCCATCGCGCCCAAAGTGTGAACAATGTCGATGCCGCCAGGATGACGACGCCCGCGTTCCACAGCCACGTTGACTTAAACGTGATCGGCGCCCAGAAATCCCCTGGTATTACACGGACCACCAAAACGAAAAGGAGCACTCCTAGCAGGCGCTCCATTCCCTGTTCGGTCGCGCGTTGTTCGGTCACCTTCGGCCCGTAGAAAACGTTGTAAAGCGCGCCGACGAGCCAAACCAGACCGACGGATCCCCAACAAACGAGATACCCCTGTGAGTTTGTCATTCGAATCCAGCTCCTTTCGTTTCTCACTCGCTGGATCCGATTATCGCGCAGCAGACCGTAGAGTTGAACCATCCATTGGCTGCTTTTCGCCGGCCAGACGATGGACGGCCGAATCAACCGTTCGGTTGATGTGCGGACAACTATTTCTCCATCACGCGCAGCACGATCTTGCCGGCTCCGTGAGAGCCCAGACTGCGCTCGAACGCATGCCGCGCGTCCGCGAGAGCAAAGACATGGTCGATCGTCGGCCGCAGGACGCCGCTCTCGACCAGCCGCGTGATCTCGGCCAATCGCTTGCCGTTCGGCTTGACGACGAAGTAGAGCGCAGTGATTCCACGCGCGGCTTCCGCATCCTTCGGCGGCTCGGTTGCGATCGATACGAGCCGGCCGCCCGGCCGCACCACCGCCGGCGAGCGCGCCAGCCGGTCTCCGCCGGCGGTATCGAACACGAGGTCCACCTGCCCGGCGACCTCCTCGAATCGCGTCGCCGTATAATCGATCACCTCGTCAACCCCGGCCTTTCGTACGGCTTGTACGTTCGCGCTGGACACGGTTCCGATGACGTGCGCCCCCCAGTGGTGGGCCAACTGTACGGCCAGGTGGCCTACTCCGCCGGCGGCACCGTGAATCAATACGCGCTGTCCTCGTTCGAGATGGCCGTGGTCCAACAGCCCTTGCCAGGCGCTGAGCGCGGCGAGCGGAATGGCCGCGGTCTCGACGTGGTCGAGCGTTTCTGGTTTCGCCGCGACGAACTCGCTCGAGACGACCGCGTATTCCGCTGCCGCGCCGTCGCGGTCGAACGGACACAGCGCGTACACTACCTGTCCGACTTGGATACCATCCACGCCGGGTCCGACCGCGGCGGCGACGCCAGAGAACTCGTACGACGGTATCGCCGGCAGCCGGTCGACTGGCCAGT
The DNA here is from genome assembly GCA_023380675.1 of Chloroflexota bacterium. Next base: position 5,843 of record JAMCRS010000227.1, read on the forward strand.
CGAGCTCGTCGCGCGTGATCGCCGCGGCATGTACTCGGACCAGCACTTGTCCAGTCGCCGGCTCGGGCGTCTTGACTTGCTCGTAGACGAGATTCGCCGGCCCTCCCGGCGCACTCAATCGGACCGCGTTCATTGCCGCCTCGATCTTGGGTAACTCCCTCTCACCCATCAAACACTCCTCCTTCCTCAAATGTGACTCAACTCGAATGCACACCCGTCCGGTCTTGCGAACCGCATTTGTCTCCGCACTGCTTTTGCAGAGTCGCTTGACGCCACCCGTTTGCTCGGAACCCCAGCGTAATCGCGATCATTGGGCCGGGTTTTCTAGAAGGCCAGTAGCGTCGGCGCTTGTGGTAGCCCATGATGTGCGCCGCCTTGGCCTTCTTGGTGTTCCCTCGTGCGCGTCAACCGGTCGCATTTGCGTGTCGAA
>JAMCRS010000228.1:0-1411 GCA_023380675.1 Chloroflexota bacterium
CATTTTGGTTCACAGCGCTTTCCTTTGACGTTTTGACGAAAAGTGGGGAGTTTGGCAGGTAATTTCTCGGCGAGGTTTCGCTCGACTTCGGCAATCGCCTGCTGTGAGGTGACGCAGTCAAGCAGCGTGATCTCGCCCATTTGCAGGATCACGTGACTGGCGCTGTGTTCGGACGGGGCAGCCGATCCAGCGAAGATGACGTCGGCATCCACAAACACGCTGAGTTTCCGGGGCGGTTTAGCGGGCGAACTTGTCTTTGGCGTATCGCTCACGTTGTTCCCGCAATCCCTTGAGCATCTCTTCCACCGTCAGACCGGCTTCGATGCGCGCGCGCTCGATCTCGCGCGCCAGCTCCGGCACCATCGGCACCAGTGGCGTCAAGACGAATATGCCGTCCAAGTCGACCAGACGAAATGTATCACCCTCTTTGATGCCATATTTCGTTCGCATTTCTTCCGGCAAAATGACTGTGCCCTTCTGGCGTACTTGCACAGTTGTTTCTATCGTTCCCTCCTGCATTCCTACGAAAGCAGATCTCTCGTCGCCAAAAGTATACTCGCTTCAGCATCAAAAGGCAAGCAATTCACGCGCCTCCATCGGTTTTCAACCCGATGACGATGTACTCGATCGGGTACGCTTCGGTGTCCGCGTCCTGGTTGCTCGCGAATCGCCCGGTCTTTTTGTCGCGCTTTTGCGGCAGAATCTTGGATGGAATTTCGCGCTTGATGATCCGGTCGAGCGCGAACCCGGCGTGCTGCAAACTGTCCGCGAACGCTTCCGCGTTGAGAATGTCCACGCCTTTCAGTTGCGTGTTGCCAATGACGTAGCAGCACCGTCCGCCCGGTTTCAGGATGCGATAGCTTTCGTCGAAGACTTGCTGCATATCCACAAAGAAAGCTTCAACTTCGCGCGCCATCTTCGCGCTGGCTTGCGACATTCTCTGAACGATGTCGCGCGCGATCTGGCTCCGCGGTTTTCTGTCGTCGGATGATTTGTAGGACGTGCCGATGAACGCTTTCCGATATTCCGACAAATCATCCGTAAAGTCAAGCCAGATCGTTGATAACTGATGCAGGTCGGCGTACTCATAGCTGGTCACGTACGGGCTGGAACTGACGATGAGATCGACCGACGCGTCCGGCGCGGCTTGCTTGCGCGCGTCGCCGATCTTGATCTGCAAATATTCGCCGAGATGTTCCCGCGTCTTCGGTGGGACAATATTGTAGAACGCTTCGTTCCCGCGCTGCATCTTTCGCAGATGCCGCCGCAGCGCGTCGAAGGGCTTGACCGGTTTCTTGTTCGGATCGCGCGTCGGCTTGGTGCTGCCCTGCAGCCAGACCGAGCAGGTCTTTAGGATGTGGCTGAACGCGACGAGAAAAAAATCTCTGACAATCTCTTCTTCCTCTTCGTT
>JAMCRS010000228.1:1421-3352 GCA_023380675.1 Chloroflexota bacterium
CAGCGGCTCGATGTCTTGATTCAAGGTCGATAGAAGCGCATCGATTTTTCGCGTCAGATACGCCGGTTGGATTGGCGTGGCTTTCACCTTCGTGATGAGAAAAGCGATGCGGTTGACGTCCGTGCCGCTGGCGGTGAATCCGCGCGCGATCGCGCTGACGATCGTCGTGCCGCAGCCCATGAACGGGTCGTTGACGTGCGCGTCGCGCGTCGGCAAATATTCGTCGAAGAGTCGCTCGACCAACTGCGGAATGAACTTCGCCGGATACCGGTGATAGTCGTGCGTCCACTTGCCCGTATCGGACGGCTTGGCTTGAACGAACGACCAGTCCGCGTCGACGGTTTTCATTTTGAAGAGGTCGATGATTTCCTGTGGCGACTTGGTCTGCGTCGTCAGCGCGGAGCCGATCATCGTCAACCGATTTCCGTCTGCGTCTTGCGCGCGACCTGCGCGTCGCGCATCGGGCGATACGCGCGCGCCGCTTCGCGCTTGACCACGAGCCGCCACCACCAGCGAAACATGCGCGCGAGCGTCGCCGCGACGCGCGGCAAGTTGAAGAACTGCGATTCGCCGTACTGCCGGTAATAGTGATGCACCGGCACCTCGACAAAGCGATAGCCGGCGTCCTGAATTTTCTTCACCATCTCAAACGTGATCGTGCCGGTGTCCGACTCCAGTTTCACCACGTCGAAAATCTCGCGGCGCATCAGACGAAAGTCACAGTCCACGTCTTTGATCTTCAAGCCGAACATCCATTTCACAAAATACTGGTACAGAATTCCAATCACGATGCGGTGAAACGGATCGCGTCGTTTGATTTTCCAACCCTGGACGACATCTACGTCATCGGAGATCTTCGCTGCGAGCAACTCCAGTTCGCGCGAGTCGTACTGCGCGTCGCCGTCGGTGTAGAAAATCCAATCCTTGCTTGCCCTGGCAAAGCCGGCGCGCAGCACGCCGCCATAGCCGCTCGGCACGTCGCGGTTCTCGAAACAGAGTTCGCGCGGATAGAGACGCGACAATTCTTCCAGGATCAAACGCGAGTCATCGGTCGAGCCATCGTTGATGATGAAGACTTCGTAATCGTCCGACACCTCGCGCAGCGTCTGGATGGCGCGCATCACCATCACGCCGATGGTTCCGGCGTCGTTGTAGCAGGGAAAGAATACCGTGATACTTGGTCGCATAGTCCGATAGTCTGATAGTCACGTAGTCGAGTGGTCACATAGCCGATTCGTGCTCTGACTATCCGACTATGCGACTACAGGACTAATTGACTTCAATTGTCGTCTTCAAAATCACATGATCGCCCGCGGGCGCGCCGGTGTCGTCCAAGACCTGAAGGCGCGCGAACGCCGGGTCTTGGGCGTCGTACCAACCGATTTCGATCTGATACGTGCCAGCGGGCGTGTCTGGTTTGATCGCGAGCTCGTACGGATCTGCGAGGTACTCGTTCGCGACCCAGCCGGTCGTTGGGCGCGCGCCGTTGAGCGGCTGGGCGTCCTTCTGCGCAATCGGTTTGCCGTCGCTGCCGAGCAGATGCACGAACACCGTGTACGGTTTGTCCATCTTGCCGCGCGCCTGCCAATACAAAACCAGTTTCAGCGTTTCACCGGGTTTCACAGTGGTTGGCGAATCGTAACCGACGAGCGCGACCAGGTTGCCAAAGTTCGCGGTCTGCGCCGTCTGCACATTCGGCTTGACGAAAACCCGGTCGGTTTTTTCGATCGTGAACGGCGCGAGGTCGAGTGTATTGCCATCGCTCAGCGCGAGGCGCAGATTTGCGGCGCCCGGCTGTGCGGTCGCGGGAATCGAAATCGCGTACTGCCCGCGCACGACTTCGCCAACGCGCCACTGCGATGTTGGAAATTTGTCATTCGCAAGTGGCAGCGGGTTGCTTAACACATCGCCAAACTGAACGCGCAGCGTGT
>JAMCRS010000229.1 GCA_023380675.1 Chloroflexota bacterium
CATGGAATTCACGCGCGCCAAGCGCCGCCACTATGCGATACTTGCTTGGCTCGCGAAGCAGTGCGGTCTGAACCGCACATGGAGTGATGTCTTTGCCAAATACCCCTCACGAAACTCCTGAGCCGCCAAACAGGCGCGTTGACACGGATGCCCTCCATCCCCGAGCGTTCCTCGTAGGCGTGGAAAAGGCGAACGAACATGCCTTGTGGTCGATCGAAGATTCGCTGGAAGAGCTCGGGCAGCTTGCCGAGACTGCCGGCGTCGAAGTAGTGGGCAGTCTCAGTCAAAAGCTCCATGCGCCCAATCCGGTGCACTACGTCGGGAAAGGCAAGCTGGAAGAGCTGCGGCAGCTAAAAGACGAGCTCGAGTTCGAGGTGGCGATCTTCGACGACGAATTGACTCCTGCGCAGCAGCGCAATTTGGAGCGGTCGCTGCAGGTCAGGGTGGTCGATCGCAGCGCCTTGATTCTCGATATATTCTCCCAGCGCGCCGGCTCGGGCGTCGGAGCACCCTGGGTTGCCCTCGCGCAGTACGAGTACATGCTGCCCCGCCTCACGCGCCAATGGACGCACCTTTCCCGTCAATATGGCGCCATCGGCGCGCGGGGCGGTCCGGGTGAGACGCAGCTCGAAGTCGACCGCCGCCGTGTGCGCGAGCGCATTAGGGACGTCAAAGTGGAAATCGAGGAGGTGCGGCGGCACCGGGCGCTCTATCGCGATCGCCGGGCAAAGGAAGGCATACCGGTCATCGCCCTGGTCGGTTACACCAACGCCGGCAAGTCGACCTTGCTCAACGCCATCAGCGGCGCCGATGTGTTGACCGAAGACCGCCTTTTTGCCACTCTTGATCCCACTACGCGCCGTGTCAAGCTACCCGGTGGGCGCGCGGTGTTGATTACCGACACCGTGGGCTTTATTCAGAAGCTTCCCCACACCCTAGTCGCCGCCTTTCGCGCCACGCTGGAGGAGCTGGAGAGCGCTGACCTGCTAGTTCACGTGCTTGACATTGCCCAGCCCGCCGGCTACGAGCAAGGGCAGACTGTGGCTAAGGTGCTCGACGAGCTTGGCCTCGGAGAGAAGCCCGTTGTCACCGCGCTGAACAAGATCGACCTGCTGAAGAGCTCTGGTGGCGCTGCTGTTGAGCCTTCCGACGGTCCGGCGATACAGGGTGCTCCGACGCCCGAGCCGGCGCGCTCCATTGCCGAGTTGACCTCCCTATACCCCAATGCCGTGGCGATCTCGGCGGCCAGCCACAAGAATATCGATCTGCTGCTCGACAAGATCGAAGCCATAGTCGGTGGGGCAATGATTGACATAACGGTCGTGCTGCCTTACAGCGCTGGTCGCCTCGCCGCGTTGTTTCGCGAGAAGGGCACGGTCTTAGAGGAGGAGTACACGAAGCAGGGTGTACGCATCAAGGGGAGGATCGCGCCGCGCTTTGCCGACGCGCTGCAGCAGTACGCCACACGTCGTTAGCTTTCCTCGCTGCTTCCGCTCGCCGCGTGGCTGTCTTCGGCAGCACGTCGCACACGTTGGGCCACCACCTCCGCCGGCACGCTGAAACGATCGAAGGCTTCGCGCAGGTGTTGCGTCGTGTAGGGTGCGTAGATTCTCTTGGTGGTCTCGGGACTGGCGTGACCGAGGATGTCTTGCACCTCAGATAGTTGAGCCCCCTGATTTAACATAACACGTGCCTTCAGATGGCGCAGATGGTGGGTGGTCACCCCGACACCGGCCAGCTTGCCGTACTTTTTGACTGCCGCCCAGACCGATTGGGGGGACAGCCGCCAGTGCTCGCCCCTCTGTCCGGGCTTGCCGCGGCCGTCGTCGTGGCGCAGGAAGAGGGGGCCGTGGCTGTCCGCCCGCGCTTCGAGGTAGCCGCGGATCGCCGCGAGCGACGCGTGATCGAAAAATACCGTGCGTTCCTTTTCGCCCTTGCCCGTGACCAGTCCTTCGGACGACCGGCCATCCTGAATGTCCGCGCGATTTAGGCTGGATAGCTCTTCGCGCCGCATTGCCGTGGCGTATAGCGTGATCAGGATCGCCTTATCACGCAGCAGCTCCAGCACCGCTTGGTTGTTCTTGCCGTCCATCATTGGTACGGGGAGGCCGGCGACATAGGTAACCACCAGCGCCACCGCGTCGTCTACGCGCGGCGTCTTGTAGTGCATGCGCCCCACGAGCTCGTGCAGGGCGTCCTTCATGTGCTCATAGGAGAGGTCCGGATGCAGCCAGCGTCGCCGATCCAAGAATCGGAAGAACGCGCGCACCTCGCTGGCGTAAGCCACGGCCGTCGTGCGGTGCGCCCGACCGTAGCTCTTAAGGAGCCATGTGTAGAAGCGTTCGAGAATTTCCGCCGGCAACTGTTCGGTGGTTAACGTCTCCGGGTCCAGCGCAATCGTCGGCAAGAACTCCTTGAACCGGTTCAGCGCGGACATGTAGTTGGTCGCCGTGTGCGGCGACTTCGCGATCAACGTGTCGCTGAAGCCGGAACAGGCCGCGATCAACACCGGCGCGGCACCGCAGCCGGTCAGCTTCCTGATCGCGATCGACCCGGGCACCTTCCCGGTGCTGAACCTGGGCCTGTTCAA
>JAMCRS010000230.1:0-403 GCA_023380675.1 Chloroflexota bacterium
GCCAGCTCGACCGTTTTTTGCATCAGCGAATGACTGATGTCCTCGGTCGAGCCCGGCCCTAAGGCGACCGAAGTTCGCCGCTTGCCGTGCCATTCGTTCGCGAATCGGCGCCCGCCGTCGAGCAACGTATCCTCACGCTGGATCATCGTCATGTATTCGGACGCGACGCGCTCGCCGGCAAACGTCTGGTCGAGCAGCCCGTAGACCATCTGCGCCCGCATCCCGGACCGATCGAACGCTTCGGTTACACGGTAAATGTTATCGAGGTCCGTGTGCATGTACCAGTGATCGGATATCGTCGTCGTGCCCGATTTGATCATTTCCAGCGCTGCCAGCTCGGCGGAGACCTCTGAGTGCCGCGGACTCATTTTCGACACGATGGGGAATAGAAAACGCCAGTTCC
>JAMCRS010000230.1:413-7495 GCA_023380675.1 Chloroflexota bacterium
GGTAGACGTGCGTGTGCCCGTTGACGAGACCCGGCAGAACGACGCCGCCCTTGGCCGAGATCGTCTTTCTGGCTTGATAGTCGAGCTCCCGGCCGATCGCCACGATCCGGCCTTCGTCGACGGCCAGCATTCCGTTCTCGACGACGCGGCGCTTGGGGTCCATCGTGACGATCGTGGCTTCGGTGACCATCAGATCAATCATGCCTTCACATCCTGTTTGTGTGATTCAGAATCGTCGCGAGCATGGACGAAGCGTCCCCAACCGGACCCGGCGATGACGCTCTCGCCGTCATAGACCACGCGCCCGCGCACCAGGGTCTGTCGAATTCTTCCCTGGAGCGCGCGGCCGACGTACGGCGTCGTATAGATGCGTGAGGACCCTCCCGGATCGGCCACGTTCCACGCCGCCGCCGGATCCCACAGCACCAGATCGGCGTCCAGACCCACCGCGATCCGACCCTTTCGGTCGCCCAACCCGAGGATCTCTGCCGGACGGGTGGCCGCGACCTGGACGAAGCGTTCCAGCGTCAACTGCCGTTCTCGCACCCCCGCGCTGTAGACGAGCGGAAGCGACAGCTCCAGTCCGGCGATGCCCGGCTCCTTTTCGCGCAGGCTGGGATACGCGGCACCGCGCGGCACAAGCTCGCCCAGGTAATGATCGCACGCCAGCGCGTCGATCACACCTTCCCGGAGGGCTTGCCAGAGCATCTGACCATCGGCACGCGTTCGCAGCGGCGGCGTCGTCTTGACCCGGGCGCCCGTCGTGACAAACTCGGACTCGTCCAAGAGCAAATAGTGTGGGGTCGTTTCCGCGGTGACGTCCGTGCCGCCGGCGCGATAGTGGTCGACCAACTCCGCGGTCCGGCCGGCCGAGACGTGGCAGATGTGGACCGGCGCGCCGGCCGCGCGGGCCATTTCGAGGGCCAGGGCGGTCGCGGCAGTTTCACACACAACTGGCCGCGAATGGGCAAAACCGAGCGGGTGTTCCCAATTCACGTCTGCGGAAACGCAGCCCATCTCCTCCGCGTGCAGCGCCATGCGCAGCCCGGTCCTTGCGGCGGCCTGGACCGCGGACCAGACCAGCGCAGTGTCCACTGGCGGCTGAGACGGCATAAAGACCTTGAAATAAGAGGCGCCTAGCTGCTTGATCGCTCCCAGCTCGGCCAGGTCTTGATGGGCGACGACGATCCCGGCCGCCAGGTTCACGTCGACGACGGCCTCACGCTCGAACTGCTTGCGTCGAGCTTCGAAGCCGGCAGCGGTTGCGCAGACGTGAAACGGCGCAATATCGACGACGGTCGTGATCCCGCCGCGGGCGGCGGCCTGTGTCCCTTGGGAACAGGTCTCCGCCCCGTCGTGGATGTGGACGTGCATGTCCACGCCCCCCGGAAGGATCAATAGGCCGGCCGCATCGATCTCCCGAATCGAGTCGAACGTGGGTTGAGGGAGACAAAAGGCCGGCGATTTTGCCGGCGTCGTCGCTCAGAACCGACAGATATTGCAGCTCTTTGCCGACCCAGACCAACCCATTCTTGATCAAGCAACTCATATGCTGGTTCTCAACCCGTGCAATATCCGCCGTCGGCCAACAAAAACGCACCGGTCATGAAGGAAGATGCTTCGCTGGCCAGAAAGAGCGCCGCGCGAGCGATTTCGTCGGGCTCGGCCATTCGGCCAAGTGGATTCCCAGAGCTCAGGCGTCTCTTCTCCCCCTCTGGATCATTCGAGGTGGCGATCATCTTGACCGTCATTTCTGTCGCCGTCACTCCCGGGCACAGTGCATTCACACGGATGCGGTCTTGGGCATAGTCCAACGCCAGGTTCTTGGTCAACTGCAACACCGCACCTTTGGAAGCCGTATAGGCGGCCAGGTTCCTCAGCCCGACAATGCCGGCCGCGGACGAGCTGTTTACGATACTGCCGCCGCCCTGACGCTGCATGATCGGAATGACGTACTTGCAGCCCAAAAAGACGCCCTTGACGTTTACGCTCATGACGCGATCCCACTCTTGTACCAAAGTCTCGGTCGCACGCGCAAACAGATTGACCGCCGCGTTGTTGAAGAGGACGTCGATTCGGCCGAAGCGGGCAAGGGTCTGATCCATCAGGTTCTGGACCTGAGCTGGATCGGTGACGTCTACGCTCACGTAGATGGCGGTTTGGCCCTCCGCTTGGATCTCGCGTGCGACTTGCTGGCCGCCGGCCGCGTCGACGTCGGCCACAACCACGTTTGCTCCCTCGCGCGCAAAGAGTTTGGCCGAGGCCTTGCCGATTCCAGTTGCCGCTCCCGTGATAATGGCGCTCTTGCCGGCTAGTTGTTGGGTCATTCTCTTCTTTCGCGCGAATTTCTGCCGGATCGGTATATCAGAACAAGTCCAGCGTCTTTCCCTGCATCGTGCGCGACGGCGAGCTTGCCAGAAATAGGATTGCCTGGGCCACGTCTTCGGGGCGAAGCCAATGTGACTGGTCTACTTGAGGGAGAGCCTGACGCATCCGCTCGGTCGATACCGGGCCCGGGCAGATGGCGCTGAGCCGAATCCCGTTTTGAGCTTCTTCGGCCGCCAGGGCTTTGGTCAGCCCCACGACTCCGTGCTTGACCGCACAGTAGGCCGCAAATTCTGCCTCTCCGATGCGTCCGGCTCGAGAGGCGACGTTGATGATCACACCGCTCGCGCGCCCCCGCATGATCGGGATGACGGCGCGACAGCAATACACCGTTGCCGTCAGGTTGTCGGCGACCAGCCGGGCCCATTCTTCATCCGTGGTATCCACAAGAGGCTTGCGCAGTCCGCCCCCGACATTGTTGATTAGCAGGTCGATGCGGCCGTACGACTCCACCGCACGCTCGGCGACGACGCGGACTTGCTTCGAGTCCGTCACGTCGGCCGCGATCGGCAGCGCCTGACCGCCCGACTGTTCGATCTCCTCAGAAACACATTTCAGGTTTGCAAGCCGGCGTCCCGTCAGAATGACGCAGACGCCCTGCTGGCCCAACGCCACCGCCGTCGCGCGTCCAATTCCTTCGCTCGCGCCCGTTACGATCGCGACCCGACCATTCAACATCGCCTTCGACGCTCCATTTCAGTCCGTCTTCCGGCAACGCTTGCCGCCTCTGCCGCTGGGGATTGTGCGGTCGACCCGGCGACGCAGTCAGCCCGAGACGGCCGCCGGCTTGGGAAAGCGAGCCCGCTTCCACAACTCGCGTATCTCCGTTTCCGCGTCCTCCAGGATCGTTCGCTCGTTCCAACGAACGGGTCGGCCATCGCGGATCAAGATTTCGCCGTCCACCAGCACCGTCTCCACATCCGAAGATCGGTGTTCGTAGACCAACTGTGCGACCGGATCACACTGGTAGGTGGGAGCCGCATGCAATGGGTCTCGTCGGATGATAACAAGATCCGCGCGCTTGCCTACTTCGAGGCTGCCGATCTCCCGTTCCAACCCGAGGGCGCGCGCTCCGTTGATCGTCGCCAGGTCGAGCACTCTCTGAGCCGGCATGGCGCGTGGGCCGCAGCGCGGCTTGTGGATCAGCGCGGCGTGCCGCATCTCGGTAAAAACGTCCAGATTGTTGTTGCATGGGGCTCCGTCCGCCCCCAGCGCGACATTGACGCCCAGGTCGAGCATTTCGGGGACTGGCGCGATGCCGGAAGCCAGCTTGAGATTCGCGCTCGGACAATGGGCCACGGTACTGCCCGCCCGCGCGACGAGTGCTTGCTCTTCTGGATCTAGCCACACCCCGTGAGCCATGATCAGGTTGCGTCCCAAAGCGCCCATCGAGTCCAGATAGTGCGCCTCCCGCCCCCCTGAGCGCGCCAGGAGCTCCGTCTGTTCCCTGTTTTCCGCGGCGTGGGTGTGAATCAAGACCTGCCTTTGGCGCGCCTGGGCGACCACCTGCCGCCAAAGGTCGTCGGTGATATTTCGAGTGCCGCGGGGACAGAATGCATAGCGCAGGCGGCCGTTCGCCGAGTTGTGGAAACGCTCGAGCAGCGCGACGCTCTCTGCCATCGCCGCTTGCGTTTCTTCGCCCATCATTTCGGTTCCGGCTTCCCAGCGGTCCATCATCGCCATGCCGATGGTCGCACGGAACCCCATCTCCTCCGCCGCGCGAAAAGCCTGTTCGGTGAACCGGACCGTTTCCATCGTGGCTGCCGCAGTGGTACCGCCACGAACCATTTCGCCGATGGCCAGACGGGCTGAAGCATAGACGCTCCTGGCGTCGTGCGCTTGTTCGAGCGGCCAGACGCGCAGCCGCAGCCAATCGACCACATTCAGGTCGTCGGCCAGGCCCCGGAACAGCGCCTGGCAGAGATGCACGTGGATCTGAATGAATCCCGGCGTGACCAGCCTTCCCGTCGCGTCCACGATCTCGTCGGCCGTGTTCCGCGCGGTCGGAAGCTCCACGATCTTTCCGTCGCGCACAAAGATACTCGCCTCCAAGATCTCGCGCGACGGATTTTGCGTAATGACCAGTCCATTCCGAATCAGAACCGTGGACATTTTCGCTTGCCCGTCCGGTCACGTTGTTGGTCCAATCGGATCATCCTTTGACGTACGGTTTGCCGATCGCGGCCGGAGCGACCGCCCGGCCGACGAAACCCGCCAGCGCGACTAGGGTGAGGACGTAGGGAATCGAGATCAGCAGATCGGCCGGAATCGGAACGCCGCTCGTCTGCAGCGCTAATTGCAGTGCATCCGCGAACCCGAACAGCAGGCAAGCGCCGAAACCTCCCAGCGGCGTCCATTTGCCGAAGATCATTGCGCCCATCGCAATAAAGCCCCGCCCTTGCGTCATCTGCTTGGTGAACACGGACAGCTCAGCGATGGACAAATACGCTCCGCCCAGGCCGGCCATCACGCCGCTGAAGATGACGCTGTAGTAACGAAGCCGGGTAACGTCGAGCCCCACGGAATCCGCCGCGCGGGGGTGCTCTCCAACCGAGCGCAGGTGAATCCCGAATGGCGTGCGAAACATGACGAACTGAGCGATCACGACCGCGGCGAGGGCGCCGTAGGCGAGCAAGTCCTGTGAGGCAAAGAACTGGCCTACGACCGGCAGGTCGGCCAAAAGCGGCACCCGGACGAGCGGGATTCCGGTCACGATCGGCGAGGCGCCCGGCTGGTGCCATAGCGCGATCAAAAGGAAATTGGGAACGCCGACCGCCAACAGGTTGATCGCGACGCCGCTGACGATCTGGTCCGCCCTCAACGTAATGCTCGCCCAGGCGTGGAGCAGGCCCAACAGGCCGCCCACTACCATTGCGGCCAGTACGCCGATCCAGGGATTGCCGGTGTAGTACGAGCCGGCGACCGCCGTGAAGGCGCCAAAGAGCATCATTCCTTCGATGCCGATGTTCATGACACCCGAGCGCTCCGTCACGACCGCGCCGATGGCGGCGTAAATCAAGGGCGTCGCCATTCTGAGCGTGGCAGCCAACAGTCCGATATTCAGCACGACGAAAACATCTGATAGGTTCATCGTCCTGTCCTTGCCGAGTTTCGCCTCGCCATCAGCACGGGCAGCACCACTCGAAGGGCCACGAAAAAGATGATCACGCCCGAGATCGCGGATATGATGTCCGCGCTGACGCCGGCGGCTTGCTGCATTTCGATGGAACCGGCGCGCAATATGCCGAACAACAGCGCCGACGCCAATATGCCGACCGGATGGAGCTGCCCAAGTAGCGCGATGGCAATTCCATCAAAGCCGTAACCGGGCGAAAAAGACCCATAGAACCGGAAATCGATTCCGAGCACTTCGACGACGCCGGCCAATCCGGCCATGGCGCCGCTGATCGCCATGGCAATCATCATATGTCTTTGCGGAGAAATCCCCGCGTATTCCGCCGCCGTAGGGCTCTTCCCAACCGTCCGGATCCGATAGCCCAATCGCGTTCCCCACAGCAGGTAACCGTCCAGGACCACTACGGCGAGCGCGATCAGAATCCCGGCCGATAACCGGGTATCGGCGATCAAGGGAAACAACCGGGCGCTGTCCTGAATCAACGGTGTGGCCGGCAGTTGGCCGGGAGCTTTGAGCGGACCGCTCGGGCTCACCATGTACGTCGATAGATCGAACGCGATATAGTTCAGCATGATGGTGCTGATAACTTCGTGTACGCCGAGCCGCGCCTTGAGAAAGCCGGCCAACGCGCTCCACGAGGCCCCGGCCGCCATGCCCAATCCGATCGCCAGAGGAAGATGGATGAATGGCGGCAACCCTTTGATGGCAAAGCCCGCCCAGCCCGCAGCAAGCGCTCCCATGACGAGCTGGCCTTCGACGCCGATGTTGAAGAGGCCCGAATGAAATGCAAAGGCCACGGCCAGCCCCGCGAAAACGAGGGGGGTCGTGCTCACGAGCGTTTCACTCAGGCCGTAGAGGCTTCCCAACGCCCCTTGAAACAGCGCGCCGTAGGCGACGACCGGGCTGGTCCCGCTCGCCATGATCAGAGCGGCGCCAAAGGCCAGCCCGCAGAACGCCGCCGCGAGGAACTGGACGACTTCGACGAGCCATTTCGAGACCGTTGGAACGTTGTATGATTTCGCCTGGGGGAAAGGGACCTCACGCATTTTTCTTTCCTCCCGTCATCCATAGACCGATTTCCGCTTCTGAAGTCGTTTCGGGGCTGCAGTCACCCACCAGTCGTCCCTCGAACATGACGAGAATCCTATCGCTCAAGCTCATGATCTCGGTCAGCTCCAGGGAAACCAAGAGGATTGCGACGCCGCGCGCGCGTTCCTTCAACAACTGCTGATGAATGAATTCCGTTGCCCCCACGTCGAGCCCGCGCGTGGGCTGGCTGGCGACGAGCAGCTTTGGACTGCGCGCAAATTCGCGAGCGGCGATCAGCTTCTGCTGGTTGCCGCCGGACAGGGACTCCGCCGTGACGGCCGTATCGGGCGCCCGGACGTCGAAATCGTGCATGAGCTTCGATGCAAATGCCGTGACCCGGCTGTGATTCAGGTTGGGTCCCTGCGCAAAAGGGGGATCGTCTTGGAACCCGAGGACCGCGTTTTCTTCGACGGAGAATCCCAAGACCAATCCGCGGCGATGGCGGTCTTCCGGGATGTGCGCCAATCCCTGA
>JAMCRS010000231.1 GCA_023380675.1 Chloroflexota bacterium
ACGCGCGCGCCACGGCGTAGGTCTTTCAGAAGACCCAAGCCACTGTGGTCGGCACCGACCAGACTCTCGCCATTCTGCACTTGGGCGCCGGGTACTACCGTGACCCCACGCGCGCCCAGCGCCTTTTCGAGCGTTATCTCCGTCTCGAACGAGATGCCTACGGCTTATGGCTGCGCATCGGCCAGATCGCGTGGGCGGACTACGCCGCCGTCGGGCGCGAGCTGTTTGAGGTCAGTCAAGAGCTCGACCAGCTCTGGGTGAGCACCTTCCTCGACTTGGAAGTCCATTCCCTCTACGATGGTGAGTCGGTGGACGCGTTGGAAACGGTGATGTTGATAGAGGGCGACTACAGCACATTCGCCCATTTGGAGACCGTATACCTGGGCGCGCTTACCGACGGCACAATGGTCGCCACAAACACACAGGCCGTGGTCGAGGCCGCGAACGGCAAGTCAGTTATGATGTTCGGGGCACGCCATCAAGGACACGAGCTACAGGCAAGCAGCGGTTACGCCGCCTTTATCGGAGGGGCCAAGGGGGTGTCAACCGACGAGCAGGCGGAATGGTGGGGCAGCAAGGGCATCGGCACGATCCCCCACGCCTTGATCGCGGTGTACAACGGCGACACCGTGCTCACCACAGTCAAGTTTGCCGAATACACCGATGCCAGTGTGAACATCACCAGCCTCGTCGACTTCGACAACGACTGCGTCGGCACCTCTCTCGCTGTCGCGCGGGCGCTGGGCAGCCGCCTTTGGGGCGTGCGCGTGGACACGTCTGAGAACATGGTCGACCGGGCGATATTCGAAGACATCATGGATGCCGGTCAGGGCGCCAGCATGAAGATCACTGGCGTGACGCCAGAGCTGATCTGGAAGGTGCGAAGGGCGCTAGACGACGCTGGCTTCGATGCGGTGCGAATCATCGCCAGCGGCGGCTTTACTGCCGAGCGCATCAGCCATTTCGAGAAGCTTGGGGTGCCGATAGACGTCTACGGCGTTGGGAGCACGCTCTTCGACGGCACGGGCGGCAAGTACGACTACACCGCCGACGTCGTGCGCCTCAACGGCGTGCCACTCGCCAAGAAAGGTCGGCGCTACCGGCCAAATGAGCGGCTGCACCGCGTAGACTTGCAGGCGCTGTCCAGCAATGCGCTGGTCGGTTGATTTGACACTCACCGACGATGTTGGCTATACTCGATAAGAACGGTACATAATCAATCTGTCGTCTCGGCTCGCCCGAAATGTGTCGGGCGGTCGACTAGAGCATGGGAGGCCGGCGCCCGACGGTAGTTCGCGCAGGCCTTTTTTTGTTGCGCGGAGCGATGATATTGCCAACAGCGGACAGCATCGCGCCACACGGCGGCGAGCTCGTGAACCGTTGGGTGGTAGGGGAAGAGGCGCTTGCCCTCGCCGAGCGGGCACTGACCATACCGAGCATCCGGCTCAAGGCTAGGCAAGCCATCGATTTAGAAATGATCGCCGTGGGCGCCTACAGCCCGCTGGTCGGCTTCATGGAGCGGGCTGACTATCTTGGCGTCCTCGAAGAGCTTCGTCTAGACAGTGGGCTGCCCTGGCCGTTGCCGATCACCCTTGCCGTGTCCACAGATGAGGCGGCGGCAGCATCCGAGGGCAAAACGGTGGCGCTCGTCGACGAGCGTGGCATAGCGCTTGGCTTGCTCGACGTGACCGAGCGCTATCGATTCAATAAGGAGTCCGAAGCGCTCGCCACCCTCGGCACGGTAGACGCCGCGCATCCAGCCGTCGCCGAGATATTTGCCGCCGGCGATACCATTCTCGCGGGGCCGGTGAAACTATTCCGCCGGCCCCGCTACGACTCCTTTGCCCACTATCGCTTCGACCCCGCTGAGACACGGCGGCTCTTCATTACGAAGCACTGGCATAAAGTGGCGTGCGCGCGTCTTCACCATCCGATGTCGCGTGGCGACGAATACCTCCAAAAGTGCACACTCGAAACGGTAGATGGATTGCTGCTGCACGCGCCTGCTCCCGCTACGCAAGACGGCAGTCTGTCTTCCTACACCCACATCGCCGCCGCGGAACGCATAGCCGGCCAATACCTTCCCGGCGATCAGGCAATGATCGCCGTACTACCGCACAACTCCCGCGGCGCGGGCGCCCGCGAGCTGCTGTTGGAAGCGATCATCAGCCAGAACTATGGTTGCAGCCATTTCCTTGTTCCCGAGGAGCGAGTGGCCGCGGCGGAGGCAATGTTGAGCGGGTCACGCCGTGGAGCGCTTGCGCACCACCAACCAGGCTACGCAAAGACCCTGTTTGCCCGCTTCGGGCGAGACGACATGGCAATTGACTCCCTATTCTTATCATCGGCGTTCTATTGTCGCGACTGCGGCACCATGGCGACGAAGAAGACCTGCCCGCACGCGGCGCAGCGCCACGTCACCTGCCCTAGCTTCGACTGGCAGGACCTCGAAAGGCGTCACACATTAGCATCACCTGACTGTTTTCGGCCGGAGGTGACGCAGTTGCTGAACACCAGCGCCGCTAAGTGCCGGCAGCGCGCTGACGGTCAGCAGCGACCAGAACATCCGGATTCACCAAGTTTTTTGGCTGCCCGCCGAGGAAGCCAAGCACGTTCTCGATCGTAGTATCCACGATACGATGGAGCGCTTCGCGACTATAAAAAGCGATATGCGGTGTGATGACCACGTCGTCACGCCTGGCAAGTAGATGCTGGCTTAGCAGCAACCGCAGCTTCTGTTCCGCTACCGGCGCGGTGATGAGCTGTCGTTCCTCCTTGATCAGCTCCTCGCCTTCCAGCACGTCCAGACCGGCACCACGCAGAAGACCATTGTCTAACCCGTATAGCAGGGCCTCGGTCTCCACAAGCGCGCCGCGCGCCGTGTTGATGAGCAACGCGCCACGCTTGACGAGCTTAATGTTTTGCATGTTGATTAAATGATGGGTCTCCTTGGTCAGCGGCGCGTGCAGCGTGATCACATCCGACTCGCCGAGCAGCTCAGGTAACGAGCGATACTCGAATCCGAGCACCTCCGCAACCAGCTCGTTTTGCCGGACGTCGTACGCCAGCACGCGCATGCCAAAACCCTTGGCGATGCGGATCACGTGCAGACCGATACTGCCGGCGCCGATCACGCCCAGCGTCTTGCCCTTCAAATCCATACCTTCTAGACCTTGGAGGGAGAAATCTGCTCGGACGGTGCGCACGTATGCCTTGTAGATGTTTCTCGATAACGCCAAGATGAGGCCAAACGTGTGCTCGGCGACGGTGTTCTCCCCATAATGGGGCACGTTGGAGACGACGATACCGTGCTCGGTACAGTATGAGACGTCGATGTGATCGAAACCGGTGGATCGTGTGCTAATGAAGCGCAGCTTTGGCAACCGCTCCAGCACCTCTCGCAGCAACGACGAATACACGAACACTGACACGATCTCCGCATCTGCCGCCGCACCTACCGTGCCGATGTTCAAAGGCTCGTGCGTAAAGCGCATATCGCAAGACTTGAAGCGTTCGGCGAAGACCTCCCGCTCCCAATCTTCCGTCTCGAAAAAGGCGGTCTGCCGTCGCTCAGATTTGCTCGCCATCGCCCCCCCTTTCACGTTCACACTGATCGAGAAGAGCGCCGGCAATTTCTAGGCCGCGGTGCGCGTGGGGATCGCGAGGCAAAGCGACTCCGCCACCGCGCTTTGGACTAGCCGCCCATTAGGGGACGCTACGCAAAGCGGGCCAGGAGAATGCCGATCTCGAAGAGAAGATATATGGGCACGGACACGATGGTTTGATTGATCGGATCAGGGGTGGGCGTGATCACGGCGCCCAGTACAAAGGCCAGCACGATGGCGAACTTGCGCATCGAAGCGAGTTTCTTGGGCGTCACGATATGCAGCTTCGCCAGCATGTAGATCACGAGCGGCGTTTGGAACGCGATCCCCAACCAGAAAAGGAGCGTCGATACGAAGGAGATATACTCGCCGATGCGCAGCCACGGCTGCGCGATGTCCATAAAGAGCCCCAACAGGTAGGGCAGCGCCGTGGGTAACACGACTTTGTAGCCGAACAGCACGCCCGCGGCAAAGCAGAGGAAGATACCGGGGAGTAGGGCAAAGAAATATCGCCGCTCTTTGCGTGTCAAAGCGGGCGCTACGAAGGCCACCACCTCGTAGAGCAGCACCGGCATGGCCAAGATGACCCCCGCGTAAAGCGAGACCTTGAAATAGGTGCCGATCATCTCCATGGGCGCCGTATAGATGAGCTTTACGTCTTGCGGCAGCGGTTCCTTGAGGAGGTCGAAAAGCCGGCTCGTAAAGATCAACGAGGCTAGCGTGGCGACCACTAACGCGAGGACCGACACGATCAGGCGTGATCGCAGCTCATCGAGGTGCTGCATTATGGTCATCGCCCGCTCTTCGCCAGCTAAGTCCTCGGTTTCATCGCTATCCAGGGGCGTAGTATCTACCAATTACACACTCAATATCTAGTCGGCCTAGCCATCAACTGCGAGGTGACAACTCTGTGCCGGCGACCGGCTGGGATAAATCCGGCCCCACTAAGAGATTCGCTCCTCGATGAACTCAAGGGCGTCCTGCACCGTCTGAATGCTCCGTGCCTCTTCGTCGCTTATGTCGATGCCAAACTCCTCTTCGAGCGACATCAGCAGCTCCACCAGCTCAAGCGACTCGGCGTTCATGTCCTCGACAAAAGACATCTCGGGCGTAATCTCCTCCTCGGAGACGTCCATTTCCTCCGAAATGATCCGCCGCAAGCGCTCGAAGGTCGTTTCCGCCATCCAATTACCTCCTCGCCATAAGAACCCGGGCAAGTAAAATACCGGGATGGCGAATCGCTCTACACCCGGCGCGAGACAACCGTTCCCAATACCCCGTTCACAAACTTGCTCGAGCTTTCGCCGCCGAAAAGCTTGGCGAGCTCGACGGCCTCATTGATGGCGGCCTTGGGCGGAACGGTGTTATTATTGAACAGAATCTCGAAGATTGCAAGGCGTAGGATGTTCTTGTCCACCCTTGCCATCTGATCGAGCGGCCAAGCCGGTGCCGCGTCGGCAATGATGCGGTCGATCTTGTCCCGGTTTTCCAAAGCGCCGTTCACCAGTCGGCGGCCGAATTGCGCCGACTCCAGGGGCAGGCTAACTTCCTCTAGCAGCCGTTCCATCACCTCGCCGACTGGATGGCCCGTAGTATCAACCTCGAATAAGGTTTGAAACGCCGCGATCCTCGCTTGACGCCTCGTACCCACGGCACTCACACTATGCGACGTGCCCTACGGGGAACATCGCCTCCCATACTGGCACCGATCAACCCGTCTTTACCTCGCCTCCTTGACTTTCCCAATGGCGATGACCTGCAGTCCTTTGTAGTAGCCGCAATGTGGGCACGCACGGTGGGCCAAGCGCGGCGTGTGACACTGTGGGCAAACAGTGAGATTCGGGGCCTCGAGGTGCAAGTGGCTGCGTCGCTTGTCTGTGCGCGCCTTCGCGTGCTTTCTCTTCGGTAAGGCCAACTCGGTAGACTCCTTTCGTTATGTGGAGCGGCAAGGCAGTGCCTTACCGCCGACCACTCTTACGTGCTTTCGGTGTACTGCCTTGGCGGTCGTCCTTCAACAACTCGGCGAGCGCCCCCCACCTCTCGTCGCCTGGCGCCGGAGGGCAATCGCAAGGTCCTTCGTTCAGATTCTTGCCACACTGGGGGCAGAGCCCGGCACAAGCGGCATCGCAAATCGGCGCCATAGGGAGCGCCAGCAGTGCGTATTGACGGAACGCCTCGCGCAAATCCAACACATGTGTCTCGTCAATAGTAAATACCGACCGATCTTCGGGACCCGGCAGCGGCAACCCGGTTTCGACATCCACCACCGGCTGAAACTGCTCTCGAAACTTCACCTCCACGGGCGCCGAAAAATCGACTAGACAGCGACTACAGGTCACCAATAGCGCGCTGCGAAGCTCCGCCTCGACCAAGATACCGTCCTTGGTTCTCGTCAGCTTGACCTGGCCCTTGACCGGTTCGGTTGCCGTAAGTTGCTCGTCGAGACGGCCAACCTCCTCCGCCAACTCGTAGCGGCGTGTAGCACCTAGCGGCTCTTTGAGGAGGCCGGCCACGTGAAACTCCATTGTTTCGTTGTTCATGTTCACAATTGACTCCGCGCAGGAATCGCGCCAACACCCACCGCGCCTCGCGAGCATTGGCGACCACAGCAGCGGCCCCAATCCGCGAATGGTAGTCAGTGAAAAATGGCTTTCTCAAATCAGCCTAGCTGCCGATCGGATCTTTGCCATCGGTGCGACCACCGCGACTGCTAATGCCGGCAGTCACCTCGCCGGTATCGTTGTCCTCGCTCATCTTCTCTAACGCCGACTTGCCCTTGCGCACGGTCGCCAGCAAGCGATTCAGCTCGTTCTCCAGCCCGTCCAACACGTCCATCGCGTACCCATAGGCATCGGTGCGCAGGCGACGGGCTTCCTCTTGCCCGTTGGCCACGATCTCTTCGGCACGCTTCTGGGCCAGCCTTACGATCTCGTTCTGCTGCACCATCTGCTCGACGCGCTCTTGGGCGACAATGAGCACCTTGTCCGCCTCGGTCTGCGCTTGAGAGAGCACTCTATCGCGATCGTGGCTGACCCTTCTTGCCTGCCGCACCTCATCTGGTACGGCTACTCGCAACTGGTCGACGAGTTCGAGGAACTCCTGCTCGTCAATCAGCGCTTTGGAAGTGAGGGGCACCCGCGTCCCCGCGTTTACCAGCGCTTCGAGCCGATCGATCAAACCTAACACTTCGATGGTCGCACCCCCCTTTCCTCGGCCGCCGCGAACCGGCGCCCCGCCCACCAACCACTATGACGTCAGATAACGAGGTATCGCGCCAACATCGGGTCGCGTGGCAAACTTCCGGCGCATGGCATCGGCCACGTGACCGGGTACCAGCCCATTCACGTTTCCCCCTAACATAGTGATCTCTTTCAATATACTCGAACTCAAAAACGTGTACTGGGTGCTGGTCATGAGACACACGACGTCGATAGTTGGATCCATCTTCCGGTTGAGCAGGGCCATTTGAAATTCCATCTCGAAGTCGGAGATCGCGCGCAAACCGCGGACGATTACCTTGGCCCCTCTGGCTTTCGCATAGTCCACCAACAAGCCGCTGAAGGCTTCCACCTTAACGTTCGCGGTATTCTTGAACGCCTCCCTCAATAGATCCACCCGCTCTTCGGTCGAGAACAACACGTTTTTCGGCGGCGCATCGTACACAGCCACAACCAATTCCGCGAAGATCTCCGCCGCGCGCAGCGCAATATCGATGTGACCGTTTGTGGCGGGATCGAAGCTGCCCGGGTAGACAGCGATGGTCAAGCTAGGCCTCCTTATTCACAACCCGGCCACCTACCGGGCAGAGCTACCACCGACTCCCTGCGAGGGGTGGCGCGAATATACTGAAATCGCCGTATCTCCGTGACGTTTCGCCTTCACCAGCGACAGGCTAGCGATCTCAGCCGGCATCGACCTTTTGCACGAATGCTCCACGATAAGCCGGCCACCTTCCCGTATCAGTCCCGCCGCGCCGAGTGCTTCGAGCATCTCTTCCAGCCCGGGTTCGGCGTACGGCGCGTCTATCAGCACTAAGTCGAAGGCCTGCGCCTCTCCTTTGGCCACGTGCGCCGCGGCCTGTTGTAGGAATTGGCCGACCCTGCCACAGTGAATCCGCCCAAAT
>JAMCRS010000232.1 GCA_023380675.1 Chloroflexota bacterium
AAGGAAAGTTTTGGTGGAGTGCGTGTTTTTGCGGCGGGGTTGATGGTGGTGGGACTGTTGCTGATCGCGGTGGCGTGAGGGCGGTGGACAGTGAACAGTGAATAGTAAACAGTAAACAGTAAACAGTAAACAGTAAACAGGTATGCAGTTCAGGGTGACAGCGTCGAGCAAATCTTCAGGAGGCGAAGGATGGATGACAGGAAGAAAGAGCTAATCGAACGAGCGAAAGCAGACGGGGTGCAGTTTGTGAGTTTGCAGTTGACTGACGTGAACGGCGCGATCAAGAACATCACGATCCCGGTCTCGAAACTCGACGAGGCGTTGGAACACGGCATCTGGTTCGACGGTTCGTCGATTCAGGGGTTTACGCGGATTTACGAGAGCGACATGTTCATGATGCCGGACGTGAACACGTACCGCGTCCTGCCGTGGACGGAAGGCGATCATCGGCTAGCGCGCATCATCTGCGATGCGTACACTCCGGACGGCAAGCCGTTCGAAGGCGATCCGCGCGGCATCTTGAAACGCGTGCTCCAGCGCGCGGAGGCGCTGGGTTATCGGTACACCACGAGTTCCGAGCCGGAGTTTTTCTTGTTCCGCCGAGACGACAGCGCGCAGCCAGTCCCGCATGATGTCGCCGGCTATTTCGATTTCTCACCGCGCGACCTGGCGTCCGAAGTGCGGCAGGACATTATCCTCGCGCTCGAAGCGCTGGGGATCGACGTCGAGCGCGGACATCACGAGGTCGCGACCGGTCAGCACGAAATCAACTTTCGCTACGCGGACGCGTTATCGAGCGCGGACATTCTGATGACGTTCAAGTACACCGTCAAAGCGATCGCGCAGGCGCACGAGCTGTACGCAACGTTTATGCCCAAGCCGATTGCCGGGATCAACGGAAGCGGAATGCACACGCATCAGAGTTTGTTCAAAGGCGACACCAATCTTTTCTTCGAAGCGAACGACAATTATCATCTATCGCCGCTGGCGTACCACTTTCTCGCTGGACAGTTGCAGCACGCGCGCGGGCTTGCCGCAGTCGTCGCGCCGACGGTGAACTCGTACAAGCGCTTGGTGCCGGGCTATGAAGCGCCGTGCTACATTTGCTGGGGACAGATCAATCGGTCCGCGCTGATTCGCATTCCGCGCTATTCCAAAGGTCGCGAGTCGTCGACGCGGATGGAATTGCGCTGCCCCGATCCGAGCAGCAATCCGTACCTGATGCTGGCGGTGATGCTCGCGGCAGGACTAGACGGTGTCGAGCGCGAGCTGCAAGCGCCCGCGGCAATCGAAGAGAGCGCGTACGAATTGACCGAAGACGCGCTGCGCGAGCGCAGCATCGGAGTGCTGCCGGGTTCGCTGGGTGAAGCGCTGGCGGAGTTGGAGAAGGATCCCGTCGTGTGCAATGCGCTGGGCGAGCACGGCTACAAGGCATTCATGCGCGCCAAGCGCCGCGAGTGGGACGAGTACCGCTTGCAGGTGAGCCAGTGGGAGTGGAACCGGTACTTTGAGACGGTGTGAAGGAAAGACCCGAGTCCCCGCGAACAGGACGATGATGCCGAGCAGCCGCGCCGGGTCGAGCACGCGCATCGTCGCGCCCAGCCGCCCAAATTAGTCCAGCAGCGCAGCGGTGACGAGTTGTGCGACCACGATGAGCGTGATCGTTGTCGCGACCCCGAGTTGAGCTGGAAGTTTGAAAAAGCGATACGAAAGACTGTTGTGTTACTGGCTTTTGGGTCATAGAATCAACTTGGGTTTCCCTTTTGCGTCATTGCTTCTGCAGCAAGACATAGTCTCGACAGCCAAGTTCTTCGCCCCGACGGTTGTTCATGGAGGCGAAGCCAATCATACTGGCCTCCTCGGATTCTAAAGCGCGTGATGGGCAGAGGAAAGACGATGTCGCCTGACTCCACCCAACCAAGGGTACCCCAACTTCGAGCTGAAAATCTCCACTTGACCTTCGGCGGACTCGCCGCACTCGCGGGTGTGAGTTTTGACGTCTACCCCGGTGAAATCCTCGCTCTAATCGGACCGAATGGCGCAGGCAAGACGAGCGCGCTAAACTGCCTCAACGGGTTCTATCGTCCGCAGCGCGGGCACATCTACTTTGATGGTCACGACCTCACGCGTACCCCCACGCACAGAATCTCCCGACTGGGGATTGCGCGCACCTTTCAGAACATCGCCCTCTACACTGGCATGACCGCGCTCGATAACCTCATGGCGGCGCGGCATATCCACATGCAGCAAAGCATGCTCGCCAGTGCGCTCTATTTTGGTCCCGCGCATCGCGAGGAGATCGAGCACCGCCGCGTGATCGAAGAGATCATTGATTTCCTGGAGATCGAGCATGTTCGCAAGGCGGTCGTCGGCGCACTGCCGTATGGCTTGCGCAAGCGCGTCGAACTCGGGCGCGCGCTCGCGCTGGAGCCGCGACTCCTCTTGCTCGACGAACCGATGGCGGGAATGAACATCGAAGAAAAAGAGGACATGGCGCGTTTCATCCTCGACATTCACGAACGGCGCGGCACGACGATTCTTCTCGTCGAGCACGACATGGGCTTGGTCATGGATATCG
>JAMCRS010000233.1 GCA_023380675.1 Chloroflexota bacterium
CGGTGGCCGGCAAGCGTATGGCTCGTTGGCGCGATCTCATTCGTACGGCGTCGCGTCCCAGCTCTCGGCGAACAGCTTGAGTCCTTTCGCGGTGTACGGATGATCGAACGCGTCTTTGTAGACGTCGAAGCCGGCCGTCACGATGTCCGCGCCGGCGACGGCGGCCTGAACGATCTGGCGCGCGTTGCGGATTGCGGCCACGAGCAGCTCGGTCTCATAATCGTAGTTGCGATAGGCGGTCACGATTTCGGCGACCATCTCAGAGGTCTCCTCGCCGTTGGCCTCTTTCCAGCCGACAAAGACGGAGCAGTACTTGGCACCGAGACGCGCCGCTTGCAGCGCCTGCGCGGCGGAAAAGACCAGAGTGAGATTGACGGGGATGCCGCGTTCGTGAAGCATCCACAAGGCTTGAAACCCCGGTTCGGTCGCCGGAAGCTTGACGACGATATTCTTGGAGAGGGAGGCCAGCTTTTCGCCTTCTTCGGCCATGGCCTCGGCTGCCGTGTGATGCGGATTGACCTCGGCGGAAAGTGTCTTGTCCGTCCCTTGCAGCAGCCGGCCGATCTCTCGAATCACCGCGAGGAACGGCTTGCCGCTATTGCGGACGTGGCGCGGATTGCTCGTCACGCCGTCGACGTTCCACATTCTCAAGGCGTACTCGATCTCGTCCGTTTTGGCGCTGTCGAGAAAGAACTTCATCGCGAGTCTCCTTCGAATAAACAGATAGCCTGGGCGCGCGTCTTGTCGTCGTTCGACCCCAGCCACGCGGTCGAGACGCGGAGAGACCCCGGCGCTGGCGGCTGGAAACGGAATGACGGATGCTCCCGCGGGTCCGCCCGACCTAATCGGTCGGCACGTGCTCGTTCGCCATCATTAGGTGGACGGCGCTCGTTCGAAACGTCCTGGGGAGCGCGAGTACCTTGGGGTGCGCACCGACGTACCGCTCGGCGTCCTTCAACGCCTCTTCGAACGTCGCCCGGGTCTTGAGGCCCATCGCGCGGGCGTAGCCCGGCTGGTACGCGCCGACGAGGTAGATCGCGGACGTATGCATCTCGGCGATCTGCCCGCACGAAATCATCGAAAAGACGTGGTAGGGGTGATACCCATAATTGAAACGATACTTGTTCACGTACTCGGTCTTGGAGCAAAAGTACTCGGCGTACTTGTCGAGGTCGGACAGCGTGTTGTGGTAATCCTTCTGATACAACTCGTACGCTTCTCGGTAAGCCGGAAATTCCTCGTCGTGGAAATAGCCGTTGCAGATGGACGAGCAAATCACGACGCAATTGTCATTCAGCACACGCTTGTGCCGAATGATCTGCGCGCCGATCGCCTGAAGGATCAGGATCGGATTCGTCCCGTGACCATTGCCGTAGTGAAAGTTCTGCGGCATTCCGAACATCACGACGTCGTACTTGTCCCGGGCGAAGGGAACGAAGGTACGCGCGTTCGCTACCTGCCACGACCGAGATTGGATCTCCGCCCCGTAGCCGGAAAAGACGGCGATCTGTCGCGCTTGGGTATCCAGCACCGCATCGCACATCAGGAATCGCCGGCCCATGCGCTTTTCCATGTACTGGCCGATCGCGTTCATCTTCGTGCGCATCAGGCTGTGAGACGAGACCGGCGTGAAATCCGGGCCGTGCATCACCGCCGGGATGTGGTGCGACGCGATGGACTTCCAATGCGTCAATCCGGTCGCGACCATCTTGTATCCGCCCGAATAGCCGCCGTACGGGTTGCCGACGACGTGCCCGATCAGAATGGCAAGGTCGGACTCGAACACCTCGCGGTTCATGATCACGCGGTCGCCCAGCTCGTCGTAACCGAGATCGACGAGGTTGTCCCAGTCTTCCGAATCGTGATTGACGATCTGGTGCGTGGGCGCAAATTCGCCGTACACCTTGTCGCCGAGGAGCGCTCGAATTTCCTCCTCGGTGTTCTTGCGATGGAGTCCATTCGAGCAGATCAGTTTGATGTCCTGTTTTGCGACGCCGGCCTTGAGGCATTCTTCGACGATGATCGGAATGGCCGTTTTGCGATGCGAATTCGCCTGCAAGCCCCCTTTGACGCGGTCGGGAAAGCTGATGGTGACCTTGGACCCGGCTCGGACCGACTGCGAGATCGGCGGCAGACCGATCGGGTTCAATATGGATTCGCGCGTTGCCGCTGCGACGTCCTGGAGAAAAGGGGGATCGGCGACGGTCTCGCCGGGTACGAACACGTCGGCCGAATCCGGCAGCTGCGCCGAGAGAGTCCCTTCACCGTATTCGAATTGCATCGTCCTCATACTGTCTCCTGATCGTCAGACGACCCGCGCGGGCACGTATCCGCGCCGCCCTCATTCCAGATATTTCGCCGCGATCGCGTTCAACTGGGTCACGCTGAAGCCGATCTCGCCGGTGAATTGTGTGAGCGCCACGAGACCGCCGCCGATGGTTTCGACGCTCGCGATCATCGCCGCGTTCTCCTCCTTCAAGCCGCCGCCGTAAACCACGGCGACCGACGCACCCAGCTCGTCACGCACAACGCGCTGGATCAAGGACGAGACGAAAGCGATATAGTCCTTACCTGGGGGGACCTTGCCTGGGCCGATCGCCCAGATCGGCTCATACCCGACGACAAGCCGGTTCTCGCGGAGGGCCGCCTCCGCGCCGCTCAAGCCGGTCAGCACCTGGCTGCGAAGCACGCGCTCGATCCGCGGCTGCGCCTCGTCGAACGCGCCCTCCCCGCGATCGTCCGCCGATTCGCCGACGCACAGCAAGA
>JAMCRS010000234.1:0-1917 GCA_023380675.1 Chloroflexota bacterium
CGCCGCGGCCCTATTCCCCCTCCGTCAACAATCCCTTGCGCAGCGCGTAGCGCACTAGCTCGGCGCGCGACTGTAGGTGCAGCTTGTCCATGAGGCGAGCGCGGTAGGTGTCCACCGTTTTCACGCTCAGGGCGAGCTGCTCGCCGATCTCGCTGCCCGTGTAGCCTTCCGCGATCAGCTTCAGCACCTCGCGCTCCCGCTCACTCAGTGTGTCGAAGCTATCGCGCTCCTCGCCGCTGCGTGCCCTTTCTAGGTAGTCTTCCAGCAGCATGCGCGTGGCCGATGGGTACAGGAAGACGCCGCCACGGGCGATCACCCGGATCGCGTCGATCAGCTCCGTATCGGCGGCCGATTTGAGGATGTAGCCGGAGCCGCCCGCCTGCAGCACAGGGAACAGGTAGCGCTCCATAGCGTGCACTGTTAACACGAGCACCGGCACGGGACGCGGCAGGTTGAGGCCGCGGATTCGTCGCGTCGCGTCGAGACCGTTCATGCCCGGCATGGCGATGTCCATCACCACGATATTCGGGCAGAGCTCCTCGGTTCGGGCGACCGCCTCCTCGCCGTTGCTCGCTTCCCCCACCACGATCATGTCCGTCTCGTTGTCGATCAGCGTGCGCAAGCCCACTCTGAGTACGGGATGGTCGTCGGCCAACAACACCCGGATCTTGCTCACGATGGCGATCCTAACGGAATGTGCACCCGCACCGTCGTCGCCTGTCCCGGCGACGACGTTATCGCGAAGTCCCCGCCGAGCAACGAGACGCGCTCCTGCATTCCGAAGAGGCCCAGTCCACGCTTGCGCCGGCCGAGCGCTTCGGCGACGTCAAACCCCTGCCCGTCATCGTGAACAGACAGCGAGACGCCATCGCTATCGCGGGTCAAGTCCACCCAGGCGTGCGTTGCCTCGGCGTGACGCGCCACGTTTGTCAGCGCCTCCTGAGTAACGCGGTAGAGCGCCAGCTCCAGATCAGCCGGTAGCCGCCGGTCGACCCCGTGATTTGCCAGCGCGACCTTGACCGGATAGTGAGCGTTATACTCGTCGACGTGCCAGCCGAGCGCGGCGACGAGCCCAAGGTCGTCGAGCACGCTCGGTCGCAGCTCCAGCGCGAGCCGGCGCACCTCTTCGAGCGCGTTCGCCGTTAGCTTGCGCAGCTCGGCTACGCGCTCGGTCAGCTATTCTGGCGAGCGCGCTTTGGTCAGCAATCGCAGCCGCACCAAAAGCGACGTAAGGGCCTGGGCCGTCTCGTCGTGCAACTCGCGGGCGATGCGCCTGCGCTCGTCCTCTTGCGCGCGCAGCACGTCCCACGAGAGCTCCTGAAGCTGCCGCTGGTCTTGCTGAATGCTTGCCAGCATCTCGTTGAAGGTGTCGGCGAGACGATCGAAACGCTTATCGGTCACAAGCAGCGGCGGCACCCGCGCGGTGAAGTCCCCCTCCTGCACCCGCCTCGCCGTGTCGTGCAGGCAGTTCAGGGGATGCAGCGCCATGCGGAGCACGGCCATATTGACCAGCATGCTAACCAACACACCGCAGAGCCCGAAGAGGAGCATGATCTCCCAGTGAGTGTCTGAGGGGTGTGCAGCGCCGTGGGACACCGCGATTTGCGTGCCCAGCACCGCCCCGACGGCCACGATCGCCGAGTTCGCGAGGTAGATCTTGCAGACTGTTGAAACCCGCAGCAACCGACGAAGTGCCGACATGATGACCCCTTGTAGGCTTGGCGATACCCATCTGGGGTATTATACCACGTACTTAACGCGGCGTGGCTGGGCTACCGCCGGTTCCGGCGACCCAAAAGAAGGCGGCAACATGGGATTGCGGCTTTCATCTCGCGCGGGCCTTCCCGACGGAGCGCCTCGAAGCAAATTTGGCCTCGATGGCTAGTACGCCTCAGTCTAACACTTGCGCGCACGCTT
>JAMCRS010000234.1:1927-3247 GCA_023380675.1 Chloroflexota bacterium
GGGCCGGTTTCATCGGGAGCACCGGCCGTGGTCATTCCTAATCAATGGAGCGTGGATGCTTCAACGCCGACAGGTCGGAGAAGGGTCAAGGCAAAAAAAGAGACCTCAGAATGGCATCTCACGAACACAAGCGCGCCATGTGGTGCCTGCACGCCTCCAGCCTACTTTCCCAGCTGCCCACTTCCACCCCCCGCCCGGGGCACGTAGGGCACAGCACCACCAGCCAAGGCAAGCACCGTGTTCAGATCCGCCAACTGAGGTCACCGTCACTCTACTATTTGGCCTGCTCGCTGTCAACACATAACGTGGCCATTTTTTGGTGCCCTTTAGGAATGTTTAGGGGAGCGAAAACCTTGCCACTTTCTTTCGCGGTGTGCTAGACTGGGCGCCAGTTACTGCGGTGCGTACCTGGCCTGAGCCTTGTGTAGTGCCCGAATGATTCAGGAGTGTGGTGGACTTGCACGGAAATGGTTGTGAGCTTTGCTCGGCGGAGAAGCTGACGCGTTGGTACTACGAGGATGAGCTCATCTGGGTGGCCGACTGCATTATTTGTTGGGTGCCCATGGTCGTGTTGAAGAAGCATACGTTGGGAACAAAGGAAGACTTCGACCACATGGTCGCCAAAGCAAGGGAGCTCTTCGGCCAAGATTGCTGGATCGACCCGGAGATGCGGCGTATCCCCGACCATCGACACTTCCACGTCCGTGGCTTTCGCAGCTTGCCCGAAGTGCCGGGTTCTTAGCGCAACTGCTCAAGCGCCCTCCCTTGCTGGGTTGCGCTGCCCGCGCGCAACGTGTGCGCCCTTTTTTGACAAGCGTGCGCGCAAGTGTTAGACTG
Source organism: Chloroflexota bacterium (assembly GCA_023380675.1). The sequence continues at coordinate 2,765 of JAMCRS010000234.1, forward strand.
AGGCGTACTAGCCATCGAGGCCAAATTTGCTTCGAGGCGCTCCGTCGGGAAGGCCCGCGCGCACGGTTTAGCCCATAGAAAGTAGTCGCCCGCTAGGTTTATCACCGGCCTCTTACAGTAGCTAGCATCACGTTTTGGTAGGCGGCATGATTGCTCGGGCACATCGATCGATACTACACTTCGGTTTGTGCCATGTCCACGGTTTTGGCCGAAGAGCTCCCGTTCCACCGGGGAGCATTGCGCTGGCGTTTTGTCGCCCCATGCCTTCTCCCTTCGCCCCGCGGATGATTGCGCCCTTGCGCCAGCGTTCTCGCGTCGCCTGGGCTTGTCGTACTTCACGCGATCCCTCTGTTCGTCTCCCTGCGTCTAGCACCGACCATTGTCGTACCGCCGTTTGCCCCGAGGATGATCGATGAGCTACCGATCACGCCGTTCAGGCTTCATCGTTGTCTTGCTGATCGCGAGCGCAGATCGGAAGAGCAC
>JAMCRS010000235.1:0-5000 GCA_023380675.1 Chloroflexota bacterium
AACGGCCGCCGGGGGCGCAACTGCCCGGCGCCCCTAGTCCCGGGCACATCTACGCGCGGTCCGATGATGGAACGCCGGATCGTGGTTGCGATCACATCGCGCGGGCGCACGCTGGCCGACGGCGGATGCGAGGAGAGTCAACATGGACAGTCCATTGCAGGGAGAGTCATCGCGGCCCTTGAGTATTGCCGTCGTCCACGCGCACCGGCTCACGCGTGACGTCATTGCCAAAACGCTGGCGAGCAAACTCTCCGCCGACGCGGTCACATTTGGATGCCTGGAGGACCTGCTGCGTTCTTCGATGCGCTACGACGTCTTCGTCGTCTTTAGCGAATTCGGGCCGGGCAAGATGGAGCAGGCGTACGGCTGCAAGTGGATTCGCGACCTCAAACCGCAGGCGCACGTTTTCGCGATGCTGCAGCGTCGTCACTTTGAGCGGCGCGGTACCCCTTCGAGCTCTGATCGCACGATCTTCTGCATCGCGGACGATCTGAACGGGCTGGCGCTCCAGATCAAGCGGCGCGTTGAAGAGACGGCGGCGCAGCGCAGCTCCGCGTAAGGACGCCGGTATTTGACTTTTCGTCAACCGAGCATATACTGAGCTTTGCAATGCAGCGCGCCCTGACTCCGTTCGGCCGGTCAGGGCGATTCCTTATGAGACGGGGGACGATGCGAGTCCTTACGCTCAGCGATGTGGTCGTCGATGCACTGAACAGCGCCGCGCTCGATCAGATTGCGCACGGCGTAGAAATGGTCTTGTCGTGCGGCGACCTGCCGGCCGACTATTTGGAATTTATCGTTTCGACCCTGAACGTACCCCTGTTCTACGTGATGGGCAACCACGGCGGCAGCGGCGGCGAGCGGGCCTATCTGGATGGATGCGAAAACATCGACGCGCGCACGGTGGAATACAAGGGAGTGCTGCTCGCCGGGCTCGAAGGCTCGATGCGGTACAACGACCGGCCCCAATTCCAGTACAGCGAGAACCAAATGTGGATGCGGGCGGTCGGCCTGGTCCCGTCGCTGCTCGGCAACCGCTTGAGGTTCGGACGGTACCTGGACGTGCTCGTCACGCACGCGCCGCCGTATCACATTCACGATGGTAAAGATCTTCCGCATCACGGTTTCAAATCGTTCCTGTGGCTGATCGATCATTATCAGCCCGGCTATCTCGTCCACGGACACGTGCACGTGTACGACTCGCGCGAGGAAACCGTGACGCGGCGCGGCGCGACCACCGTCGTCAACGCCTACGGCTTTCGAGTGCTGGAGATCGAACCCGCCCCGAGACGCAAGCAAGAGGAGTATGCTCTACAACAGCCAAACTGAATCTGATTTCGACGCCGCGCGGTTCAAAGCGTTCTTGCGTGAGATCGCCGCCGCCGTCCAGCACCGCCCGAACGAGCTGCTTTCCTACGACGCGGTCAAACAGTCGGTCGGCGTGATGGGAGAATCGTACCGGGGGATGCAGACAGTGCCGGTCGCGCAGATCGTCGGCAGCGCCACGCTGCGATACAACGATTTCGACGGCGCGTTCCTGCCCAGGCAGCGGCGCACCAAATCCCGATGGCGCAACGTCGACCGGGCGTACTACCAGAATGTCGACCTGCCGCCGGTGGAGTTGTACAAGATCGGCGACGTGTATTTCGTGCGGGACGGGCATCACCGCGTGAGCGTGGCGCGCGAGCGGGGGCAGGAATTCATCGACGCCCAGGTGATCGAGGTCCAGACGCGCGTTCCCTTGAGCCCGGATATCACCGCGGCCGACCTCGAGCTGGTGGGTGAGTACAGCCACTTTATCGAGCACACCCACATCGACGCGGTGCGGCCGGACCACGACATCCGCTTTTCCGAGCCGGGGGGTTACACGCGCCTCATCGAGCACATCGCGGTCCACCGCTACTTTATGGGTTTGGAGCAGAAACGCCGGATTCACCGGGCGGAAGCGGTCGCGAGCTGGTACGACAACCTCTACCTGCCGACGGTCCGCGCGATCCGTGACCATCGGATCCTGCGCGATTTTCCGGGTCGGACCGAAGCGGACCTGTATCTCTGGATCATGGACCACTTTTTCTACTTGAGCCAGCAGGCGAAGGAGGTCGCGCTGGAGGATGCGGCGGTGGATTTTGCCCGGCACTATAGCAATCGGCTCGACAAGCGCCTGCTGCGGACCATGCGTCAGGCGGTGACGGAGCTTTTGAACACGGACGATTTCGCGCCGGTGGAGGGGACGATGGCGAGCGAACCCCGGCACGGCAACGGAGGATAAGCGGATGCCAGCCGGTGCTACGCGCACGATCGCAGTCTTTGGAGGCTCGCGCCCGCAGGCGGGAAGCGCGGACTATGAGGAGGCGTACACGGTCGGGTGCCTCCTCGCCCAGTCCGGCTATGCGGTGATGAACGGCGGCTACGCCGGCACGATGGAGGCCTCGGCGCGCGGCGCACAGGAGCACGGGGGACGCGCCATCGGCGTCATCTCGAGCGAATTCGCCTGGCTCAAACCGAACGGCTTTCTCGCCGAGACGTTGCAGAGCCCGGACCTGTTCGCCCGCATTCGCCAGATGCAGCAGACGGCCGACGGGTTCGTCGTCTTGCGCGGCAGTATGGGGACGCTCGCGGAATTGGCGTTGGTCTGGAATCTATCCAAGATCGATCAACGGCAGCGCAAGCCGATCGTCCTCCTGGGCGCGGCGTGGGCGCCGGTCCTCGACGCTTGGCGCCAGCATCTCGCCGTCACGGACGAGGAGACCGCTCTGCTCGACCTGGCCGCAACGCCGGAGGAGGCGGTCAAGATGTTATTGGAGAGGTTGGATGCAGTAAAGTTGGATGGTTGAGTAGTTACGTCGTCGGCTTGCGCCGCTAGGCTGATTGACTGGTCGATCGACACGGCTTGGCTCCCAAGATTGGTTTGGGGAAACCCGTTTGAGAGCATGGTTTGGCATCTCCCTTGGCATCGGCACTCGCACCGAAACGAGCGTTCCCTGATTCCTTCCCGTCTTGAGGTCCAGGTCGCCGCCCAAGATCCGGACGCGCTCGCGCATGCCGCGCAATCCAAATCCTTTGCCGCCCGAATCGGACCAATGAGGCGACAAATCGAGACCGACGCCATTGTCTGCCACCTGCAACGTCAGAGACCCCGCGGCATTGGACAAGCGGGACATGCACGATCGAGGCCCGTGCGTGCCGGACGACGTTGGTCAGAGCTTCTTGCACTACTCGGAACAGCACCATCTCCATGCCGGAGGGCAACTGGTCTGGCAGCACTTGTTTTTCCAGGTGCAGCGCAATGCCCGCCGGCTTGAGTCGTTTCTCTCCGTACCACGCCATCGCCGGCACCAAACCCATGTCGTCCAAAAGAGTGGGCCGCAAATCGCTGACCAGTCGCCGGATGTCTTCCCACATTCGTTTGGTGATACTCCGCGCGTTCGTCAAGGCTTGTGCCGTCTTTGCCGCGTTGGTCCCGAGCATCATGCGCGCCAGATCCAGTCCGACGATCAGCGCGGTCAGGCTCTGGCTCGTTTCGTCGTGCAGCTCGCGCGCGATGCGCATCCGTTCATCTTCCTGAGCGTTGATGGCGCGGTGCAACAGCTCGGCCCGCGCTCGCCCCTCCGCCTCCAACACCTCGAAACCATGCGGCCCCAAGCGCCAGCACGGCGACCAGTCCGAGCGCGAGCAGATTCGTCTCCAGGGCCTGGTCCGCTTCGGCAAAGGCTACGGCGGTGGGAATGCCGACGCTGACGTAGATGTCATTCCTGGGCACATCGCGCAAGCGGGTGAACGCGTAGAGGCGCGAGACGCCGTCTTCCCCGACGGCTTCCGTCGTTCCCTCGTTTTGCCGGCTGAGAATGACCTGCATGATGGGCGCTTCCCTCACCGATTGTCCAATCCATTTTTCAGGATCCGGAAACCGCGCCAGAATTGTTCCGTTCCGGTCGTTCAGCGTGAACGTCGATCCGGGCGAAAGCAGCGATTGGGCCGCCTAGCCGAAGGCAAGCACTCCTCTGCCGCTGTAGGGTCCGATCCCGTACTCTCCGACGACGGCCGCGCGCGTTTCCAGTGCAGTGTTAAAGACCTAGTCCAAGGCCGGAGTTCGAGCAGTCATGTCGGGCGTGTGATTCGGAGGAAAGGCGCCACAGCGACTCGAACTGCCTCTTCACCCAATCTTAACGCAAGTTTCACGCTCCCTTTGCTGACAATTTTCCAGTGCGTGGTATGCTAAGACTGCTCGCCCTTGGCGTTCGTGCGCGCCCTGAGGTTTCGCCGTAGCTTCGCCCGGACCGACCTTGGATCGCGACCGTTTCTTGGAGCTGCGCGCAGCCGGGGCTGGTTACGTCTGCGCGGCAGGCGACCACCCGAGCTCGATCGTGCTCGTAATCGCCGCCGGTCCGGTCGAGGGACGAAATGCATCTCCAGAATACACCGTACGTTTTTCCGCTCGCGGTCGTCGCCGTCATTTCCGGCGCGCTCGCGATCGTCGCGTGGCGGCGTCGCGCCGAGCGCGTTGCGATCCCGTTTGGTCTGCTCAACCTCGCCGTGTGCGAATGGTCGATCGGCTACCTCCTCGAGCTTTCTTCCGCCGATCTCGCCATGCAGATCACGTGGGCCAAGCTGGAGTACCTGGGCATCGCCGTGCTCCCGCTGTCGTGGGCGCTTTTTGCGCTCTTATACGCTCGACGGGAGCGTTGGCTCAAACCGCGTGCGCTGTTACTCATGGCGCTCATTCCATCGATCACGGTTCTGCTCGCCCTGACCAACGAGCGGCACGGCCTGATCTGGAGCCGAGTTGCCGCGCGTTCGGTGGGGACGCTTTCCGTTTTCTCGCCTTCCTACGGACCCTGGTTTTGGGTTCAAGCGGCATACTCGTACGGCCTCATCCTGGTAGGGACCGCGCTGTGCCTCCGCACGGCCTTTCGCTCGCCCCGCCTTTATCGCGGACAGGCGGCCATTCTCGCCATTAGCGCGATCGCGCCGCTGGCGGGGAACGTACTCTACCTGACCCG
>JAMCRS010000235.1:5010-5398 GCA_023380675.1 Chloroflexota bacterium
CTTTACGATCACGGCGCTCGGTCTCGCGTGGGACCTGGCGCGCTTTCAGCTGTTGGACATCGTCCCGGTCGCACGCGAGCTCCTGATCGAGAACATGCAAGACGCGGTGGTGGTCCTGGACGCGCACGACCGGGTGGTGGACCTGAACCCGGCCGCGCAGCGAATAATCGGCCGCACCGCGTCGCAGGCCGTCGGAGCGCCGGCCGAACAGGCGCTCGACGCGTGGCGCGGCCTGGTCGACCGTTACGCTCACGTCGTCGAAGCGAACGAAGAGGTGGCCTACGGCGAAGGAGTCGACAAGCGTTGGCTCGACCTGCACATCTCGCCGCTGGTCGATTCGCGTGGACGGATGACGGGCCGGTTGATCGTTTCGCCCGACATATCCGAC
>JAMCRS010000236.1 GCA_023380675.1 Chloroflexota bacterium
TGAAGCGGCGCTGCGACCTCGGGTGGTGACCCTAAACCTCCTGCACGCAGGGCGGGCGCCCGCGTGAGCAGGTCGGTGGATGTGCTACAGTCTCTTTTATTGTACTATTATAGTCGTCGAAAAGACCTGCGTGATTTGAGTTGGATCGAAGGGCCGAAAATAAGCGAGACTGAGCGACGTTGTCCCGCGGCCGGTCGTAGTAAAGGCCCATACCTCGTGGCCGCCCGCGCCGACCCGTGAAGTGCTGCCGGTCTTGTCCGGCACGTAGTCCGATGAAACGAACTTGAGCACCTTGTCGTCCGGTGGGGTGACGAGATTCCATTTGAAACCCGTGGTCGGATTCGAATCGAGCGTGATGTGGATCGCCTGATTCTCGTTGGTCAGGATCGACTCGCCGTTGTTGGCGGGCGTCATGTCGATCGCGCCTACCTCTTCCGCGCATGCGGTCAGTAACACGGCGAAAAGGGCAAGGACGAGCACTCGTTTCACTACCAGTTCTCCTTCGAGCGAGCTTGACGCCGAGTACGGAGGTCGAGTACCCGGCCGGTCGCTGGCACGCAACCGCTGCAATTATAGCACCGAAAAGGAGTGTTACGAAATGACCGAGCCGACCGAGATGCCCAAAGCGTACGATCCAAAGCAGGTGGAGGAACGGCTGTACGATTGGTGGGAAGCGAACGGCTACTTTCAGCCGCGCGTCGACTCGAAGAAAAAGCCGTTCGTCATTTCGATCCCGCCCCCGAACGTCACCGGCGAGCTGCACCACGGACACGCCACGTTCCTCACGTTCGAAGACCTCATGATCCGCTGGCACCGCATGCTCGGGGATCCGACGCTGTGGGTGCCGGGGACCGATCACGCCGGCATCGCGACGCAGAACGTGGTCGAAAAGGCCTTGGAGAAGCAAGGCATCCAGCGCCGCGATCTCGGGCGCGACGAGTTCGTCAAGCGCGTGTGGGAATGGAAGGCAGAGTACGGCGGAATCATTAGTCACCAGATCCGCCGCATGGGCTCCTCGTGCGATTGGACTCGCGAGCGCTTTACACTCGACGAAGGCCTTTCCCGCGCCGTGCGTGAGGCGTTTGTCTCGCTTTACGAAAAGGGCTTGATCTATCGGGGGACGTACCTCGTGAACTGGTGCCCGCGCGACGAGTCCGCGATCAGCGATCTCGAAGTCGAGCACGAAGAGGAGCAGGGCAAGCTATATTACGTTCGATACCGCCTCGAAGGGGAAAACGAGGAATACATCACCGTGGCGACCACGCGGCCGGAGACGATCCTGGGCGATACAGCCGTGGCCGTGCACCCGCGCGACAAGCGCTACCGAAAACTGATCGGCCGGACGGCCATTCTGCCCGCGTTGGGACGCCGGATTCCGATCATCGCCGACGACGCCGTCGAAATGGAATTTGGGACCGGCGCCGTCAAGGTGACGCCGGGACACGACCCGACTGACTATGACATCGGTCGGCGCCACGATCTCGCCGTCATCAGTATCCTGAACAAGGACGCGACGATCAACGAGAACGGCGGGCCGTATGCCGGCCTGGACCGCTACGCGGCGCGGAAAAAGCTCGTCGACGACCTGGCGCGCGACGGCTTGCTCGATCACGTGCAAGACCACACGATGTCGATCGGCCGCTGCCAGCGCTGCAACGCCGTCGTCGAGCCGCTGATCTCGACGCAGTGGTTTGTAAAGATAAAGCCGCTCGCCAAGCCCGCCATCGCCGCCGTCAAAACCGGCAAGATCAAGATCGTGCCGGCACGCTTTAACAAGACCTACTATCAATGGATGAACAATATCCGCGACTGGTGTATCAGCCGCCAGTTGTGGTGGGGACACCGCATCCCGGTCTGGTACTGCGAGAACGGACACCAGACCTGCGCGCGCGTCGACCCAGAGCAATGCGCGGCCTGCGGGTCTAAGAATATCCGGCAGGATGAAGACGTGCTCGACACCTGGTTTTCGTCCGGGCTGTGGCCGTTTTCGACCCTCGGCTGGCCGGACCAGACGCCGGACTATGCCTACTTTTATCCCACGTCCGTCCTCGAGACCGGCTACGACATCCTTTTCTTTTGGGTCGCCCGGATGATCATGGACGGGATCGAGTTCACCGGCAAGCCTCCGTTTAGCACCGTCTATCTGCACGGCATGATGCGCCACAAGGACGGCAGCAAGATTAGCAAGTCCAACCCCCAGCCGGGAGACAACCCGCTCGACGTCATCCGCGACTATAGCGCGGATGCGCTGCGCTATACCATCATCACTTCCTCGGCGCCGGGAAACGACACCAAGCTCGATCTCGAAAAGGTGGAGAGCGCCCGTAATTTCGCGAACAAGATCTGGAACATTACGCGGTTCGTGATCGGCAACCTTGACCCGGCGCAGCCGCTCGACGATCCGGCGCCGGTCGCCCGTGAGCTCCCGCTCGCCGACCGCTGGGTCCTTTCCCGGATCAACCGGCTCGTCGCCGACGTCGCGCGGAGCTATGCAGACTGGCAGTTCGGCGAAGGGTCGCGCGCGATCTACGACTTCCTGTGGAGCGAGTTCGCCGACTGGTACATCGAGGCCAGCAAGAGCATGTTGGCGTCGCCGGATCCGGCGTCCCAACGGCGAACACGCGCGACGCTGGTGTATACACTCGATCGGGCCCTCCGGCTCCTGCACCCGGCGATGCCGTTCGTCAGCGAGGAGGTGTGGCAGAATCTCAAGCGGGCCGCGCCCGGTCAGCTCGAGCCGCCCGCGCTGATCGTCGCGCCCTGGCCGGCTCCGAACAAGCGCCTGACGGATTTGCGGTCAGAGCGGGACTTTGCAGCCATTCAGGAGATCGTCCGCGTCATCCGCAATGCGCGAGCGGAATTCAACGTCGAGCCCACCCGCAGAATCCCGGCCGTCATCTCGGCCGGGCGCGATGCCCGGCAGCTCGAATCGCAGAAAGACGTTATCGCATCGCTGGCGCGACTCGATCCTAGCGCCGTCCAGATCGTGGCCCGGGCGAGCAAGCCACCACAGTCGCTGGCGCTGATCGCCGGCCGCGTGGAGATCTATCTGCCCTTCGCCGGAATGATCGACCTCGCCAAAGAGGAGTCGCGGCTGACGAACGAGATTGCCAAGGTCAACGCCGACATCTCCCGCGCCGAGAACCTGCTCGCCGGCGACTTTGCGCGACGCGCGCCCGCTGACGTGGTGCAAAAGGCGCGGGATCAACTTGCGGCCAATCGCGAGCGCGCCGCCCGGCTCGACGCACAGTTGGC
>JAMCRS010000237.1:0-7364 GCA_023380675.1 Chloroflexota bacterium
AGTACGCGCCGGTGGTCGTCACGCCGCAGCGCGGGTCGTCACCCCAGATCGAGCGGTACGTGAGTGAGTATTACCGGCTGCGCAACCGCAAAGGGGTGACGCGCGCGATGGCGGAGCGGAACATGTCGCGGCGGAACCACTACGGTCCGATGATGGTCGCGCTGGGAGACGCGGACGCGTTCGTCAGCGGCCTCACGTTCAACTACCCGGACGTGATCCGGCCGGCGCTGCAGATCGTCCACACGCGCGAGGGAGTGCGCCGGGCGGCCGGGATGTACATCGTGCTGGCCAAGGAGCGGGTCTTTTTCTTCACCGACGCGACGGTGAACATCGATCCCAATTCGGAGGACCTGGCGGAAGCCGCGATGCTCGCCGCCGACGCCGCCAAGTCGTTCGACATCGCTCCGCGGATCGCGATGCTTTCGTTCTCGAACTTTGGGGGGACGCAGCACGCACTGGCCGACAAGGTCATTCGGGCGATCGACCTGGTACGGCGCGCGAGGCCGGACCTGCCGATCGACGGCGAGATGCAGGCAGACACGGCCGTGGTCGCGCAGATCCTGGAAGAGCGCTACCCGTTCGCGAAGGTGCGCGACCCGAACGTCCTGGTCTTTCCGAGCCTCGAAGCGGCCAACATCGCCTACAAATTACTGCGGCATCTCGGAGACGCCGAGACGATTGGCCCTATTCTCTTGGGTATGGGCAAGTCCGTCCACGTGATTCAGCAGGGGGACGAGGTCAAGGACATTGTCAATATGGCCGCGATTGCGGTGGTGGATGCGGGGATAGTGAGGTAGTGAGATAGTTACGTAGTTAGATAGTTGGATGGTTGGATAGTTGCGTAGTTGGGAGGTTGGGTGGTTGGCGGGTTGTGGGTGCGGGGGGAAAAGAGCGCGTGCCCGTCAAGGCGTGTCATCATTGTCCGCCGCGTGTCATTGCGAATCCGCCGGGGTTGCGGATGAAGCAATCTTCCTAGGATGGAGGAGGCACAATGGGCTGAGACGAAGCCGCCCCGTTGTTTCAAGCATCCTCCCGAAGACGGATCAACTTGACAGCGATTTTCCTCCGCGAGATCGCGTGAGGCGCGCAGGGCCTCACGCGATTGGTCCGGCTCGAGGGCAGACACGCGTCAGGTCGTTCGCATTTCGGCGAGCAAGTGGAACTGCCCGTTCGGCGCCAATGAACCGACGCTTGCCGCGATTATCAAGTGTCTGGTGCAGGTCTCGTCTTGTGACCGCCGTGGTGCGCCCGGATCCAGGAGGGGTCGTAATGCACGGCGAGGCGCACGACGAGCTGACAAGCCTACCGATTGTCTAACCGACGCCATTCTTCAGTTCACTTGCTTGTTTCCGGCGTGGCGACTGATACACGTTCGCTCGCCCGCTCTAGCTGTTCCCGATCCCAACTTACTAGCGGGATTCTCAGTTGATTGGCGACAGCCACATAAGTGGCGTCGGCTCCACGCAGGCCCAATTCCGCGGCGAGTTGGCTCGCGGCTAGGCCCAGGCGCCGGTCCAACGCGACAATGCGCAGCGCCTCGAGCCGCAGCAACCGTTCCACGGCTTGATGGGCCAGGTCGGAGGCCACAAACTTCTCAAGCCATACACGGCTGACCATGTGGTTTACGTCTTGCGGAACAAGGTTGCTTACCCAAACGCTCGCATCGACGACGATTGTCGACACAGGCCGCAACGATAGCGACGCACGGCCGGTCACAACTCCCGCCGAACGTCGCGCACGGTGTCAACTGCGTTCACTTTATCGGGCCAGCGCGCTCCGATCTCCGCTGCAAGCCGGTCCAGGTCGGTCCACACGTCGGTAGTCTCTGCAGACGGCGCATTCTCGAAGACGGGCACCAATCGAGCGACTACCTTGCCTCGATACGTGATCTGAACGACTGCCTTTTTTAGCCGTACCCCGGTGAAAACGGCCAGAATTCACATATCGCTTCGGGCGCGTCCTCGTTCCTGGCGACGTGGGTGAGCTCATCGCAAACGAGGGAAGGTTCACGGTCAGCCGGTGCACGCTCACCTTCTGCTCGCAGTCACAGTGGCCGGGGAAGAGGTGCAAGCTGGTTCCGCCGTTCGGGTCGCCGAAATCGAACGACTTGTGGTCGGCGGTCCAGAGCATACCGCTGGCGAGCTCGTTGACGGCGCGCTTGAGTGCGTCGGCGTAGAGCTTGGCGGTCTTGGGGTAGCGCTTCTTGAATTCGCGCGCGGATTTGCGCGCGGTCGACTTGTCGACTATAATGTTTGTAAGCATCGGAACTCCTTAAGGTGACGATGCGAATTGAGACCGGACGGTAGGCGCCGTGCGGTCTCGTTTTTTTGTAGGACCCAGTAGTCGTGCACTCGACTGCTTTCCCAGGTCTGCCGCCCTTCGCCTGTTGTGCACAGTGCAGGGTTCCCTTTGCCTAACTAGTACTCACGCTTCCACTCGCGAGCGAGGGGGGCACGCAGAACGGAGTTCCGATGCGTGCACCGGTGGTGTGTCACCCGCGCCTTGGGCTCGCTGACCTGGACGGTGTGCCAGGCGTAGAACGGCCTCCCCGTAGGGATGTTTATCGCTCGACTTCAACGAGCCCGCTGGTTTGTGTGAGTTTGTAACGTGCAATTTCTGCTCAGCACGGCGAATTGATCCAAGTTGTCAAGACACCTCGTCGCAGCGGAGCGGAGAGTCTTGACGGGTTCGTGCGCCGTGCTAGAAATGATTCGCGCGTTACGACTCGGAGCGGGCTCGTGTGGAGCGAAATCCCTACCAGGGAGGTCCGTGCGCATGGCGTCCAGGTGCGAGCCTTGGGAGGGACGCACAGGTGAGCGCATCGGAATGAATGGCTTTTTGGTTTGAGTTTCGGACGGCTTGGTCAGAGCTCGGGCGCCCGGACTCTCCCGGATCGGGTTGGTTCAATGATCTTTGAGGTGAGCGAGTTGATTGTTTAACGGCGGGGTTGGGCGTGGAGGTGCCTGCTAGCCGGTGGGTGAGTGGGGATGACGTTGGGTCGGCGACGTTGAGGTGGTGAAGGGCGCGACTGCACGCGGTTGCGGCAAATATGCGCAGCGGAAGATCGGAGTCCGCAAACGACGAGCGCCGACGGATGTTCTCCTGCGCGTGTGTTGGGAAGGGGCTATTGGGTCAGCGTTTCTGAAACCGTCGAACAGCATGTCATTCCGAGACTGGATTGGTAGTGCTTACGCTGATGTAGCTTGGCCAGGGATTGACTGCTTCACGAAGAATCCGGAGCATTGAAGGAGAGCCGGGCCAAAGGGAAGGCGGGTTTGGGGTTCTGGTCGCTAGCGTCATAGGATTGACACAGTCCGTGATATAATGGGGGTAGGTTGGCGACTGGGGTGCTACGGGCGCACACTCGAGGCAGTGTGCGCCTTTTTTTCGAAATGGTGGAGAGGACAAACAGTGGAGCTTCGTGGATGTATCCGTGTTGGGGTTGCCGGTATTGGTGTTCTTATTCTTCTGCTTGGAATTTCGAGTGATTACGGCGACGCGAGGAATCGTGCGGCAGCGGCGGTTCAGCCTACCCCGACCGCGGGTTCCGGTTCGCCTTGCCGGAGATATATACGAGTGCTGCAACGGATTCGTGGATTAATATCAGGCGGCAGTTCTACATGGAATTCAAAGGGGTGATGGCTGATTGTGACCAGGGTGACCCGATTGGCGGGAATTGGTGTACCACGCCGTCGGGGCAGTTCACACCGGGCGCGGGTTGGAGTGATCTTTGGAACAAACTCATTGCTAATGGGATGAATCAGTACATTCTGAACTACGCCACGAACATCAGGTGGCAATAGGAGAGTGTGAAGTGAAACGCAACGTCTTGGCATTTTCGATCGCGCTTGGCTTTATTTCCGTTCTCCTTGTCGTGTCGTCACTCGCGTTGGGGCAGGCGGCAACCGGTGGTCAGCCGCCATATAAGCTAACCTTGCTTACGACTCAAACGGCCATGGTGAAGACGGCCGAGAAGATACCCACGCTTCGTCCGAACGTTATGCCAGAGCGGCTGCAAACGGCCGCCGCTCCGAGGTCATCGTGTCCGAACGTTCAGCTAAAGAATATGATCTATGCCTACCGGCCCATGGGACCCTCGTACGAACGAGGAATCGTGAATGTGGCCGTGGTGATACGAGGCGATGTCGCGTATTCCGTGTTGGCGGGGAGCCCTGTAGAGATTACAAGTCAGGGAATCGCACCACTAAAGCAGCAAGGTTTAGTGATCGTAAGACAGGAGTTCGTCGATCCCTGTGCAGCAAGGTTGGCGGGGAAAGTTGTTCCGGCTGATAACAGTTTCGTCACGGAGGGGGGTACGCTTTCGGTGAGCGAGGTCGATGGAGATTCGGTGGTGTTGAATATTGAGGGGGGCGGCAAGGACAACTTCAATCTTGTTACCGGCAAGTTCGGGAGTTTGAAGGTGATTTCTTCGGCGACGGAAACAGCACCGGTGGCGCCAACGTCTGCGGCATACCCGTAGGATTGACTCGGGTGGGGTAAGGTTATGTGCCGTTCCTAGAACCCAGACGGACAGACGTCGTCGAGAATCGAGCGTAGGCTTAACGACGGAGAGACCAATGTCCCGACGGAAAGACACAGCCAAGCTCCGTATCGGGCACAACGACCAAGGCTATACGGAACTGCATATGCGAGTTCGGCGTTCCATCGACGGCCGAAGAAGGGAATGATTTTGTGAGCACGGGGAAATCTAACAAAGGCGCTAGACCTATTGCGAGCGTTCCAACACGGACACGTGCCTCGCGCGCCCGGCGTCGACTGTTGGCTCCGGTTGCTCCTCACGGATATCCCCCGATCAAAGAAACTCTCCCGGAGGTCGTGCGACGCATTGCACGATCACTCAACCCTGAAAAGATCATGCTGTTTGGCTCGCACGCCTATGGAGATCCGGGGCCCGACAGCGACGTCGATCTGCTCGTCGTGTTAAACTCGAGAACGACGCCCAAGGATCGCTATCTGACCGTGTGCCGCCTCCTAAGGCCGCGGCCTTTTCCGGTCGACCTCATAGTCAAGACTCCACGAGAGGTCGAGACAGCGCTCAAGCGCGGCGACCCGTTCTTGAGGGAGATCGTCGACCGCGGCCGAGTCCTGTATGAGCGATCCTAGCAATCCACTTGATTGGGTCGCAAAGGCTGAGGATGATCTGACTCTGGCCAAGCGCGTCGCCGTACGTGCGCGGTGTGAGACCAGCGTTTCAGTGGCGTCGCACTCAAGCAGCTAGTGCACCTCGGGCGTTCGAACGGCGACACGTATCCCGGCTTTCTCGACCTGTTCGTTGTCCCACGTTAGCAGTGGGATCTTGAGCTGATCGGCTAAGGCAACGTACGTTGCATCGGAGCCGCGCAGTCCGAGATCCGCTGCAAGCAGGCTGGCTGCTTGACCCAAATGCCGATCCAGGGCGATGAGGCGCAGCGTGCGAAGGCGCTGCAGCTGCTGCACGGCTTGACGGGCCAACTCCGGCGCGCCCGTCCGCCTCGAGATGGCGCCGGCGATTTCAGGCAGTAGCAGCGCCGGAGCGACGACGCGGCCGCCGCATGCCGTAAACGCTTCAAGCCAGTCGCGACTGGCTTGGTGATGTATGTCTTGCAGCACGAGGCGGCTCACCCACACGCTCGCGTCGACGACGACGGCGGAGGGACGCGCCTCGTCCGCGAGCGTATCCGCGCTCACAGCTCACGCCGTCCGTCGCGCACCGCGTCAAGCGCGGTCGCATTCGCCGGCCAGCGGGCACCAATTTCGGCCGCGAGCTGGTCCAGGTCGCTCCACACTGCCGAGGATTCTTTGGGCGGGGCCAAATTCTCCGAGACGGGAATCAACCGAGCGATCACCTTGCCACGATACGTGATCTGCACCGCGACGCCCTTGACCCGTACCTGTCGCACGATTTCTGTGGCATGTTGTCTGAGCTCGCGCACGCCGACTGTACGCGTGGACCGCATCTCGTTCTCCTTGTGGCTACGTTTGTAGTAACATTGTAACGGATGGATGGACTTGTGTCAAGATGCGGCGAACGTCGCCTCTATGTTCAAGAAAAGCACGGCCGTCGACATGTCGACGGCCGTGCTTCGCGCCGCCCGCCTCTCTTACTTTTCAATCCAGATCTCGAACCCGATCCCTCCGACGTCGACGCGCGATTTCGGAACGCCGGCGTCCGCCAGGAACTGCTTGATCTGCGCCTGAGTGTAGGCGCGCCCGAGCAGCATGGTCGAAAACGCGAGTTTCGTGAAGGCGGCGTTGAGCCTGTTCAGACCCATTCCGTCGACCTCGCGATTGATCTCGTCGGTCGATGCATCCTTGCACAGATCGACCACGAGCGCCTTGCCGTTCGGCCGCAGCACCCGGTTCATCTCGGCCAACGCCTGGGCCGGACGAGTGAAATTCTTGAACGCGGCCGTGCAGACCACGAAATCGAACGAGGCATCCTCGAACGGCAGGTACGCCGCATCCCCTTGCCTGAAATCGACCTCCACGCCGGCCTGCTTTGCGTTCTCCCTTTCGATCTCGACAAAGGTCTTGCTGATCTCCAGCCCGGTCACCTTGTACTCGCCGATCTTGGCGATCTCGATCGAAAGGAAACCCGGACCTGGCGCAACCTCGAGCACGCGGCCGCCGGCGGGGACGATCTTGGATACGCGCTGCGCCAGCACGTCGAATCCGCGCTGGCCGGTGTTCCGGGCGTACCACCGCGCGATCACACCCTCCATGGCGAGTCCTTTGTAGCCTTTGCCGGTCTGCGGCGCCTTGTGCGCGCTCCCGATGATACTCGGTGTCATTCTGATCTCCTCTCGTGTGGTGTTGACTCCGTTGTATCATTCGAGAGGGTGAGCGCGCATCACCCAAAGCGGGTGATTGGGTAGGTGAAGTTGGTAGTCACCCATATTAACGGAGCGGAGATGCCTAGGTACAAGGAATCGGGCAGGGAATGGGCTTTCACATACTGGCAGGACAACGGCTGGCTTGACCCTCGGCGGACTTGTTACGCCGAAGAGCACACCAGCCGTCTCAAGGTATCGCTTGCGCGCCTCGTCGGCGCTGCGATCGCGCCGCTTTTCGCCTGATGTAGCGAGCGAGATCGTGCGCATCCGCGTCGGCCTGACCGGCGCCGCCGGCCGAAAAACTGTGACCCCGCTCCGGCATTTAGAGCGGGGTTGTGGATGGAAGACTAGGTCTTGGCGATGTTCTTGAGCTGATCGGCCGTCGCTCGCGTATTGGCTTCCAACGCGATCAGGACGTCGACCAGTTCGGCAAAGGCGTACAGGAACAGAAAGTATAGAACGCCGACAAAGATCGCAAAGAGCCCGGTGATCGCGCCGCCGATGGCGCCGCCCAGCGCCGGGACAAGCGCG
>JAMCRS010000237.1:7374-9440 GCA_023380675.1 Chloroflexota bacterium
GGCACCGGCCCCGGCGCCGCCCGCCATGACCCCCAGGGCCATCGTCCCGCAACCACCCAGGACGCTGAGGACGAGCACGATCCAGGCAAGCACTTTCCAGACGGTCGCGACGATGCGCAGTACCCGGTATTTCTTTTCCATTGCTCCTCCCTACAAGATTGGATATTGTAGTGCGCGTCAAGCCGAAAGAGAGCTTTCAAAGTACGAATACCGATCCGCAACAGGCATTGCTGCACCGCACCGGCGCAGGCAGATTCTATCAAATTACCGGAGGGGTGTCAACGAAAGTTTCCGGGTTGGCAGGGCTATTGCCAAGTCCGTTGCTGACCTCCCAATGGCTCGCCTACTCAACGCGACTCTCCCTCACTTTAGGGAAGGGGGCCGGGGCGATGGAGCGTCTCTGAAGCCCGGCCATTGGCCGGGCGTAATGGTCGTTCCATCGAGGTCGGCAAGGGATGATGTATGTCTTGCAGCAAGCCGCGGAGACGACCCGCCGGGTCGTCTCTACACGATCGTGGCATGTGCCGGAGACGACCCGCCGGGTCGTCTCTACCATGCCGCCCTGAGGCCTGGCCAACCGTGTTCTCATCGACCCTGCGCGCTGTCGCCGCGCAGCGTCATACACGTGCTGGTCGCAAAGGCGACGAGCTGCTGCTGTTCGTCCGTTACCTCGCATTCGGTGAGGCTGATCGTGCGGCCCTCTTTGACGACCCGGCCGGTGGCGCGCAGAGTGGCGTTCCAGACCGGCTTGAGAAAATTGATCTTGATCTCGAGCGTCGTAAAAGATTCTCCCTCGCCGAGCAGGCTCGCAACGGCCATTCCCATCGCCGCGTCCGCGACGTCGCACAGGATGCCGCCGTGCAGCGTTCCCATCGGATTGGCGTGCCGCTCCGATGTTTGGATTTCCATGACGGCGCGGCCGCGCTCGATCTCGACGAGCCGAAAGCCGACCAGTTCGGCGACCGGCGGCGCGGGAATCTCGCCCCGCACCATCTTTTGTCCTAGCTCGAACAACGTGGTCATTCAGGCCGGCCTCGCGATTCGATCGCGTCCCATTCCTCACGCAGGATGGACATCAGAAATGTGTCGTGAAATTTGCCCTCACGGTAGAGGGACTGGCGCTCGACGCCGTCACGCCGGAAACCGGCCTTTTCGTACGCCCGGACCGCGCGCGGGTTGAAATCGTTCACCTCCAATTCGACGCGATGGAGTCCGAGCTCGCCGAACGCGAATCCGAGGAGCGCGAGCGTCGCATCGGTCCCATAGCCCTTGCTCCAGTACGCCTTGTCGCCGATGAAGATCCCGAACACGCCGGAGCGATTCTTGAGATCGACCTTGTGGAGGCCGCACGAGCCGATGAGCTTGTTCTCCGCCAGCGTCAGGATCGCAAAGAGGTAGCTCCCCTCGGCGCGGCGGCCTTCCTCGAACCACTTGGTCTCGTCTTCCAGGCTGAGGGGGAGCGCGGCGGCCGGGTTCAAAAATCGCCGGACCTCCCAATCGTTCATCCACTCGACGAACTTGGGTAGATACTCGCGCTGATGCGCTCCGAGCTGAACCAATCTTCCGCGGTACATGGGAATCTCCAGGGCGTGCTCAAAATCGGTTTCGACGGCGCAGACGACGCTCTGCGTAACGCGTTCGTTTCTGCGCGAAAGTTGCGCAAGTATAGCACGAAACGGACAAATTTGGGGAATCGCTCGGAACGGGATAGAATAGAGGGTAGACCAAAGGAGACCTCATGCGTGAATTCATCGACGGGGCGGACGCGATCGCGCGCGGTGCGATGGCAGCCGGGTGCACTTTTTTCGCCGGCTACCCGATCACGCCGGCCACCCCCATCCTCTTGCGGATGCTGCGAGAACTGCCCAAGACCGGCGGCGTCGGCGTCCAGGGCGAAGACGAGATCGCCAGTATCGGCATGTGCATCGGCGCGGCGATGTCGGGCGCCAAGGCCATGACGGCGACCAGCGGGCCCGGCATCAGTCTTTATTCTGAAAACATCGGCATGGCGATCATGGGCGAAGTTCCCCTCGTCATCGTCGACGTGATGCGGCTCGGCCCGGCCA
>JAMCRS010000238.1 GCA_023380675.1 Chloroflexota bacterium
AGCGTTCACATCGTTCGCGCGAATCTTGTGTACGTGGAGAAGAAGGATCTGCCACCCGCGATGCTGAATCGCCTACTACGGCTGGCGGCGTTTCAGAACCCCGAGTTCTATAAGGCCCAGGCGATGCGGCTCTCGACCTTTGACAAGCCGCGTGTGATTGCATGCGGACAGGACTTCGCTCAACATATCGCTGTGCCCCGCGGATGTCTGACGGAGACGCTGGCACTGCTCGAGGCGCACCAGATCCGGCCCGAAGTTCGGGATGAACGGTACGCGGGCACGCCGATTGCCGTGGAGTTCCAGGGGCAACTTCGGCCCTCCCAGCAGGAAGCTGTCGAGAAGATTACCGGGCATGACGAAGGGATCCTCTGCGCTCCGACAGCGTTCGGTAAAACGGCGGTCGCCGCGTGGCTCATCGCAAAACGCAAGGTCAACACCCTGGTCGTTGTTCACCGGCAGCAACTGCTCGATCAATGGCAGGAGCGCCTCGGGATGTTCTTGCGTCTGCCGCCGAAATCGATCGGGCATGTCGGTGGCGGAAAAGCGGACCGGACGGGATGCGTGGATGTTGCCGTTATTCAGAGCCTGTACCGCAGCGAGGAAGTGAAGGATTTCGTTGCCGAGTACGGCCAGGTGATCGTCGATGAATGCCACCACATCTCCGCTTTCACCTTCGAGCAGGTGATGAGGCAGGTGAAGGCCAGGTATGTGGTCGGCCTGACCGCGACGCCGACGCGCAAGGACGGGCACCATCCGATCATCTACATGCAGTGTGGCCCGGTACGCTTCAGAATGAGCGCCCGGGCGATGACCGAGGCGACGCCTTTTGAGCACAAGGTGACTCCCCGACACACGGATTTTCGGATATCGCCCGAACTCACCGACGTTACGATCCAAGACGTCTATGCGGCGCTCGTCGAGGATGCCCCGCGGAACGAGATGATCGCCAGCGACATCGTGCGCGCCATAGAAGCGGGACGTTGCCCGCTGCTGCTGACCGGCCGGACGGAGCATCTGCAGTATTTCGCAGCCAAACTGGCGAGTGTTGCCAACCACGTCTTCGTCCTGAAGGGCGGCATGGGGAAGAAGCAACGCCGGACAACGGCGGAGGCCCTGGCGTCGGTTCCAGAAGGCGAAACCCGCGTGATTCTGGCGACGGGCAGCTACATCGGGGAAGGGTTTGACGACGCCCGCCTGGACACGCTGTTTCTGGCCATGCCGATTTCCTGGAAGGGGACGTTGCAGCAGTATGTGGGCCGGCTGCATCGGCTCCACGACGGCAAACGATTCGTGCAGGTCTACGATTATGTGGACAACTACGTTCCGATGCTGGCCAGGATGTACGGACGCAGGCTCAGGGGATATGGCGCGATCGGCTACGTGACGCCGCGAATCGCGACGAGATCTATCTCCTGATCGCAACTGGCGGGATTTACGTGGACCTCAGCGCCGCCGCGATCGTCGAGCCGGAGAAGGTTCGTGTCTACGCAGACTCAGAAACCGCGGATGCGTGCCAATGGACGTGGCGCGAACTGGAGGTAAGCGAGGCGACGCCGGGGCGAGGCGACTCCCGGTCCGGTCAGGCGCCGCACACGCAGAGTGAAGCGTTCCGGCTCATGGCAGGAGCCAGTGAGCAGGACCTGATCACCGCGAACCGGCGCTTCGAGCTTGTGCAACGCCGTTTGGCCAGAGAGAAAACGCCCAATTCGATTCCGGCGAGGACGCTACGGTTTTGGCTCTCGCAGTATCAGCTTGCGAAAGAGACGCACGGGTACGGGTACGTAGGCCTGCTGCCGAAGACCGGCGCACGGGGGAATCGAACAAGCCGCCTGCCTGAGGATACACGCAAGCTGCTCATGCAGTTCGTCGAAAACGACTACGAAGACCTCAGGCAAAAGACGAAGATCGCGTCCTGGGCGGCGCTAAAGCGAGCGTGCGACGAGCGCGGCCTGGTTGCGCCCAGTTACGTGACGTTCTGTGTTGCCGTGCGCCGGCGTCCGGCGCTCGAGCAAACACTCAAGCGGAAAGGCCGGCGGGCGGCCTACGCCCACGAGCCTTTCTACTTCGAGTTGGAGCCGACAACGCCGCGGCACGGAGACCGCCCCTTCGAGATTGGCCATATTGACCACACGGAATTGGATGTTGAGGTCGTGTGCTCCCAAACGGGACGTCCCCTCGGGCGGCCCTGGATGACAATCCTCACCGATGCCTTCTCAAGGCGCTGTCTTGCGTTCTATCTGACATTCGATGCTCCGAGCTACCGCTCCTGCATGATGATTCTGCGCGATTGTGTCCGGCGCCATGGCCGGTTGCCTCAGGTCATCGTCATCGATGGTGGTCCCGAGTTCCAGAGCACCTATTTCGAGACACTCCTGAGCCAATATGAGTGCACCAAAAAGACGCGTCCTCCTGCAAAGGCCCGTTTCGGCTCGGTCTGTGAGCGGCTGTTCGGCACCACGAACGCCGAGTTCATCCACAACCTGCGCGGTAACACGCAGATCACGCGCAACGTCCGCCAGGTCACTAAGGGCAATGAACCCGCCGGACAGGCGGTCTGGACTCTGGACTGCCTCCATGAGTACCTTTCGAGGTTCCTGTTCGAGGTCTACGATACAATCGAGCATCCTGCTCTTGGGCAAAGCCCGCGAGAGGCGTTCACGGCTGGTATCCAGTTCGCGGGAATCCGTCCAAACCGAGCGATTGCGTACGATCAGTCGTTCTTGATGGCCACCCTTCCGACAACGCCGCGGGGCACTGCGAAGGTGTCGCCCGGGCGTGGGGTCATCATCAATCACATTTACTACTGGGCGGAGGCATTTCGCGACCCCACCATCGAGAATCTCGACGTCGCAGTTCGCTACGATCCTTTTGATATCGGCACGGCCTACGCGTTCGTGAAGAACCGGTGGGTGGAGTGCCGCTCCGAGCACCACATGGCTCTGCAGGACCGTTCGGAGAAAGAGCTGATGTTGGCGTCCAAGGAGGTACGTCGACGACGCCAGTTGCACTCTCGGGAGCGGTTCACTATAACGGCTCGGAAGCTCGCGGACTTTCTTGAGTCAGCCGAAGCGAAAGAGAAGTGCCTCCTCCAGCGTCTGCGTGACCAGGAAAGCAAGAAGATCCATCGCGACGGCCGCGTTGTGCTGCCACGCATGCCCTCGATGCCAGACGGATGCACGGAATGTCGGCCTGGAGGTACGTCACTGGGGCCTGTCGCACCGAAGGCGACCGCGGTCTATGGAGACTTCTGATGACAGCCGGTTTGTCTCGAAGGTCCGATGATGCCGAGTCGCGGCTTGAGCGTTTTCGGTCCCTCACCATCGCACATCCTCGACTCGTGGAAGCCAAAGAGAGGCTGACGAATGCAATCCGGGGCGCCGAACCGAATTCGCTCATCTTCGTGTTTGGGCCGACCGGGGTCGGCAAGACAACATTGCGATTGAAAATCGAACAGTTGATTGCCGCGGAGATGTTGAGCGAACTCCGCGAGGACCGCAGCCGGATTCCAGTCGTCAGTGTGGAAGCCGTTGCTCCCGAGTCGGGCAGCTTCAACTGGCGCGACCACTTCACACGTCTCCTTCACCAACTCGACGAGCCACTCGTTGACTACAAGCTGCGCCGGCAACCGGAGGGGGTGCTGCCTGTTCCCTCAACGCGCTTTTTGCCAACCTCGAGGACGGTCGGCCCTGAGTACCGATACGCCGTGGAACAGGCGATCCGTTATCGCAGGCCGGTGGCGGTCATGATCGATGAGGCCCAACATCTCGGCAAGATTCCCTCGGGACGCCGCCTTCTCGATCAACTCGACGTCATCAAGTCGATCGCCAACCAGACGAAGACTGTGCATGTGCTATTTGGGACTTACGATCTGCTGGCATTCCGAAACCTGAACGGCCAGCTCAGCAGGCGAAGCATCGATGTTCACCTGGCTCGTTATCGCGCCGAGAATTCGGAGGATCGTCAAACGTTCACCAATGTCGTTCGATCCTTTGAGGCGGCGTTTCCGGTTGAGGATCGGCCGGACCTGGTGAGCGACTGGGAATTCCTCTACGAGCGGAGCCTTGGTTGCGTTGGCGTATTGAAGGAATGGCTGGTGCGGGCGGCCACGGTGGCGTCGCGTGAGGGTGGGTGCCGGCTGACCAGAGCGGATCTTGAAGACCAGGCCCTGTCGATCTCTCAATGCGAGCAGATGCACGCGGAGACTGCGGATGGCGAACTCCAACTCCGAGAGACCGGCGAGTCGGTGGCACGCCTTCGCGGACGACTGGGCCTGAGCACTCCCGCAACCGCAAAGGCAGATCCGAAGGTGCCGCGAACCCCGGTCCGATCCCGGCGACCCGGCCAACGCCTCCCGACGCGTGATCCTGTTGGACGAGCGTGCGCCAATGCAGCCTCCCTTTGAGTCTTGGTCACTGTCAAGGCCGCCAACACCGCCGAGGAGCCGGCTTTACTCGCTGGAGCCGGTCGGCATAGGCACCGCATTCGTAGAGTGCCTGACGGGCTACACCGCCCGCCTTGCCGAAGTGCACTCAGTCAGCGTGGGGGACCTGGTAGGGCGGGTACTCTCTGACTTCTCGAATTCCAAGGCGCCAATCGTCACGGCGGCGGCCAAAGCATCGAGGTTGGGCGGGCACGGATTCCGAGCGTGCAGCTATGTGGTCAATGGTGTCACGGACCGCGCCAAGACGTGGGCCCAGGCCCTCGAAGCCGCGACGGCCCGGCGGGATCTACACTATCTCACTCTCCTTCCGTTCCGGCACGTACTTCCAGACGAGCTGTTCCGCCGGCGCCGGGCATGGTGCTCAGTCTGCTACGACCAATGGCGGGCCGACGGGCAGATCATATATGAGCCGCTCATTTGGGCCATCGAAACGTCGTCGCACTGCCTTGTCCACGCGCGACCGCTCGATTGCATCTGCCACCACTGTGCGCGACCGCTAAGCCCACTCGGCGTTTTCTCCCGGCCGGGCTACTGCGAACGCTGCGGCGGTTGGTTGGGCGCTCCGGATGCCGACAGCAATCAGGCGCCGAGTGAAGAAGGCGACACATGGTCGTGCGCTCAGGTGGGAGGTTTGCTGGCGATGCTCCCGCGGGTGGACCCGGTCACTGTCCGTGACTCGTTTCGCTGGAATTTGTTTGCCTATCTCGAACAGGTTGCGGGCGGCAATGTGCTTGCGTTGGCGCAGCACATTCGGTGTACACACTCCATTGTGCAGAACTGGCTGGCTGGCTCGACGGTTCCCCGGCTTGAGAGCCTGCTACGAACCTGCCGGTTCCTCAATATTCCGGCCACGAGCTTGTTTGATCCGTCGGGGCCGACAGCGGCGAACATCGCCGCCGCAAAGGATGCGATTGCACGCGCTGGACATCGGGGTGTAGCCCCATCACGGCATGCCAAGGAAATCCGCAAAGCACTTCGGGCCGCCTTGGATGAGGCCGTACCCCGTAGCGTGTCGGACGTCGCGCGGAGTCTGGGCTACACAAATACCGAGCGGCTTTACCAAGCCAGCCGTAAGCTCTGCCACAAGATCGCAGTCCGATATCGGCAGTCAGGCCGAAGCCATTGGTGGAGAAGGCCGGGAGCAACGAGGATCTGCGACTCCTGGCGGCTGAAGGAGATCCTGGAGCAGTCCCTGAAATCGAACAGGCCGACCTCGGTTCATCAGATCGCCGCGAGCCTTGGCTACTCGAACGACGGGTACGTCAGGCAGAAGTATCCGGAACTTTGTCGGGGAATCAGCGAGAAGATCGCGAGGGAACGGCGAACCTGGCCGGATCACGTGCGCAGTCTCCTGGAAGCGGCGCTCGATGAGCAGCCGGCGCCGACCCTAAGGGATCTCAGCCGCCGCCTCGGTTATTCGCATTCGGCAGTCCTTCGGGCGCGCGAGCCGGCGCTGTGTGATCGACTCATGGAGCGACGCCGAACTCAGATCT
>JAMCRS010000239.1 GCA_023380675.1 Chloroflexota bacterium
TCCGGTTTCGTTTGGAACGATCGGATGGAGCCGGCCGCCTCTGCTTTACACCTGACGTCAAGCTCGAGATGGTGTCGGCCTCAGGAAAGCTCGATGATGCCCTTTTGGATCGCGTACTTGATCAGCTCTCCCCGGTCGTGCATGCCGAGTTTTTCCATGATGTGCGCCCGATGGTTCTGGACGGTGCGCACGCTCAGATTCAACAGGTCGGCAATGGCCTTGTTCGTGTGTCCCTCGGCGATCAACTGGAGGACCTGCCGCTCGCGGTCCGTCAGGCCGTCGAACGACGCGCGCTCCTGGCCGGTTTCGACGCGGCGGAGATAGTCTTCCACCAGACGTTTGGTGATCGACGGGTAGAGGAACGCCTCACCCTGATGGATCGCGCGAATGGCATACGTCAGCTCGCTGCCGGCGACTTTTTTCAAGACGTAGCCTGCGGCACCGGCCTCGAGCATTTGTGAGACGTATTCGTCGCTCTCGTACATCGTGAGGACGAGCACGCGTGCGTCGGGCCACTCGCGCCGGATCTGTCGAGTGGCTTCCAGCCCGTTCAGCATGGGCATGGCGATGTCCATCAAGATCACGTCCGGCCTGACCGCGCGGGCTTTCTCGACGGCGTCGCGCCCGTCGACCGCTTCGGCTACCACTTCCAGGTCTGGCTGGGAATTCAACAGCAGCCGAATTCCCTCACGCAGGATGGTATGGTCGTCACACACAAGAACGCGAATCTTGGCCATGTTAAGACAGCAGCGTTCTTCGGCAGCCCGTCCGAACGTGCGGAATCCACCGCACATCGCGCGCCGATCAAAGAATCCAGTCTTCGCCTTGCGGCTCGCTTTACAGGAATTCAAGCCAGCGGGACCTGAACGCGCAAAAGGGTTCCCCGGCCGATCCCGGAATCGACGTTAAGGGTGCCCCCAAGCAGTTGCACGCGCTCCGCAACGCCAAAGAGTCCCCAGTGCTGCGGCGTGCTCGCGGTCACTTCGGGACCCTCGGCCTGAAAACCGGTCCCGTCGTCTTGCACGAGGAGCACCACGTTCGTCTCCTCGCGTGTGAGCTGCACGCGGACGTGCCGCGCGCTGGCATGGCGGACGACGTTCGTCATCGCTTCCTGCGCGATGCGGAAGAGCGCGGTTTCGATCGTCGGTGCGGCGCGGCCGAGATTGCTGCTGGCGTCGAATTGCACCTGGATGCCCGCCGGCTCCAGGCTGCTCTTGGCATACCACCGGACGGCGGCCGCGAGGCCGAGATCGTCGAGCAGCGCCGGGCGCAAACCAAAGATCATCTGGCGAACGTTGTCCAGGGTCTGTTCGACGATCACGCGCGTGTCCTGCATCTTGCCGCGAACCGAATCCGCGTCCGCTGGCAGCGCTTCTTCGCACATTTCGATGTTGAGCAGGACTCGCGCGAGCGAACCGCTGGTGTCGTCGTGCAGTTCGCGCGCGATGCGCTTGCGCTCGTCTTCCTGCGCGCTGAGGACCTGCCCGGAAAGACTGCGGAGCTGCACCTGATTCGCCTCGATCATGCGCGTGTGAGCCGCCAGGCGCTCTAGCATGGTGTTCAGTGCCTGCGCGAGGCGCTTGAGCTGCGGATCGCCGATCTCGTCGACGGGTGCGCGCACCGCGGCATCCCCGCGGTCGATCTCCTCGACGGTGCGCTGCAAGACGTGCATGGGCTGCAGCGCGCTCTGGAGGATGTAGGAATTGATGAGGAGGCTGAGCAGGATCCCCACGGTGGAAAAGAACAGCGCGAGCGCGATTCCCGATACGTGGACCAGGGCGCTCGTAATGAACGTCCCGCCGATCGCGCCGACGAGAATGACGACGGCATTGCCGATGAGGACTCTCTCAAGGATGGGCGCGTGTTCCCACGCCCTTTTGATTTCGATCACAGGTCTTGTCCAATGTCGCTTACGACTGCTTGCGCTCCACCTTTACGGCGCACACTTTGAGCTCCGGAATCTTGGCGACCGGATCGACGGCTGGGTTGGTGAGGAAATTGCTCAAAGCCTCGGCGTAGTGAAAGGTCATGAAGACAACGCCATGTCCGACGCGGTCGGTCACCCACGCGCGCGACTCGATCGAGCCGCGGCGAGACGTTACCCGCACCCAATCGCCGTCGGCAACCCCGAGGCACGCCGCATCGTCCGGGTTCACTTCGACGCGTTCTTCGGGCGCGAGCTCGTTCAGGCCGGCGACCCGCCGCGTCATCGCACCGGTATGGTAGTGCTGGAGGATGCGGCCGGTGGTGAGCGCGAACGGGAACGTCGTATCGGGCGACTCCGCCGGTTCCTGGTGCTCGACCGGGGAAAAGAGGCCCTTGCCGCGTGAGAATTTCTGCGTGTGCAGGATCGGGGTCCCCGGATGGTCCAGCGCGGGTACCGGCCACTGCAGGCCGGTCGTCTCGATCCTCGGATACGTGATGCCGGCGTACGACGGCGTGAGCGCGGCGATCTCCCGCATGATCTGCTCGGGGGAGTCATAGTCCCATCCGCCGGTCTGCCCCATTCGCTTGGCGAGCTCGCCGACGATCTCCCAGTCCGCGCGGACCTGTCCGATCGGCTCGATCGCCTTGCGGACCCGCTGGACCCGGCGCTCGGTGCTGGTAAACGTTCCGTCCTTTTCGGCGAACGACGCCACGGGCAGGACGACGTCCGCCAATTGCGCCGTTTCCGTCAGGAACAGCTCCGAGACGACAAGAAAGTCAAGATGCTGCAGTGCTTCGCGCACGTGCTGCGCGTCCGGGTCGCTCATGGCAACGTTTTCGCCGATGATCCACATTGATTTCAATGTGCCGCTATGTGCCGCAGTGAGCATCTCGCCGACGGTTAAACCCGGCTTCGATGGAAGAGTCGCTCCCCAAGCCTTGCCGAACTTGTCGCGCGCGGGCTCGTCGATCACACGCTGATATCCCGTGTAGACGTTGGGCAGCCCGCCCATGTCGCACGCGCCTTGAACGTTATTCTGCCCGCGCAGCGGATCGACCCCTGCGCCGGGCTTGCCGATGTTGCCGGTGACCATGGCGAGGTTGGCGACCGCGAGGACGTTGTTGTGCCCCACGGTGTGCTGCGTGATCCCCATGGCGTACAAGATCGCACCCGGCTTGTTGCCGCCGTACAGGCGGGCCGCCGCGAAGAGATCGTCGACCGGCACCCCGGTGATCTCGCTGACCCGAGCCGGCGTGTACGTCTCGACCACCTTGCGCCACGCATCGTACCCCTCCATGCGCTCGGCAATGAATTCTTTGTCTTCGAGCCCTTCTTTCAGGATGATGTGCGCCAGACCGTTCAGCAGCGCAATGTCCGTCCCGAGCCGCTGCCGGATGTGCAGCGTCGCGATATTCGCCAGGTCGATCGAGCGGGGGTCGGCGACGATCAGCTTGGCGCCGCGGCGCACCGCCCGGCGTATGCGCGTCCCGATCACGGGATGCTGCTCGGTGGTATTCGACCCGATGACGAGCATCGACTGACACTCGTCGAGATCGGCTATGCTGTTGGTCATCGCGCCCGAACCGAATGCTGTGGCCAGACCGGTCACGGTGGCAGCGTGTCAGAGGCGGGCGCAGTGATCGACGTTGTTCGTCCCCATCACTGCACGGGCGAATTTCTGAATGAGATAATTCTCTTCGTTCGTCGCCTTGGCCGAGGCCAGGACGGCGAACGAGTCCCCTTTGCTCTCTGCAAATTTCTGCGCGACCAAGCTCAGCGCTTCATCCCAGCTCACCTCGACCAGTTGGCCGTCCTTCCGCACGAGCGGCTGGGTCAGCCGGTCCTTGTGGTGAATGAACTCAAAGCCGTAGCGCCCCTTGACGCAGAGCGCCATACCGTTGACCGGGGCTTTGGGATTGGACGTGACTTGAACGATCTTTCCGTTGAGCACGTTCAAATCGAACTGGCAGCCGACGCCGCAGTAAACGCACGTCGTCGTGACCTTTTTCATGTCGTAGGCCCGGCCGATGCCGCGGGACGGCTTGTCGGTCAAAGCCCCCGTCGGGCAGTACGCCGCGCACGCGCC
The DNA here is from genome assembly GCA_023380675.1 of Chloroflexota bacterium. The sequence continues at coordinate 4,014 of JAMCRS010000239.1, forward strand.
GCACGATTCACAACCGGCCTCGAGCATCGTCACGTCCGCGCCGGCGACGATGCGATCGTTAAAGCCGCGATAGGCGACGCCCCAGACGTTTCGTCCCTGTATCTCGGCGCACGCGCGAACGCAGCGCGTGCAGAGAATGCACTTGTTGAAATCGGTGAAAACGAACGGATTCGCGTCCGACCCGACGACGTAGTTGTGCCGCTTGCCCTTGTGCTGCGGCCATTGGACCTGGTATCTGTAGACGTGGTCCTGGAGCTCGCAATTGCCGTTGGCCTGGCACGTCATGCAGTCGTTAGGATGGTCGGTCAGGAGCATTTCCAGAACGAATTTGCGCTCGTCGACGACCTTGGGCGTCTCGGTATGGACGACCATGCCCTCGCTGACGGGAAGCGTGCACGAGGCCACGAGCCCGCGCATCTTTTCGACCTCGACCACGCACAGGCGGCAGGCTCCGACCGGCTTGAGATCGGGGTGATGGCACAGCGTTGGAATGCTGACGCCGTTCGCCCGCGCCGCGTCGAGAACGGACTGACCCTCGCGCGCTTGAATCGGTTTGTCATCAATCGTCAGGTTTATGGGCATCCGGGACTCCTTATGGGACGTCAATTAGTCAACTAGTCAATCAGTCAATCGGAACGCTTAAGGTTGGAACGTTGGAGCGTTTAAACGTTCGAACGTTCCAACGTTTGAACACCCCTGCGTTTGCTGGTCGGAACAGCCGGCTCGCTGCGCATTGGGCAGACGCTGCTTGGGCATTTGCGGTCGTGTGTGTGTGCGACGAATTCGTCACGGAAAAAGCGCAGGCCGGTCAGGATGGGCACCGCTGCCGCCTGACCCAGACCGCAGAATGAAGCAAGCTGCATCTCGGTCGCGATGCGCTCCAACCAAGCAATGTCGTCCATCGTCGCGCGCCCGTCGGCCACCAGGTCCAAGGTCTCTTTCGCCCGCGTGGTCCCGATCCGACACGGGACGCACTTGCCGCAGCTCTCGGCTGCAAAAAAGCGGAGCAAGACGCGCGTTAGATCGACCACGCACGTTCCTTCGCCGCAGATCAATAGTGCGCCCGATCCAAGCGCGCCGCCGCGTGCGGCCAGCTCGGCATAGTCCATCGGTACGTCGAGAAACGACGAATCCAAGAGCGAGCCGGATGCTCCGCCGGTCTGCGCCAGCTTGAAACCGCGGCCGTCCCGCATCCCGCCGCCGTACACCTCGACGACAGTGCGCAGGGTTGTGCCCATTGGCACCTCGATCAAGCCGGTGACGTTCACATCGCCGAGCATCGTGTAAACTTTGGTCCCCGGGCATTTGGCGGTCCCGAGCGTCCGATACCACGGCGCGCCTTTGAGAATGATCGGCGGCAGGTTGGCTAAGCTTTCCACGTTGTTCACCGCGGTCGGATTGCCCCAGATGCCCCAAGTGACCGGATAGGGTGGACGGATACGCGGCTCGCCGCGTTTCCCCTCCAGCGATTCGATCAATGCCGTCTCCTCGCCGCACACGTACGCACCGGCGCCCGAATGGATATGCACCTCGAACGAGAAATCCGACCCGAAAATCCCCTTGCCGAGCAGGCCGAGCGTGTGCGCCTGCGCGATCGCGCCTTCGAGGCGTTCCCGCGCAAGACGGTATTCACCTCGAACGTAAACGTACCCTTCGCGCGCGCCGATCGCATATCCGGCAAGCAGCATTCCTTCGAGGATGGAATGCGGATCGCCCTCGAGCATGAGCCGGTCTTTGAACGTTCCGGGCTCGGATTCATCGGCGTTGCACAGGACGAACTTGCGCTCGCCGCGAGCTTCGGACACGAACTTGAGCTTGCTTCCGACCGGGAAACCGGCTCCGCCGCGCCCCTGCAAGCCGGCGTCGGAAATCTCTTGAATGACCTGTGCGGGCGTCATCAGCGTGAGCGCCTTGCCGAGCGCGGCGTAGCCGTCGTGCGCGATATACTCTTCGATGGACTCTGGATTGATGATGCCGGGGCGCGCGAGGACCACTCGCTGCTGCGCAAATACGGCACCCTGACGTGCTGGCACGCGCACGATCGCGCCGCTGAGAGGCTTGGCCGTCACCCGCAAGCCGTCGACGATGCGCCCTTTGTAAAGATGTTCGGACACGATCAGGAGCGCGTCGTTCGGTCCGACCGGTCCGTAGACCGTGCCTTCGGGGTACACCGTCACGGCCGGCAGCTGCAACGCCGCAACGCGCAAATCGCCGGTCAAGGCGACGCCTACTTCGTCGCTCAATCCGTAGAACGCGATCTCGGCTTCCAGGGCGGACTTGACCGCTTCCGCGCCGCGCGAGAGGCTGACGGGGTCACCGGAAATGAGGACGTGCGAGCGTTTCACAGGCATTTTCAGACTCCGATCAGAGCGCAGCGGCGTAGAGGATACCCATCTGCCCGATCACGTACGTTAGCCAGACCCAATCGTTCGCATTCTTGAGCGAGAGGCCGCGAATCTCCGTGACGCCGATAATGAAATCCGAAGCGACGAACGCCAGTCCGCCGAACGCGGTCAGCCAGAATGCGCCGCCCAGTGTGTAAGCTAGAGCGAGCGCGAACGACGCCATCACCCCGATCCACATTCCGTACAGCAGCGCTCCCACGTTGACCGAGCGGCTCTTTTCCGGATTGCGGATCACGAGGAGCCAGCCCAGGACCGATATCACGCCGTAAAGACCGACGCCGAACGAAAGCCCCGTGACGAGGCGGTCGAGCGACAGAGTAAACGATGCCCGGTTGATCGTGACAAGGTAGGCCGTGATGTAACAGGCGTGAGCGACGGCAAAGGCGGCCATTCCGCCGATGAGCCGATTCGGTAACGGGATCAGCCGCGCCATGATGAGATCGCCGACAAAGGATGCGAACATGCCCCAAAGCACCCACTGCGCATAGGCGGGCGACCGGGCGCCGCTGGCCCAAATCACGCTGACAGCGGCGAGCAGGGATAAACTGAGCAGAATCCTGACCGGCCGCGGCAGCCGTCCGTTGGTGCTGCGCTCGGGCGGGTCCCGCCAGGGGCCAATAAGGCCTATCGCGAAGAGAATGACTTGAAATGCGATAAAGATCAGGACTGCCATATTGGGTAACCGACCGAACCTCGGGCCTCTTTCTTCTATAGAGACCGGAACCAGGATGGCAGACGTTGCGTGTGACAAGCCTTCCCGGTAAGTTCCGAGTTCTTGACAAGCTCTCGCGATACTGCTATGCTTTGACTCGGCACCGTCCAATGAGCCATAAGCGGGCACTACGATTCAGCGAGTTGATCGAACAGATTCGCGAAAAGATCGCGCAGGATCAATTTGAATATACTCGCCACGCGGTCGACCAGAGCATTCTACGACACATTACGGTCGAAGAACTGCGCCAAGCCATCTCAGGCGGCGAGATCGTCGAGGACTACCCTGACGACAAGTACGGACCCCGTTGCCTCGTTTTTGGGATCACTTCGTCCGGGAAGCCTCTTCACATTCAGTGCAGTTATCCCTCTCGACGTCTAGTCAAGATCGTAACAGCCTACGTTCCCGATCCGAACCAGTGGACAGAATTCCGATTCGGGAGGACATGATATGTCAATGCAATCGTCGGAAGAATCACTCGTCGAACGAAAGGTTACGTATACTCTAGAACAGAACGGCAAGCTCATTGTCATCGAAAACGTGCCCGCAAGGATCAACCTCGAAACCGGCGATCAATTGTTTGCGCCCGAAACCGTCGAACGTTTGCAGAATATGATTTGGGAGGAGAAAAAACCAACCCGCGTTATGCAAGTTCCGGTGTTCGAGTTCTCGTGAACTGCAATCGGGAAGGACTCTTGCTCAACACATGGCGTAGCTTTCGCTAGCGTCAGGTTCCGTTCCATTCCTCTTTGAGTTTGCCGCCGATCTCCTTGCGCTCGACCGGCCGCGGCGCCGATCACGATTCCGTTTCACCCCTATTGCGTACGCGCCAGTATCTCCGCTGCCCGTTCCGGCGTCAGGTTGCCGTACACGTCGTCGTCCACCATCATGACCGGCGCCACGCCGCAGAGTCCCAGGCAGCTCGTCATCTCAAACGTCCACTGGCCGTCCTCCGAAGTGCCGCCGGGCTCTACGCCCAGGGTCGACCGGATGGCATCGTAGACCTCGCGGCCGCCGGCGATGTGGCAAGGCGCGTCCTCGCAAAATCGCACCACGTGCGCGCCGTGAGCTCGAATGCTCAACATCGAGTAAAACGTCGCCGCGCCGAACACACGAGCCGGCGGCATTCGCAGCTCTCGAGCCAGCTCTTCAACCTGCGCCCGCGGGATAAACCCTAGCCGACTCTGGATCTCGGTCAGACGCTCGACGATGTCTTCGCTACTCACTAGACCACCTCAAAGGCACGCCTGGTCACTCGGTCGAATCGGCAACCGGGCAATCAGGCAACCGGGCAATTCGGCAACTAGGCAACCGGGCAATTCGGCAACCGGGCAACCAGTCAACCGGGCGTTTCGTTACGTGCACAGAGCATTACCGGCCACCAGGCAACGAGTTGACCTCGTCGTGCCCAATTGGAGAGTGTGGAGCAAGTCGGAAGCACGTGTCACTACGAGGGCGCGGAGCGCCCGAAGAGGTTCTCGCGCGTTGATTCCGGCGCTTGCGTTGACACGAGTCGCGCGTTTTTGTTTCTCCGCGCGAAATCGCGCGCCTCGCTTGCGAGGCGACGTCGGCGGACACCGCCTCCTCACGACCCTGGCATGACTGTGGCGCACTTCACCACAGCCACGGACCCGCCAGCAGGTGTGACACGATGTTTCTCAACACTCTCGCTTAGTCGACCAGTTGCCCAATTGACTAGTTGACCAATTGACCAGTCGACTAGTTGACTAATTGACCAATCCCCAATTGACCGCCCTTTCACTCCACCACGATCGCGTCGAATTTGCAGACCGACATGCAGATGCCGCAGCTTTCGCAAATGTTTGGATCGATCCGATGGACCTTTTGCCGTTCGCCGGTGATCGCCTTGGACGGGCAGTTGCGGGCGCACACCATGCAGCCGGGACAGGTGTCCAGTATGCGGTACGTGATCAGCTCCTTGCACACTTTGGCCGGGCAGCGTTTCTCTTTGATGTGGGCTTCGTACTCGGAGCGAAAGTGCTTGAGCGTCGTCAACACCGGATTCGGCGCGCCCTGCCCGAGGCCGCAGAGACTGCCGGCGACGATATAGCGCGATAGGTTTTCCAGGCGCTCGATATCCTCTTCCTCACCCTCGCCGGCGCAGATCCGTTCCAGGATCTCGAGAATCCGCCGTGTGCCGATCCGGCAGGGGACGCATTTTCCGCAGCTCTCGTCTTGCGTAAACTCCATAAAAAAACGTGCGATGTCGACCATGCACGTGCCTTCGTCCATCACGACGAGACCGCCCGATCCCATGATCGAGCCCACCTTGCCGAGCGACTCGTAATCCATCGGCGTATCGAGGAGGCTTTCGGGAATGCATCCGCCCATGGGGCCGCCCGTCTGAATCGCTTTGAACGCCTTGCCGTCCTTGATGCCGCCGGCGACGTCGAACACGACCTCGCGCAGCGTAATGCCGAGCGGGACTTCGATGAGTCCAGAGCGCACGACGTCGCCGGCGAGCGTAAAGGTCTTGGTCCCCTTGTTCTTTTCGTTACCGATCGAGGCGAACCAATCGGCGCCCCGGCGAATGATCTGTCCCACATTCGCCAACGTCTCGACGTTGTTGATGATAGTCGGCTTGCCCCACAGGCCGGCGACGGCCGGAAATGGAGGTCGCGGACGCGGTTCGCCGCGCCGGCCCTCGATCGATGCCATCAGCGCGGTCTCTTCGCCGCACACGAATGCGCCGGCCCCCATGCGCAGCTCGACGTCGAATCCGAATCCGCTCCCCATGATATCCGGGCCGAGGAAGCCGAACTCGCGCGCCTGACGCATCGCGATCTTGAGCGTTCGGACGGCGATGGGGTACTCGGCGCGGCAGTAGATGTAACCCTGGTGCGCGCCAAACGCATAACCGGCGATGATCATTCCCTCGAGCACCGAGTGCGGATCGCCTTCCAACACGCGGCGATTCATGAACGCACCCGGGTCGCCCTCGTCGGCGTTGCAGATGATGAATTTCTGGTCCGATTTCTGGGCGGCCGCGAATTCCCATTTCTTGCCGGTCGGAAACCCGGCGCCGCCGCGGCCGCGCAGGCCGGATTTCAAGACCTCGTCGATCACCTGGCGAGGCGTCATTTCGAGCAGCGCCTTGCCGAGCGCACCGTAGCCGTCCTCGGCGATGTAATCCTCGATGTTCTCCGGGTCGATCACGCCGCAGCGCGCCATGATGACGCGCATCTCCTTGGCGGTCGGCGCGCGCAGCTCTTCGTCCTTACGGATCTGGCCCTTGTATTCGTATTTTTTCGCCACGCGGCCCTTGAGCAAGTGCTCGCTGACGATCTCCGCGACCGCATCGGGCGTCAGGTTGACGTAGGTGACCCCTTCGGGATAGACGACCATCTCCGGGCCGGTCTGGCAGTGCCCGAGCCGCGAAGTTTCGAGGACGTTCACCTCGTCGCGAAGCCGGTTCGAATCCAGCTCGCGCAAAAGCGCCTGCTCGATATCATTGGCACCTTTCGCCACGCACTCGGGATCGGTGCAGAGCAAGACATGGGATCGGAAAAACTCTGACATTTATACCTCGGAAAAAGTCAACTGGTCGATCAGGCAATCAGGCGATCAGGCGATCAGGCGATCAGGCGATCAGGCGATCAGGCAACTGGTCAATTAGGAATTAGGGATCGGGCACTCGATCAGCGAGCACCGCGTGAGCACGTATCAGGTATGGCGCAGGCAAGCTCAGGCGCCGCAGTATCACTCGCGTTCGTCAACATTCTGGGCTTGACTCTGCCCCGGGTCATCGGCGCACTCTCGGACCGCCAGCCGGGCGCCAGGTTCATTCTCACCTTGTTTGGATTTCTTGAGGTAGATGATGTATCCATTTAGCATCCGTGCCACCTGATCAGCTAGTTGCCGGACCTCGGCGTAGTGGTCGACGGAGACGTATTCGAGGTCGCGCGCATCAATCATGTGGCCGATTGTTTCGAACAAAGACCCACGAGCCTGGTAACAAAAGTGCACCGAGTCCATGTAGTAGTACCGTCCGTAGCCCTCGGCGATGTTGGCCGTGACGCTCTTGGACGAGTTTCGAAGCTGCGAAGCCAGTCCGTACTTTTCCACGGTGGGAAGTCGAGGGAGAATTTGGCGGTGGATCACCAGGACGAGTTCGTGAGCCTTGCGCCAGACTTCGAGCCCCTCGAATCCCTCAGCCATCTCTCTCCTCTCAAGACCAACTACAGCCTCGCTGACGCACAGCGTATCACCGCGTAAGTGGCGACAGACACGGTCAGTGGCCCGTCATGTCGCCTATTTGACCAATTGACTACTTGACCGGGTGACCCGTCGGCTGATTGACTAATCGACCAATCGCCCAATCCCCGATTGCCCAATCGACTCTACCGCGCCACCACCCACTCTTCGATTACCTTGCCGCCGGTCACGTGTTCGGTAACGATCGCGCGGGCGCGTTCCGGCGTCACCTTGCCGTACGTCACTTTGGGCGCGTCGCCAACTTGGACGTCGACGATGGGCTCGAACTCGCACAGGCCGATGCATCGCATCGCGGGCGCCGGCGGCGATCCCGCACGTGCCCATGCCGACCGTGATATGCGCTCGCGCGGTCGCATCGCGAATTCGACGCTTTTCCAGCGCTTGCTCTTTGATCTTTTTCAGTTCTTCAAGCGATTTCACTGCCATGGCAACCTCGATTGGGTCTGTGCTCGATAGACAATCAGTTCAGATGTCCGCGCTGTTCGGCCTGACCAATGCCGCATTCACGCGGCCGTTTCGACGAGAGCCTGTTTGAGATACGCGATTACCGCCGGCTCCGAGAGCGACATGCCTCCGAGCTCCGCCTTGACGGGGCGCGTATCGAACTCGAGCACCTTGCCGTCCACGGCGTGTCGATAGACAAAGTCGGTCGCCGGGTAGCCGACGACGAGCGCCAAAATCGTGGCCGGAAGATCGCCCAGCGGCATCCGGTCGATATGGCTGGCCTGGAAAGTCGCCTCGACGCGAGTGCCCTTGCCCGGCGTAGACTCGATGGTTAGAGACCCGCCGCACTGTTCGGCAGCCTGCTTCAGAAATGGCAGACCGAGACCGACGCGCCGGGTCGTCCGGGTCGTGACGAACGGGTCGGCCGCTTGGGCCGCGAGCGCCGGGTCCATTCCGCTCCCGTTGTCCGCAA
>JAMCRS010000240.1 GCA_023380675.1 Chloroflexota bacterium
TGTGCATGCTCTGCTCGATCGTAACCAGCCCGCCGATGCCGGACCCGATCAAGGCGCCGACATTGTCGGCGTTGGACTCGTCGATCTTCAAGCCCGCTTGCTTGAGCGCCTGCACCGTGGCGCCGATCGACAGTTGGATGAACCAATCGGCCCGGCGCGCCTCCTTGTGGTCGATATAGTCGCCGTACGCGCCGATGTCAAAGTCGTTGACCTGCGCGGCAACCTGTACTGCAAAGCGTGACGGATCGAAGCGGGTGATTCGATCGATAGCCGGCGTCCCGGCGAGCAGGCCGGCCCAAAATTTGTCGACCGAGCTCCCCACTGGAGTAACGACCCCCAGTCCCGTGACGACCACGCGTCGGTTGTTGTTCGACATTCGTCCTTCCTCCAGACGGAAATCCGTATTCAATCGACTGAGATGCGGGTCGGGTGCGCTGTGGCGGCCCCCATTTCCGTCACATCCCCCACCCGCCAGTGCGATGCACCGCGTGATTCAAGGGCGGTCTCCAGCGCGCCCTGTTCCGCGGCGGGCACCGCCATCAAAAGCCCGCCGGAAGTCTGCGGATCGAACAAGATCTCATAGTGCTCGTCGTCCAATTCTTTTTTGAGGTCTACTTTGCCGTCCAGGTAGAGCTTGTTGCGCCCGGCGCCTCCGGGCACTTGCTTCTGTCGCGCATAATCGAGCGCGCCCTCGGCGACCGGGAGCGCGTCGACGTGAAAGGTGAGCGCCACGTCGGAGGCTTCTGCGATCTCGTACGCGTGACCCAATAGCCCATAGCCGGTGATATCCGTCGCGCATCGGATTCCGACTTGCTGCATCGCCTGGGCGGCGCCGCGATTCAGTCGCGTCATCCACCCGGTCGCGCTGGCGAGGTCAGCTTCGGTCGCGACTCCGTTCTTGCCGGCCGTCGTAATGAGCCCGAATCCGAGCGGCTTGGTGAGGATCAGAACGTCCCCCGGCCGTGCTCCACCCTTGCGGATGATCCGGTCGGGGTGTACGGTGCCGGTGACCGAGAGGCCGAACTTGGGTTCGTTGTCGATGATCGTGTGGCCGCCGGCGATCGCCCCGCCCGCCTCGGCTACCTTGTCCGCGGCTCCGCGCATGACGTCGCTCAGCGCCTCGAGCGGCATGTCGTCGCGCCAGGCGGCGATGTTCATCGCTACGATCACCTCGCCGCCCATGGCGTAGACGTCGCTCAGGGCATTCGCGGCTGCGATCGCGCCAAAGTCGTATGGATCATCGACGACGGGCGGAAAGAAATCCATCGTCTGAATGATCGCCGTGTTCTCGTCGATGCGATAGACCGCGGCGTCGTCGGGCGCGCCGAGGCCGACGAGAAGATTCGGATAGTCTTTCGTCCTGAAGGTGTCGCGGAGAGGGCGCAGGACCTGCGCCAATTCGGCTGCGCCGATCTTGGACGCTCAGCCAGCGCAGGCCGCGTAGGAAGTCAAACGGATTCGCTTGCCAGTGGTCATTCTAAACGGATCTCCCCGCTCTTGCCCCCCCGTTTCAACACCAAGCGGACGTTTTGGATACGCATGCCCCGATCGACCGCTTTCGCCATGTCGTAGATCGTGAGCGCGGCCGTCGTCACCGCGACCAACGCCTCCATCTCGACGCCGGTCTTGCCGACGTTCTTTGCCGTGCCCGTGATGCCCACCCGCGCCGGTTCCACGGCGTCTCCCTCGGAGAGCGTCTCGAATTCCACGACCACGTCGGTGATCAACAGCGGATGGCACATCGGGATCATTTCGTGCGTCCGCTTGGCGCCCAGGATGCCGGCGACCCGTGCGACGGAGAACACGTCTCCCTTCTCGAGCTTGCCCGCGCGAATCAGCTCGAGCGTGCCGGGCTGCATCGTCACTTCGCCCTTGGCGATGGCGACGCGTTCGGTGTCCGGTTTGGCGCTGACGTCGACCATCTGCGCGCGCCCTTGATTATCGATGTGAGACAGTGTCATCGCAAGTTGATGAAACACCCGTTTGGAGTTGCGACCAGGACGGCCCGCCATTGCGGCGCTCGGCTGACAACAACAAGGCGACTTCGTCGATGAAATCGCCAGACCTGAAATGGGTGAGAATAGTATCTTGCCATGTTTGGGTGTATTGCACACCAAAGATCAGCGATATTATACTCTCCTTCCTATGTTAGTTCAAATGTAACGTCGAGCGAAAGTGTGGTTAATCGTACCAGCGTGGCTCACTGCGAGAATCCCTGACACCGGCCGTCATGCGCATGGAGGCTGACTGTCGTGTCATCGCGAGGAGGCGGTGTTCCCTGGCATGACTGTGGAGAACTGCGCCACAGCCACGTTACCGCCAGGGCAAGTGTGCCGACGACGCGATCTTCCTGACGGCGGGAGAACGGCGCGTTTCGGCAGCGAGGGACCGCCTTCGGAGGGTCAAAGTGACAAAGGGCTTATACACACTCGCAGCTCGAGCTTCGAACGGCGAATGCGTCCTGGAGCAAAGTCTAGGTGGCCGTGCGCTTGAAACGCTCGATTTCCCCACGAGGATCGCCATTTTCGCAGTCGCTGGGCCGCGATTTTGACTCTGGCCGCGAATCCAAGTATAGTTGATCTAGTCAATGGCGATTCCAAGATAATGTTCTCGATGAGGAGGCACTTTGAAGCACGCTTCGTTAGGGGAACGACTGCGCTACGAGTTCGACAACCTGATGGCGAGAGGCACGATCGCTCTGATTGCCTCGCTCGGGGTTGTCTCCGTCGCATTCATTCTGATCGTTTCTTCGGCCGTGTTCGTCACAGGCATTTCTCGAGCGGAGGACCGGCCCGATGGATTGTCCTTTTTCCAGATTGCGTGGATGAGTCTGCTCCGCACGTTCGACCCCGGAACGATGGGCGGCGACACCGGGGGTCCGTTGTTTCTCTTTTCGATGCTCGTCGTGACGCTCGGCGGCATTTTTCTTGTTAGCACCCTGATCGGTATCTTGACCAGTGGCATCGAGGCGCGCATCCAGGAGCTGCGCAAGGGACGTTCGTTTGTCGTCGAGCAGGGCCACATGCTCATCCTGGGTTGGTCGCCGCAGATCTTCACCGTTATCTCAGAGTTGGTCGAGGCGAACGCGAACCAGCCGCGTTCCTGCATCGTGGTTCTCGCCGATAAGGACAAGGTGGAGATGGAGGACGCCATCCACGCCCAAGTCCCGTCGATGCGGCGCACTCGCCTCGTCTGCCGGAGCGGCAGCCCGCTGGATCTTCACGACCTCGATACGGTGAACCCGCACGGCGCCAGATCGATCATTGTCCTCGCACCCGAGACAGATAACCCGGATACCGCGGTCATCAAATCCCTGCTTGCGCTGACGAACAATCCCAACCGCAAGCTGGAGCCCTACCATATCGTTGCCGAGATCCGAGACGCGAAGAATATGGATGTCGCCCGAATGGTCGGGCGTGACGAGGCGCAGATCGTCCTTATCGGCGACTTGATTTCGCGGATCACGGTGCAGACCTGCCGGCAATCCGGCCTCTCGATTGTCTACACGGAATTGCTCAATTTCGGCGGGGATGAGATCTATTTCCATTCGGAGCCGGCTTTGGTCGGCAAGACCTTCGGCGAATCACTTTCCCGATACGAAGACTCGGCTGTCATCGGCTTGCAGCGCAAAGACGATCGCACGGTACTCAATCCACCCATGGACACGCGCATCGAGCAGGGCGACCGGATAATTGCGATCTCGGAGGACGACGACACCGTCGAGATTTCCGGGTTGACCGACTTCGGGATCGAGCAGGGAGCGATCCAGCAGCCCCGCCCGAGCCAGCCGCTGCCGGAACGCACGCTCATTCTTGGCTGGAACAGCCGGGCGCCGAGCATTATTCGTGAACTGGACGCGTATGTTGCACCGGGGTCGGAGACGACGGTTGTCGCCAATGTGCCTGACCTCGAGGCCCAGGTCACGTCCATCCCGGTAGGTCGCCAAAAGGTATCGTGCCAGACCGGCGACACGACGGACCGTCGCACGCTCGACGCTCTCGACATCCCGGGCTTTGACCACGTGATCGTCTTGAGCTACTCTGACACCTTGGAAGCCGAGCAAGCCGACTCGCAGACCCTGGTCACGCTCCTCCATCTACGCGACATGAGCGAGAAGACAGGCAAGGACTTTGCCATCGTCAGCGAGATGCTAGACGTCCGCAACCGAACCCTCGCCGACGTCACCCGCGCCGACGACTTTATCGTCAGCGACCAGTTGGTCAGTTTGATGCTTTCCCAGGTCTCGGAGAACAAGAGCCTTACCGGCGTCTTTGCCGATCTGTTCGATCCGGAAGGCTCGGAGATTTACCTGAAACCCGCTGAGAACTATGTCAAGCCCGGCGTGCCGTTGAACTTTTACACCGTACTCGAGTCCGCTCGCTGCCGGGGTGAAGTAGCCATCGGATATCGCCAGCACCGCCACGCGCACGATGCGGCGCAATCATACGGCGTCGTAGTGAATCCAAACAAATCGGAGCAAATGACTTTCGAGACAGGCGACAACGTGATCGTACTCGCCGAATCCTAGGGCAAATGACGGGGGCTATCCAGAGAGAGAATCTGGATAGCCCCTTATTTCCGGTGAGACAAAGTCAGGCACGAGCTGTCCTAGCGCGGTCTCGTTCTCGTCTCGTTTGTGCGCTTCCGCGGCCGCCGCTGCATCCTTCAGCGGCAGAGCCTCGATCTCCTCTACATGTTCGGTGAGCCATCGTAGCCGCTTGACGACCTGCTGGGAAACGGATCGATCCAGTTGCTTGAGATCGCGTTCTGCCGGTTTGAGGATGACGAGGCGATACACGCGGTTTACTCCAACCCCATTTCCTTGACGACCTCGTCAAGTGATCGGCCACGCTGGCCAGCCGCGTACTCTTGCTCCTGCCGCTTCAGACGCTCGACGATCTCGGGGCGCAGTTCCAGCCCCTCATCCGGATCACCAAGCCACTGCGCCAAGGTGTTTTCCACCGTCGCTGTGATGGTCATCTGTAATTCATCGACGGTCATATCGCCGACCTTGGACTCACGATTCGGGATCCTCTTTCTTGCAGTCCCTGGTGTACGTCGCGTCCTCTTCTTACTAACTGTACTT
>JAMCRS010000241.1:0-477 GCA_023380675.1 Chloroflexota bacterium
ACTTCGCCACGCTGCAGGCGCAGCTCACGAGCCACTCGCTCGTGCCCATCACCATCTCGCCGTTCGTTCCGATATCGAGGAAGAGCGTCACTTTGTCGGAGGCATGCGTTCCGCTCGCCAGCACGCCCGCGGTGATGTCCGCGCCCATAAAGCTCGCGACGCCGGGGAGGCAATCCACCGGCGCTTGCGGATTGATATTCAGATTCAGCTCCTGGGCCGTGACCTTGGGGGGGTGGTTGACCGTGGTGATGTACGGCGTCAAGCGAATCTGTTCCGGCGGCAGTCCGAGCAGAATGTGCATCATGGTGCTGTTGCCGACCAGCGCCATTTTGTAGATTTCGGTCGGCTCGATCTTGCGCCGCAGCGTCGTCCGTTCGATCAGCTTGTTGATCGTGCCGGTGACGAGGGACTGGAGCTCCACCAGGCCGTTGCCCTTGGAGGAGTAGACGATGCGCGAGATGACGTCCTCGCCGCGTT
>JAMCRS010000241.1:487-3395 GCA_023380675.1 Chloroflexota bacterium
AGCCGCCCATTCGTTTGATCTGGCCGTTATAGTCTGCCGCAGTCTCGATCACCTCGCCGCTCAAGAGATCGACGAGGTATACGGTTACAGTCGTCGTGCCGATGTCCACGGCGGCGCCGAACAGGCGATAGGACTGGTCGCCCGGCAGCACCTGCATCAGACGCGGGTGATCCCGTTCTTGGATGTCGATCATGGCGGTCACGCGCCAATCCGCATCGCGCAGCGTCCGCGCGAGCGTGCGCAGCACCGGCAGTGGCACGTCCAAACCCCGGAGGTCGTATTGTTTCGCGAGCTCCCGCTCCAGGCGCGCTAGGTCGTCGGTGTTGTCCGCGATGGTCGGCGGCTCCACTTGCACAAAGTAGGGTGCAACGGTTTGATGCTCCCGCCAGACGTAATCGAACGGAACGTCGACCTTGGCGGCGGTCCGTTCCGTCGTGAGGTGGCGAGTGATCTCCTCCTGCGGCGGCACGAGGATTTCCAGGTCTCCTTCGACGACCGTCTGGCATGCCAACGCGTAGCCGGCCTCCAGGTCGGCTGCGCTCAGCCGCAGGGTGGAGCGGCGGCGGACGCTGCCTTGCTCGACGACTACGGCGCACCGTCCGCACCGACCCTGGCCCCCGCAGGGAACGTTAATGTCGATGCCTGCGGCTTGCGCGGCATCGACGATCAGCGCGCCGTGGGCAACGTCGACCGTCTTTTCAATTGGCTTGAAATGGACCTTCTGCGTAGCTATGGTTGGACCCCAAAATGAGAGTTAGTATTCGAACGACGCCTCTATGGCGCTCATCGCGCTCTCCGCCGCCAGATCGGCCGGCTGCATCCACGCGGGGTACGGCGGTCGACCGTTTCGACCCAGGATCAGACGCATCGCCGCCGGCACGTCGACCTTGGCGGGGCACAGGCTGACGCAGCGCGGGTCGGCGCATTCAAGGCAGCGACCGGCTCCGACGAGAATGCTTTGGAGCTCGCCGAGACTGGATGTATACATTTCGCTCGCACCCTTTTGGGGCACCGGCCGGCTAGGCGGTCGACCGCGCATCAGGCTTTCAGCTTGAGAAACGCCGGCACGTCCACGGCCTCGCGCGGGCCGACCTGGACCTGCCACCCCTGCAGTGACTCTTCGACCTCGCCCATCAGGATGGCCACCGCGCCCGGCAAAACGATGCGTTTTGCGCTCACCTTGGACTCGACGTTCGTCGTCTTCACAGCCTTGGCAATCCGGTCGGCGTCGAATTTGCCGGCGGCCCAGGCGGTCAGCACGCTCATGCCTTCGGCGTCGGCGACGAGCAACCAGGCGGGCAGGCCCGCGCCTTCGACCTCGTTAGAAATCGAGAAATACGTGATCGAAAAGTTGGTCGTCACGAGGACGGGCGATTCTGGCTTGGGGCTGTTGATCTCGTACAGGCCCGGCTGGACCTGGATCGGCTTTTGCGGGTCGGTGTAAATGTTCTGCCGCAGCACCAGGAGCGCGTAGGCGAGCGCCGGCGTAAACCGGTCCAGGACCACGAAACCGGCGTACTTGCCGATGTGCTGGGCTGCCAGAACGGGCTCCTCGTCCGGCGACGAAACCCCTTCACCCGGAAACGTGATGATGGGATAACCGAGCGGCCGGAAATTCTTCTTGATCGCCAGCCGGCGTATTTGGGTCGCGACGGTGAGGGTGTCCAGAAAACTCCGCGCGCCCGAGTCGAGCACCAAATCTTCGACGCCGGCGGCCTTGGCCTGCTCCACGAGCGCAACGAGCGATTCGAGCGTTCCGTCCCCTTTGAGGGCAAGCGCCGCCTTGGATTTTTTCGCGAGCGGCGCGAGCGCCGCCACGTTGGACGAGTCGGCGGCATACAGCAGAGGTACCGCGCCGTTCGCTTTAGCCAGCGCGGCCTCGAACGCGGCCGCGTCCTTGGCGATGAGGATCAGCGGAAAGGTCGTCGCGTCGCGGACCGCTTGTACCGCGGCGGCGAATTTCGCGGCATCGCCGGAGGCATTCTCGATCGCCAGGCCGTCCAGGTGCAGCTTGATCCCGACATAGTCCACGGCGAACGCGTCCAGCTCCTTGGCGCGGGCGGCGAGGGCATCGGGTGCCTCGGTATCCTTGAGGCGAACAAAGACCGGCGCGGGATGGTAAAAGGTCTTTTCGTGACGGAACAAGACGATCTCATTCCCGGCCTCGGCCTTGCGCCCGTCAGTCGAAAGCGTGATCAAACGAATGGGCGGCTGCGAGGCTGCCTCGAGCTGCTGTTTGGACGTTTCGCTGACATAAGGGCAGGCCGCAAGCTCGGCTTGCTTCGCCGCCAGTTTCATTGCAAAAGCCAGGCAGGTTGGGAAGCCGCACTCCTTGCAGTTCGTCTGCGGCAAGAGCTTGTAGATCTGCAGTCCGGTCAATGCCATCGTATCCTCCAGTATGCCGCCGTCGGTCGCCCGCGGCCGGCAGTCCGTCGTCAGACCGACGTCCGACGACCGATCGCCGAAGGGCGGAAGCCGATTACGGGTCGATTAAGTTCCCTGCTATTTCTCCAGCGCCGTGACGTTCTTTACTTTCGGAAACAGATCGCGCACGGTGCTCTCGACCACGCGGTGCAGTGTCCACGGCATCAGAGGGCATCCGTCGCACGCTCCGCCGAACTCGACCACGACGTGTTCGCCGTCGAACGAAACGAGCTTGACGCTTCCGTTGTGGTAGATCTCGGCGTAGTGACTGATGGTCTGGATCGTCTCTTGCATGCGCTGCGATTCGGTCGCGAGAGCATCTTGGTTTGCAGCCATTCGATTCCTTTCTATTTCGACCCCGGCGTGCCGGGGCCCGAACGAGCCTTTGCGGCTACCGGCCGGGCCGGGGACTAGGCGCCCATGAGTCCCTTGATCATCGTCTGAATGCGCTTGATCGCTTCCGGATGACGCATGACGAGGATGT
>JAMCRS010000242.1:0-844 GCA_023380675.1 Chloroflexota bacterium
GCTACGGCGCCAAAGCATAGCTAGCGGGCCGCGGCCCTTTGGGCGAGGAGGGCGGCAACGCGGTCGAGAATGCGATCCGCGACCGCCCGCTTGGGCAGCAGCGGAAGCTCCGTGGTCGCCCCATCCGGCTCGAGCATCGTGACGCGGTTGGTGTCGCTACCAAAGCCACTGCCGGTCGCGCTTACGTCGTTGGCGACGATCATGTCGAGGCGCTTCTTACGCATTTTGCCGGCGGCATGGGCGAGGAGGTCCTCAGTTTCGGCGGCAAAGCCCACCTTGAGCAGCGGCGCGTCGCTCAACGAGCCGAGGATGTCGGGGTTGCGCACGAGGCGAATGGTGAGATCGCCGGCCTCTTTCTTGATCTTTTGCTCCGCGGGCTGCACAACGCGGTAGTCGGCCACGGCAGCGGCCATGATGAGGGCATCGGCGCCGGCAATCGCCTCACGCACCGCGGCCTCCATTTGCAGGGCAGTCTGTACGTGCACCACTGAGACGTTGGCCGGCACCGGCAGAGCGGTCGGGCCGGCGATGAGCGTGACTGCCGCGCCGCGCTCGCTGGCGACCTCGGCGATGGCAAAGCCCATCTTGCCGGAGGAACGGTTGCCGATATAGCGCACCGGATCGATGGGCTCTTGCGTGCCGCCCGCCGTGACCACAACGCGACAGCCCGCCAAATCACGCTTGCCGATAATGGCGTGGCAGAGCGCCTGATAGATTTCCTCGATCTCCGCCAGCCGTCCTTCGCCGACCCGACCGGAGGCCAGGCGGCCGTGACCGGGGGGCACGATGATCGCGCCACGCTCGTGTAGCGTGACGAGGTGACCCTTGGTAGCCGGGTGTTGGT
>JAMCRS010000242.1:876-2251 GCA_023380675.1 Chloroflexota bacterium
ATGTGCTCTTCCATTGCCGGGGCAATCACGAGGGGCGCGGTGCTGGCGAGCACGGTGGTAGCCACAAGGTCGTCGGCAAGGCCGAGCGCCAGCTTCGCGATGGTGTGGGCAGTGGCTGGCGCGATCACCACGACGTCGGCGCCGACGCCCAGCGCAACGTGGGTAATATTGCTTTCCGCTTCCAGTCGGAACATGTCGAAGGCGCACGTGCGGTGGGTGATCGCTTGGAAGGCGAGCGGCGCGACGAACTTGGTGGCAGCCTCGGTCATCACGACGTCGACCTGGGCACCCTCTTTGGTGAGGCGGCTCGCCAGCTCGACCACCTTATACGCCGCGATGCCGCCGCAGACGCCGAGCACGACGTGCCTGCCGCTTAGCATGGCGACGATGTCCGCCCGGAAATCCTGCTAATCGCCGCCAAGCTCGCCCCCTTTGTTCAGCTCGTAGAGCAGGCGCAGACCGTTGAGAGTGAGGCGCTGGTCCACGACCTCGATCAGCGGCGTCTCTTTGGCGATGACCTCGGCCAGGCCACCGGTGGCGATGACGTGGGCGTTGCCCAGCTCCTGCTTGAAGCGCAGAATAAGCCCTTCCCCCAAACCAACGTAGCCAAAAATGATGCCCGACTGCATGCTGGCGATGGTGTTGCGGCCGATGGCGTGGCGCGGACGCACCAGCTCGATGCGGGGCAGCTTCGCGGCGTGCTGGAAGAGGGCCTCTGTGGCGATGCCAATGCCCGGCGCGATGGCGCCGCCCAAATAGTCGCCATCCTTGTTGAGGGCATCGAAGGTAGTGGCGGTGCCAAGGTCGAGCACGATCGCCGGCCCGCCGTAGGCGTGAAAGGCGGCGAGGGCGTTCACAATGCGATCAGCGCCAACCTCTTTGGGATTCTCGTAAAGGATGCGCACGCCAGTGCGGATGCCGGGTCCGACGACCAGCGGCGTGAGATTGAGATAGCGCTCGCTGAGCTCCTCGAAGGTGCTGATGAGCGGTGGCACGACACTAGAGATGATGACGGCCCGGATGATGTCGAGCTGGAGTCCAGAGTAGGTGAACAGACTGCGGAGGAGCATGGCGTACTCGTCGGACATGCGACGAGTATCAGTGGCAACGCGCCAATCCGCGAGCAGGTCCTCGCCGCGATAGACGCCGAGCACTACATTGGTGTTGCCGATATCTATGGCTAGCAGCATGGCCCAATTGTAGCCTGGCGTAGGTAAGTTTTCAAGTAAGCAGGAAGCGCTCGATGGCCAGCGCCAGGCCTTCCTCGCCAAGCTGGACACGACCAACACGGCGGGCGCCGATCTCCAAAACTTCAAGGTGGACATCGAAGTCTCGGATGCCAACGGCCTCGAGACCAATGCCGCCGGCCAGCGCT
>JAMCRS010000242.1:2261-3442 GCA_023380675.1 Chloroflexota bacterium
CGATGGCCAGCGCCAGGCCTTCCTCGGCAACCCCGGCGGTGACGACAAGGGCAGCGGCCTTCACCGCGGGCGGCGCATCGCCCATCGCGATGCCCAAGCCGGCCACCTCCAGGAGCGGGATATCGTTTGGGCCATCGCCCACCGCCACTACCGCTTCGAGCGGCACGCCAAGCTGGGCGGCGAGTCGCCGCGTCGCTTCGCCCTTGGAGACCGCGGGATGGACGACGTTCACAAGGTCGTAATGATCGAAGCCGGAGACCTTGGCCCAAGATAGCCGCAGGACACCGGCAAACCGCGGCGCGAGGGCGGTGATCGCGGCTCGGACGGTGGGCGTGCCACCGATCAGCTCGCCCTTGATGATCGTCTCTTCGGACAGCAGACGATCGAAATCGGCCACCTGAACCGGCACCCCTTGAATACGACTGTGCCAATCGCTGTCGGGATTCCGCTGCGCGACGAAGTGACCATGACGAGTGTACACTTCGAGCGGGATGCCGGCGGCCGCGCACGAGGTGGCCAGCTCGCGTAGCGCGAGTGGGTCGACCGGACAGCAGTAGATATCGTCTTTTGCACCAGGCACGGTCACCAATGCGCCGTCGAAGAAGATTTGGGCGGCGGAAAGGCCCAGATCGTCGAGGAAACGTTGGGCGGCGGCTGGACTGCGACCGGTGCAGAGCGCGACGTGAATGCCACGCGCTCTGGCGGCCGAGACGGCCTGCCGCGCGCGCGCGCTAATTACCTGATCGGGCCCAACGAGCGTGCCATCGATGTCGGCGACGAGCAAACGATAGCCACCGGTAGGCGGCAGCGGGTCGGAACCGTCAACACGGGGTGCCGGAGAAAGGACTTCAGGATGAGGTGAGCGGGTGGTAGGGCGTGGGGTGCGCAGGATCTCGACGGCGCGCCAAATGGCGCCGATCAGCAACGTCACAGTGGCGATGACAAGCAGCGCCCGAAAGAGTGGCACGGTGGCGCCTGCCGCCACGAGCACAAGGAGAGCGATGACGAGAAGCACGGGCGCTCCCGTTAAGAACTGCCATTTCGGCACGACATGCTCCTGCTTGCCTCCAGGTGGCGGATAGTGCTGCTCCGACTCGACCCTCGACTGTCCACCGGGCTCTAGGTTTTTCCCTATGGCCGCGCTAATGCCCTTGAAGCGCGCTAGGGCGCTTACGGCTTCC
>JAMCRS010000243.1 GCA_023380675.1 Chloroflexota bacterium
GACGGCAACGCACACCCCGTCGCCAACGGCAACGAATACGCCGTCGCCAACGGCAACGAATACGCCGTCGCCAACGGCAACGAATACGCCGTCGCCAACGGCAACGAATACGCCGTCACCAACGGCAACGAATACGCCGTCGCCAACAGCAACGAATACGCCGTCGCCAACGGCAACGAATACGCCGTCGCCAACGGCAACGAATACGCCGTCGCCAACGGCAACGAATACGCCGTCGCCAACCCCGACCGACACTCCGACGTCGAGCCCCACGCCTGGGTAGAGTTCGGCATTTAGGCCGATGTCGCCACATCCCCCATAGCGAGTGTAAAAAAGACGGACGAGCCGCAGGTCGGCTCGTCCGTTTCACACTTGGCGTTTGTCAAACGATTCATGGCGCTTGCATAGTCGTTTGACGATGACTAGCTGTACGCAATCCCACCTAAGGCGCAACTTAATGACACCCCGTCCGTGTCCAAACGAGTTGGGGATCTAGTCACTCGCGTCCGGAGTTACGTCGGCCGGTGCGTCACGAATCTACAAACCCTTCCGTACGATCACGAGGCTTGCGGCTTGCGTCCTGTGATGATGGCCGAAAACGGTTCGTGAACGGGCATGAGGGACAAGCCGGGATCGAAGCTGCCCTTGGGCTGGACTTTGACCTGCACGAACCCGGCGGCCTCGAGTCCGGCGACATACTCCTTCACGTCGAGCGCGCCGGCAACGCACGCGCCCCAGGCTTCCATGTTCTTTTGCACCGCCTCGGGCAACTCACCGTCCGTGACGATATCTGACACCGAGATCCGGCCTCCCGGGCGAAGGACCCGAAAGACGTCGCGGAATACCTGAGGTTTGTCAGGCGATAGATTGATGACGCAGTTTGAGATGACGACGTCCGCCTCGCCGTCGCCCAGCGGGAGATGTTCGATATAGCCCTCGCGAAACTCGACGTTCGAGGCGCCCAACCGCTCGGCGTTGGCGCGGGCTTTAGCCAGCATCTCCGCCGTCATGTCGACGCCGATCACGTGACCGGTCGGACCGACCTGGCGCGCGGCGAGGAAACAATCCAGTCCGCCGCCGGACCCCAGGTCCACGACCGTCTCGCCCGGGTTCAAACTCGCGATGGTGATCGGATCGCCGCACCCAAGCGAAAAACCGGCAACATCGTCCGGCAGCGCGTTGGCGAGGTCCTCTGGGTAGAGCGAACCGGCCTCCGTCGACGGTCCGCAGCAGCTCGTCGACGTTCGGGCGAGATTGCCATAGTGCTGACGCACGGAACGATGGATCTCGTCCGGCGCGATAACATTCGAATTCGACATTTCTCCTCCTCTTGTGAGTCTATTTTTCGCCAGCGGCGGCAAAGGTGCTGACCGTGGCGTGTTCGCTCTTATCATTGGAATCGGCGCAGCAGTCGGCGCCGATATCGGCCGCGAGCTGTCCTTCAAGCACACCCGCGACCGCGTATGCCTTCTCGCGTACCGCTTCTGAAAAGAACGCTGCCCGCATCGAGTCTCAGTCAGCCGCGACCCGATCGAAATAGGCTTTGCTACTCAATTAATACCTTCGCCAAAATTCCGACGCGAGCGAGCATCGCAACCCGTTTTCTGCGAGAAAACGGGTTTTTGGCGAAGGGATTGGCTCAATGGAATCCCTCACGTTCGCGTGCCAAATAGACGCCTGTCTATGAATATAGGTAAAAAAAAGGCGCGCACCATTAGGCCTCGTCTACGAGCTTGATCAGATGCAGGGTGGCCTTTTGTTCTGGCGCAAACGCCGTCATCAATTGTCCGCAGCAGTCGACGACCTTTTCCTGATTCAGGGTATAGAACGTTTGGCGTCCTTGCTCGCGCACGCTTACCAATCCCGCCTCACGCAGAATGGCAAGGTGATGGGATACGGTCGGTTGGGCGACATCCATTTTGGAGACGATGTCGTTTACGCTGATCCATTCGCAGCAGCACAATCGCATGATCTGTTGGCGCGTTTCGTCTGCGAGCGCTTTGGCAAAACTGACTTTGCTTGTCGTCATATTGATCTCTGTCTATATGTCACATTATATAGATATTTGTCTATTTGTCAAGAGGATATTGACTCTTGTCGAATATTGTGGTATTCTTCGATTGGAAACGTTTCCAATATATAGATATAACCTGTTCTGTATCGGCTTCTGAACTGGCCGAAAAACCCTCATCAATTCAGGATTACCTGGATACGAGCGGCATACTGGAAACGTTTTCAGATATTATGGAAAAGAGCAATCCCCGGCGGGCCAATCACCGCGAGAAAAGCGTCACAATCGTCGATGTGGCGAGAGAAGCGCAAGTCTCGCTCGCGACGACTTCGCGCGTGATCAATAACGAGGCGCACGTCCGGCCGGAGAAACGCGAGCGGGTATTGCGCGCGATGGACCGCCTCGGCTACACGGTCAACTTACAAGCGCGCAGCCTCCGTGGAGGCCGCTCGCGTATGATCGGGCTGGTGGTGCGCGATGTCGGCACCGGCTACGCCGGCGAGATCGTCCGTGGGATCGATCTTGAGCTGGCCGAGTCGGAATACGATATGATGCTTTATACCACCCACCGGCGCAAGATCCAGGAATCAGCCTACGTGGACATGCTGTCGCGCGGCATGGCCGACGGACTGCTCCTCATCCTGCCGCGGCACCCCGAAGCCTATCTGCGGGTCTTGCGCCAGCGGCGCTATCCACACGTATTGATCGATCACCAGGGGATCGACGACCGGGGACCGGCGATCGGCGCAACGAACTGGCAGGGTGCCTTTGACGCAACCCAGTATCTGATTGAGCTGGGACACCGGCGCATCGGGTTCATCTGCGGCTCGATGGACCTGGGGTGCGCACGCGAACGGCTCGCCGGCTATCAGGCGGCGCTCAAGCATTTCGGATTGCCGGCGGACCCGGCCATGGTGCGCGAAGGAGACTTTTTCCAGACCCGCGGTTATTCCGCTGCCGACGAACTGCTCTCGATGCCAACGCCTCCAACGGCGATCTTTGCGTCGAACGACGTCAGCGCTTTCGGCGTGATGGAGGCCGTGCGCGACCACCAGTTGCGAATCCCCGACGATATTTCGATCGTCGGGTTTGACGATGTGCCGCAGGCGACCCAGGTCCATCCGCCGCTGACGACCGTCCGGCAGCCGCTGGAGCAAATGGGGCGCGCCGCCGCCCGCCTGTTGCTTAAGATCATTCAGGAGCCCAAGCATCCGGCGCAGCGCGTCGATCTCCCCACCGAGCTCGTTATCCGCGAAACCACACGCAAACCAAGAGACGGGACCGGCTAGCTCCCAAACGCAGACCGATCCCGCCTCCAGGAATGCAGCGCCCCATCTACGGGAGAAAGGAGTGCCACATCGCCAACATTCTAGCCTAGTTTCACACCTCTTACAAGTCGACCCTTCGGTCTTCGCCCGGTCGCGACCGCCGGCGAGGGAAAAGGCATGCCAGGCACATGACTTTCGCTTTCCCCGGCGTGGCGCTCCCAGAACGAGACTCACTTTGCGGCCGTACGAAAACCTTGAGCTGCGCAGAAAAATCGGTGAGTGAACAATTGATTTCGCGTGGGGCAGCGCGTGTCAGGCCGCCCGGCCGCGTGCGTTGCGGTCTTCGTGATTTCGTCCGGACGGGTGGTCCATTGGACGAATGCCGTGCTGGGCCGCCGCGTGGAATCGACGCGCTGCGCCGGATGCTTGGGCTCTCATCGCGCTCGCGGCTTGCGCTGCCCCAACGGCTGCACCCGCGCCCACGTCAGCCCCTCCACCCACGCAGGTGCCGGCCCCCGCAGCGACAGCAGTTCCACAACCGACTCAGGCACCCGCCCCGGCGCCGACGAGCGCTCCGGCTCCGACTCAGCCGCCGGCAGCCAAAGTGACGGTCGCCTGGTGGCACATCAACACCGTCGACGATCAAAAGGCTCTCTGGCAAAAACTGGCCAATGATTATATGGCCGCACACCCGAACGTCGACATCCAGATCACGGTTCTCGAGAATGAGAATTTCAAGACCAAGCTGACTACCGTCATGCAATCCGGCAGTCCGCCCGACCTCTTCCAAAGTTGGGGCGGTGGCGTCATGAATGAATACGCCCAGGCGGGATTGTTGAAGGACATCACAGCCGACCTTCAGGGCGGATGGGGCGACACCTTCGGCAAGGGCGCTCTGGCAGTCTACAGCTACCAGGGCAAGTACTATGGCGTCCCGCGCGACATGGGCATGGTCGGATTCTGGTATAACAAAGACCTCTTCGCCAAAGCCGGCATCCAGGCGCCACCGGCCACGTGGACCGATTTTCTCGCCGACGTCAAAAAGCTCAAAGACGCCGGCATCACGCCGATCGCGCTGGGCGAAAAAGACAAATGGCCCGGCGCCTTCTGGTGGGAGTATCTCGCGGTCCGTCTCGGCGGCAAGAACGCGTTCGACGCCGCGTACAGCCGCAAGGGCGCCTTCACCGATCAACCGTTCGTGGACGCCGGCAAGACGCTGCAGGCGTTAACCGCGCTCCAGCCCTTCCAGGACGGCTACCTGGGCGCGATCCAGAACGACGAGGCCGCCCTGGTAGGCAACGGCAAGGCGGCCATGGAGCTGATGGGTCAATGGGCGCCAGGCGTCGAGAACGACAACAGCGTCGACAAAAAAGGCCTGGGCGACAAGCTGGGATTCTTCCCCTTCCCGTCCGTCGAGGGAGGCAAAGGCAATGCCACTGACGCCCTTGGCGGCGGCAACGGCTTTACGGTCGGTAAGAATGCGCCGAAGGAAGCGGTGGATTTTTTGAAGTTCATCAGCAGTCCGGACGCGCAGCGCGCGCAGGCCAAGATCGGCATGTCGGTCCCGGTCGTCAAAGGGGCCGAGGACGCGCTGACCGATCCCTTGCTCAAGATCGTGCAGCAGAACGCGGCGAACGCGCCGTACTTTCAACTCTACTACGATCAATACATGCCTCCGGCGGTCGGCTCCGTGATCAACGACAGCGTGCAGGAGCTTTTCGCCGGCACGATGGATCCCATGCAGGCGGCGAAGGCGATCGACGATTCCGCCGCGAAAGAATTAAAGTAGTCTCTCCTCCTCGCGCGGGGATTGGGGCGGGAGCCCCGATCCCCGCGCCATTCTGCATGACGAAAAACGGACGCAATGGAAATCGGTTCGCAAAGACTTGCTGTCGCACCGGCACGCCAAGCCCAACCAGGCCTCAGCCTGCAAAGAGGCTTGACGATCTTTGTTTTCCTGCTTCCCGCCGTAGTCATGTTCCTTCTCTTTCTCGTCTTTCCCGTGCTTCAGGCCGGCTACTTTAGCCTCTTCGATTGGAATGGATTCGGCACGCCCACGGACTGGGTCGGCCTAGACAACTTTAGGTCGATTTTGGCGGATACGGTGTTCGCGCGCGCCGTGGGCAATGGCCTGTTGATCGCCGGGCTGTCTCTGGTCGTTCAGCTTCCGCTGTCGCTCGGCATCGCCATCATGGTCGGGCGCGACCTGCCCGGGCGCGTGTTTTTCCGCACGATGTTCTTTTTGCCTTACGTGCTGTCGGAAGTGATGACCGCGCTCATCTGGCTCGTTCTGCTCAACCCGAGCCCCGACCGCGGTTTCGTCAACGCGCTCATGACCCTCCTCCCCGGGGTCAAGGCGATCCCGTGGCTCGGCAGTCCCGACACGGTGATGTTCGCGATCTTCATCGTGCTGACCTGGAAGTACTTTGGCTTTCACATGCTGCTTTACATGGCCGGGCTCCAGAACATACCGGTCGAAGTCGAGGAGGCGTCGCGCATCGACGGCGCCGACGAGCGCCAGCGTCTGTGGTTCGTGACCATCCCCATGCTGCGGAGCACGATTCGGACGACGGTGTACATTTCGGTGCTCGGGTCGCTTCAGCAATTCGTGCTCGTGTGGATCATGACGCTCGGCGGACCGGCGCACGCCAGCGAGACGATGGCGACCTATCTCTACCGTTTTGGATTTACCCGCTTTTACCTTGGATACGGCAGCGCGGTTGCCCTCGTCATGTTCCTGATGTGTCTTGCGTTCTCGCTCGTTTACCAGGGACTCTTCAAGCCGGACACGTACGTCTAGGCGGAAGCGATCTGTCCATGGCCATGCGGCACTCGAGAGCGAATCGAGTCTATCGGCGGGGGATGGCGCTGCTCTGGCAGTACACCATCCTGGTCTTGTTCGTGCTCGTCGTCCTGACGCCGATCGTGATGTTGGTGTTCGCCGGGCTCAAGAGCCGCGGTGAATTGGCGGTAGAGCCGTACACTCCGCCGAACCCGATCCGCCTCGAAAACTATGTCCGGATCCTGAACATGCCGACGACGTGGCAGATGCTGGCGAACAGCCTCATCATCATGGTCGCCGCCACCGGCGGCTTGCTCGTCGTCGCCAGCCTCGCGGCGTTCCCCCTCGCGCGCATGGAATTCCGCGCCAAGTCGTGGGCGTTCAACCTCTTCACCACCGGTCTCTTGTTTCCGAGCACCGTCGCCGCCCTGCCGGTGTATATCTTGCTGCGCCAGTTGGGGCTGCTGAACAACTATTTGGGCGTCATCCTGCCGGAGATCGCGTTCGCCCTCTCAGGCTATATCTTGATCCTGCGCGGCTTTTTCGAGGCGATCCCGGCGGAATTGCAGGACGCCGCCTACATCGACGGCTGCTCGACGTTCGCCTTTTTCTGGCGAGTGCTCATTCCGCTCGCCCGTCCCGGCCTCGCCGCGGTCGGCGTGCTCATGATGATCGCGAGCTGGAACGAGCTGCTGTGGCCTCTCCTGGTGTTCGACCACGACAATATGTGGACGCTGCCGCTCGGGACGATGCAGTTTCAGGGACAGTACGGCCAGGATCTTGCGCTCGTGCTGGCATTTGTGACGCTGTCGATGATTCCGACCGTCGTCTTCTATCTTTTTGCCGAGCGCCAGATCGTCTTTGGGCTGACCGCCGGAGCGGTCAAGGGCTAACCAAAGTGATCGCGCGGCGTAGAGTCGCCGCGGAATAGAGCACGCGCGACCCGCTCTCGGTCGACCCGTTGATGGCCGTTCGCTGACCGGCCACCCCCTTTGAGGAGACACCGCATTGATTCAGGCCGCGCACGCTGACAAGACACTCTATAAGGACGCCGCCTTTTCCCCCGCCGAAAGGGCACGCGATCTATTGGCGCGGATGACGTTGGTGGACAAGGTCGCGCAACTCGGGTCGCGCTGGGTGTGGGAGCTGCAGGACGAACAGGGCCTGGCGATCGACAAGGCGGCCGAGCTCATCGGCGGCGGCATCGGAGAGATCACGCGGGTCGGCGGCGGAAGCACGCTCGAGCCAAACGACACCGCGCGCATGGCGAACGCGATCCAGGACTATCTCGTGAATCGAACGCGCCTGGGGATTCCGGCCATCATTCACGAGGAATGCTGCAGCGGCTACCTGGCCCTCGGTGCCACCTGCTTTCCGCAAATCATCGGGCTTGCCAGCACCTGGGAGCCGGCATTGGCTGAGCAGATGACGAGCGTCATTCGGATGCAGATGCGGGCCGTCGGCGCGCACCAGGGACTGTCGCCCGTGCTCGACATCGCGCGCGATCCGCGGTGGGGCCGCGTGGAAGAGACCTTTGGCGAAGACCCGCTGCTCGCCACCCACATGGGGATGGCTTACGTTCGCGGCCTCCAGGGGAGCGATCTCCGCCAAGGGGTGATGGCCACCGGCAAGCACTTTGTCGGATACAGCCTCTCGGAAGGCGGATTGAATTGCACGCCCGTCCACCTCGGACCGCGCGAGCTGCGTCAGGTCTGGCTCATGCCGTTTCAGGCCGCGATTCTAGAGACCGGCCTCGCCTCCATCATGAACTCATATTCCGAGCTGGACGGACTTCCCGTAGCCGCATCGCGCGCCATCCTGACCGATCTCCTGCGCGGCGAGCTCGGATTTGACGGGCTGGTTGTCGCCGATTACAAGGCGATTTCGATGCTGCGTGATACCCATCATGTCGCCGCGGACGCGGCCGCGGCGGCGCGACTGGCGCTGAATGCGGGGATCGACGTTGAGCTTCCGACGACCGACTGCTACGGTTCGCCGCTCCTGCAGGCCGTCCAAGCCGGGAGCATTTCTGAGGCATGGGTCGACACGGCCGTCGAGCGAATCTTGAGGAAAAAATTCGAATTGGGACTGTTCGAGCATCCGTACGTCGACGTTGACCGAGTGAGGGAGGTTTTCGAGACGCCCGCACAGCGAGGACTGGCGCGGCAGATCGCCGCGCAGAGCATCGTCCTCCTGAAGAATGACGACGGCGTGCTGCCGCTCCCCAAAACGCTTGGCACGCTTGCCGTCGTCGGACCGAATGCCAACCAGGCCCGGCATCTGCTGGGCGATTATTCCCATCCGGCGCACATCGAATATCTATTAGAGATGAACCCCGCGCTCGCCGCCGTCTTTAAATGGGACCCCCACGCCGGCGGCATCGTGGATGGATCCGTTCAAGTGCCGACGGTCCTCGACGCCGTCCGCGACCGCGTGTCTCCCGGCACACGCGTCCTCTACGCGGCCGGGTGCTCGGTCGCCGGCCAAGACCGGTCGGGCCTGGACGAAGCGGTGCAGGCGGCACGGGCGTCGGATGCGGTCATTCTCGTCCTCGGCGATAAATCCGGCTTGACGCCGGATTGCACCTGCGGCGAATCGCGCGATCGCGTCGACCTCGGTCTGCCGGGGGTGCAGCAAGAACTGGCCGAAGCGATCGTTGCAGTCGGACGGCCCACGGTCGTCGTGCTCGTGAACGGCCGGCCGCTGGCGATTCCCTGGATCGCAGAACACGTTCCGGCGGTCGTCGAGGCCTGGCTGCCGGGAGAGGAAGGCGGCGCCGCCATTGTGGACGTGGTGTTCGGCGACGTCAACCCGGCCGGCAAGCTCCCTATGACGTTTCCACGCTCGGTCGGCCAGGTCCCGATATTCTACGGGCACAAGCCGTCGGGCGGCCGCTCGCAGTTGCCCGGCGACTACGCGGCGCCGCCGCCGACGCCCCTATTTCCATTCGGCCACGGGTTGAGTTATACTACGTTCGAATACGCCAACCTGCGGATCGAGCCGGCCCACGTCGAGCGGGACACGCGCGTTTCCATACGCGTCGATGTGAAAAACGCCGGCGCGCTCGCGGGGGACGAAGTCGCGCAGCTCTATGTGTGCGACCAAGTTGCATCCGTTCCGCGGCCGGTCAAGGAGTTGAAGGCGTTTCGGCGCGTGCACCTGGAGCCGGGTGATACGCGCACGGTTCATTTCGAGCTGCCGGTCGACCTGCTGGCGTTTTACGACGAAACGATGCAGTTGGTGGTCGAGCCCGGCGCAATTCGGGTGATGGTGGGAAGCTCCTCGCAAGACATTCGACTCGAATCGTCCTTCGAGATTGCCGCAAACGAGAAATGGACGGTCGCGCGCCGCGTATTCGCCGGCGTATCGCGCATCGAGGACACAGACCATTCTGGATAAAGCATGCCAACCTACCTTCTCGGCATCGACGTTTCGACGACCGCAACAAAGTCTCTGTTGATCGACGAGCTCGGGAACGTCGCCGCCGTGGCCGCGATCGAGTACGCGTTCGAAACCCCGCGCTCCGGCTGGAGCGAGCAAGACCCGGAATTGTTCTGGACGGGCGCCGTTCAAAGCATCCGCGCGGTTCTCGACCGGTCGCACGTCGATCCGGCGAAAATCGCCGCGGTCGGACTGACCGGGCAGATGCACGGGCTGACGCTGCTAAACGGCCGCGGGGCGGTCTTGCGGCCGTGCATCCTCTGGAACGATCAGCGAACGGCGGCGCAGTGCGCGTCGATCACGCAGCGTGTCGGCGCAGCCCGCGTGCTCGAGCTGACGGGCAATCCCGTGCTGACCGGCTTTACGGCGCCCAAGGTCTTGTGGGTGCGCGAGAACGAGCCGGACGTCTATGGTCGAGCCGCGCACATCTTGCTGCCCAAAGACTATGCCCGCTTTCGGCTGACCGGCGAATTCGCCGGCGACGTCTCCGATTCTTCCGGCACGTCGCTGTTCGACGTGGG
>JAMCRS010000244.1:0-2793 GCA_023380675.1 Chloroflexota bacterium
CGGATCGCCTTTCGAGAAGAAAATAACCGTCTGCCCGCCCTAACGCGGGCGAACGTGTCCCGAGCCAAAGACGCCTCCCTTAACGGAACAACCCAACGAAACACAAGGAGATTGTGAAATGAAAAGAGTGCTGCTCGTCGCCCTGGCGTCGTTTGCGGCGATCATTGCGATAACCGGATGCACGGCTGCGCCTGCCCCAACCTTGGCAGCGCAACCTAGCTCAACGATTCCTCCGATCGCGCCGGCCCCCACGACGGCGGCGCCGCAACCGACCGCAGCGGCCGCACAGCCGACAGCCGGCGCGCAACCGACTGCGGCTGCAACGCAGCCGACCGCTGCCGCACAGCCGACGGCCGCGCCGCAGCCAACCAACGCGGCCCCGACCGCCGCTCCCGCTGCAACCGGTGCGACAGAGCCGACGAGCGCTACATCCGTCCCCACGCCGACATCCGGCGCCTCGTCACCCACTGCGCCCCCGGGACTATACGTCACGAGCGTCCGGCTCGATCCCGAGCAGCCAACGCACGGCCAGAGCATCTCGTTTTACGTAAGCTTCCTAAACACGGCGACGAGCGTCCAGAACGTAAAGTGGCAGGTGTACATTTATCGCGCGGACAATCCGACTCGCCGCAACAATGAGACAACGGTTGTTCAGACCGCCTTCAATCCGGGGCCCATTGAGTTGCAGGCCGTCGGCACCTTCCGATACGGCTCGACCGGCAACGCCTGCGACTTTTTCTTCGCCCGCGTCGACCAGCTGGACATCAACAACAAAGGTATCGACCTCACCAAGCCGGACGGCCAGGTCTTCGAAAAGGGCTTTTCGATATGTGAGTGATCCGGGACTCGTCAGTACGCAAAGCGGCAGGAGTCGCCCGGCGGGCGACTCCTGCCGCTTTTCTGTCTCATCCCCATCAACGCAAGTCGAACAGGCGATCGACTGCCTCGGCTAGCTGCGCGAGATTTCCCACTTCGTGGGCGGAATCGCAGAGAGGCAAGTACTGTAGCATATCGCTGTCGCCGGTGCCCCAGATGCGCGGGCTTTCAGGGTTCAGCCAGATCAGGCGCCGAGCGTGGCGCTTAATCTCCTGGAACGCGTCCAGACGCGGGTTGAGGAAATTGTTCCGCCCGTCTCCCAGCACGATCACCGTGGTCCGGTGGTCTACCGTCTCGAGCGAGTCCTTGCAAAAATGCGCAAGCGAAAAGCCCAAATTCGTGTTGTAATAGCCTGGCGGGTTCTGCGATAGAACCCGTTCGACCGCAGCGTCCGGTCGGTGCTGCGTGAATTCGGCGCTCACGTCCACCATGTCGTCGACGAACACGAAGCTGTGCGCGCTGTGAATTTGGTCCTGCAGCTCATAAACCAGCCGCAGCATGAACTCGACTACCGGCCGGACCGAGGTCGAAACATCGCAGATCATGACCAGCTTGGGCTTGAGGTGGCGGCGCTTGTGCTGTAGAACGAGCGGCACGCTCGCGTGGCGCAGGTTGGCGCGGATCGTCCGCTTGGCGTCCAACACGCCGCGCTTGCCGCGCCGCTGTCGCAGCGCTGCGCGCGACCGAAGCCGGGCCGCCAGCCGACGGACCTGATTGCGCAGCTCGGCGATCTCGCGCTCGCTGAGAGAGCCGAACGCACGCTGCATCAGGTCCGAGCCGCGGACCGCCTGGCGCTCCCGCGGCTGTTGCGCCGCGTTCTGTGCGATCTGCGCTCCCACGTACTGCTTCATCTGCTCCTGCAATGCGCGCGCATTCTCCGCTGCGATCTGGGCCAGGCGCCGCAGCGTCTCGCGGCTCATGCCCATCTCCTCCAGCCTTTGCACGAGCTGTTCCATCAGCTCCTGGAACTCCTCGTCCATGCCGAGTTGGCGCATCATCCGTTGGGTGAGCCAGGTCTGTTGATAGGGATGCCGCGCCATCGGTACTCCGGCCTGATTGCCCAGACGTTCCAGCTCCTCGCGCGTCGGATTGTCGCCTTCAAGCAGATAACGCATGAGCTGTCGAAGCCGGTCGTCGTCCCCCAGGAGATCGCGCATCCCCTCCTTCAATCGCTGCATGTCCTCCGGCGACAACTCTTGGTCTGGGTTGGTCAGCGGAGGCCCGCCGCTCCCAAAATACAGGGGAAAAAGCTTTTCGAATGCCGGCACGTCCACCGCGTCCTTGACGAGCGTAGTGCGCAGGGCCGAGCGGAACATGTCGCGATCGGCAATCCCTACTTGCTCTATGGCGCGAAACGCGTCCGCGCTTTCCGCGAGGCTGACGCGCACGCCGGCCGCGCGCAAGCCCGCAATAAATTCCACGATTCGTTGGTCCATCGTATCCTCTCGAGGTGGATTTCAGACCGGGGATATTACGAATGGCGCAGCGTGTGTCGAAATCCACGAGCGAAAGCCATGGTTCATTTGCGCGGCGGCGTGCGGTAACGCGGCATGGCGCCCCGGCCGCGCGCCGAGTCGTCTTGGTCTTCGTCCGCACCCTCGTCCTCAATCACGTTAAACTCGCCCAGGATGCGCTGAGCGCGCTGTACGTCGTGCTCGTGCTTCAACAAAACGGTGAGCGTGGTCTCCAACGTCTTTTCGTCCAGGTTCTTGGCGTTCAGCATGACGAGAGCGCGCGCCCAATCGATGGTCTCACTGACGCTGGGGTGCTTTTTCAGGTCCAGCTTGCGCAGCCGCTGGACGAGCTCTACGGCTTGCTGCGCCATTTGCGGCGATAGATCTGGCACCTTGAGCTTGACGATGCGGAGCTCGGATTCCGTCGTCGGATAGTCGATGAAGAGGTATAGGCAGCGGCGCT